>NZ_LJFZ01000017.1:63860-140835 GCF_001420875.1 Frankia sp. AvcI1 | reverse complement strand
GCGATCCCCGCGCCCCGCACCACCATCGACCCCGTCACCGACCTCACCGGCGATCCATCCCCCATCCAGGAGCGACGATGACCACGACGCCGACCGGCACCCGCGACGACCTGCCCGACACCACGTCGCGGTACCTCGATCTCCTCCGGTCCACCCTCACCTTCTCCCTCTGGGACGGCGGGGACGGCAGCGTGTGGGAGCCGCGCGGCGGCGCCCGGCGCATCCTGGCCCTGGCCGCCGAGCGCCAGGGAGTGGAGATCGTGAAGAGATCCTCACCCGACGCCCGCGACGACGGGCGGGACTGGCCGAGACTCGCGCACACGATGACCGGCGAACATCGCATGCGCAACCTTCAGGAGTGCACCGAGCAGGTGATCCGCGACGGCGTCCCCGGCGATCTCATCGAGACCGGGGTGTGGCGGGGCGGGGCCTGCATCCTGATGCGCGGGGTGCTGGCCGCCTACGGGGTCGACGACCGCACGATCTGGGTCGCCGACTCCTTCGCCGGGCTGCCGGTGCCCGACCCGCGTTACGCGGCCGACGCCGGCGACCGCCACCACGAGCACTCCGCCCTCGTCGTCTCCGTCGACCAGGTGCGGGAGAACTTCCGCCGCTACGGCCTGCTCGACGACCAGGTCCGCTTCCTGCCGGGATGGTTTCGCGACACGCTGCCCGACGCGCCGATCGAACGCCTGGCGGTGCTGCGCCTGGACGGTGACATGTACGAGAGCACCATCGACGCGCTCGGCGCGCTGTACCCGAAGCTGTCCCCCGGCGGCTACTGCATCATCGACGACTACGGGGCGGTTCCCGGGTGTCGGGCAGCCGTGGACGACTACCGGGCCGCCCACGGCGTGTCCGAACCGATCATCCAGGTCGACTGGACGGGCGTGTACTGGCGTCGGGGCAGCGCGCCCCGTCCGGCATGAGCGCCACCGGGGCGGGCGAGCCGGGCCGGCCGTGGACGGTGCTGATGGTCTGCACCGGCAATCTCTGCCGCTCGCCGCTGGCCGAGCACCTCGCCGCGGCCCGGTTCGGCGCGGCGCCCGGCGCGGCGCCCGTGTTCCACAGCGCCGGGGTGTACGCGGAACCGGCCGCGCCGATGCACCCGCACGCCGCGGCGCTGCTGCGCGCACGGGGCGTGGACCCCGGCGCGTTCCGCACCCGGCCGCTGACCGCGGAGCTGATCGGCGCCAGCGACCTGGTCCTGTGCGCGACCCGACAGCACCGCTCGGCGGTGGTCGCCCTCGCGCCGCGCGCCCTGCGCCGGACCTTCACCGTGCGCGAGTTCGGCCGGCTGACTTCCGGGGTGCGCCCCGCGGACGTGCCGCCGGGTGAGCCGCGGCTGGCCGGGGAGCACCTGGCCGCGGCCGCCTGGCGGGTCCGGGCCTCGGGCCGCGTCGTGCCGGCGTCGATCGACGACCTGTCCGACCCGCTCGAGGGCGGTCGGGAGGCGTTCGAGACCTGCGCGCGGCTGATCGACGCGGCGCTGACGGCTCCGCTGACACTGCTCGCCGGCGCCTGCCGCGCCCAACCGGTCGGACGGGCGCCGGCGGCGGGATGAGGGTTCTCCTCGCGCAGCGCTGGGCCGACGGCTTCCTCGACGAGACCCCGACGGCCGGGCAGGCGCGCGTCCATCCGTCCGTCTGGATCACCCTGGTCCCGGTGGACGACCAGTTCTTCGTGCGGTCGGGCGGCTCCCGGGCGCTGGCCGCCTACACCCGCGAGTTCGGGGCTCGGGCGGTGGCTCGCAAGACCGCCAGCCGGCTGCGGGAACGCGACCGCAACCGGCGGTACGTGGGGGTCGGGCTGGGCACGGTCGAGCCGGCGCCGTTCCCGGGGGGCGAGGCGCCGGCGTCGCCGACGGCTGTCCCGGCGCCCGGCTCCCCCGTCGCCTTCGTCGCGCCCTGCCACCCGGCGTGCATGGAGCGGGTCGTCCTGCACCGCGACCTCATCCGCCCGGTCCGTGCGGCAGACGTCCCCCGACCGGTCGACCCCGGTGCCCGGCCGGGCGGGGCGACGATCGTCCACCGGGCCCGACCGGCGAGCCCGCCGCCGGTGGTCGACGACGCGCTGGTCGGCTGGTCGCCGTTGGCCGGGATCGCGCTGGACCCGGCGGCCGTCGACCGACTCGTGGCGTGGCTCGCGGTCGAGTGGCGCGGGGCCAGGCCGGACGACCGGCTGCTCACCGGCGCCAGCCCGATCGCGACCAGCACGCGGCGGCGCCCGGCACCCGGCGCCGCGCCGGGGTCCGCCCGCCGGCCCACCGCGGCCCTGTTCGGGCTCGGCCACTACGCCAAGACCCAGATCGTCCCGCACATCGGCGAACACCTCGACCTCATCCGGGTGCACGAACTCGATCCCGTGCAGATCGGCGCCCGGCGCACCGACCGGTGGTCCTGGGACACCTCGCCGCTGCCGGCCGAGGACGACCCGGCGGACGTCCTGCTGATCGCCGGCTACCACCACACCCATGCCCCGCTGGCCCACGCGGCGCTGCGCCGCGGCTCGGCGGCCGTCGTCGAGAAACCCCTGGTCACCACCGAGGAGGACCTCGAGGAGCTGGCGAAGCTCATCGACGGCGGCGGGCGTCTGTTCGCCTGCTTCCAGCGCCGCCACTCGCCGATCAACGCCTGGCTACGCACCGACCTCCGCCTCGGCGAGGCGCGCGAGCCGATGCTCTACAGCGCGGTGGTGTACGAGGAGCCGCTGCCCGCCCGGCACTGGTACCGCTGGCCGGCCTCGCGGACCCGGTTGGTGAGCAACGGCTGCCACTGGATCGACCACTTCCTGTGGCTCAACGACTTCGCCCCGGTGCGCCGCGCCACGGTCACCTCCGCCCGCACGGGTACCTTCACCGTGTACGTCGAGCTCGTGAACGACGCGATCCTCTCGCTCGTGCTGACCAGCGCCGGCGGCAGCNGCTTCGGCCTGCGTGAGCACACCGAACTGCGGGCCAACGGGGTGACGGCGACCATCGTCGACGGCGCCCGGTACAGCGCCNAGGCCGGGTCCCGGATCCTGCGCCGCCGCCGGGTGAACCGACTCGACAGCTACCCGGCGATGTACCGCGGGATCTGCGAGCGGCTCGTCGCGGGGGCGCCGGGCGAGAACGCCCGGGAGATCAGGGCGGTCGCCGAGCTGACGCTGCGGCTGGACACGGCGGCGGCCCGGCAGGGGCCGGCCTGTTGAGCTCAGGAGGCCGCCAGGTCGGTCTGCACCAGGTAGCCGGCCGCCCGCCAGGCCGTGGCGGGCGCCGGGGTGCCGCGCAGGCCCGCCGGCCACTGGCCCGGCCGCGGTGCGCCGGCACCGGCCGACGGCGGTGCCGACAGCGCCGGAACGGCCGCGGCGCCAACCTCCGGGGCCAGGCCGGCGCCGACCAGGGCCCCGCCCCCCGACGCCGCGGCGTCGGGGGGGACGGCGAGCCGGGCGGCCCACTCGCGCAGCCACCCGACGACCCGGTCGCCCGTCATCGGCCCGGCGACGAAGAAGCCCTGCACCTCGTCGCACTGCCAGTCGGCCAGCGCCTGCCAGGACCGCTGGGTCTCCACCCCTTCGGCGACGATGCGCAGCCGCAGCGCGTGGGCGAGCGAGACCGTGGAGCGCACGATCTCGACCGCCGCGGGGTCACGGTCGAGATCGCGCAGGAACGTACGGTCCAGCTTCACCTCGTCTGCCGGCAGTTCGCGCAGATAGGTCAGCGAGCAGAAGCCGGTGCCGTAGTCGTCCAGGCTGACCCGCACGCCCAGGCTGCGCAGACCCGCCAGCGTGCGCCGCGCCGCCTCCCGGGCCTCGATGAGGCTGTCCTCGGTGACCTCGACGACCAGCGCCGACGGCGGGAGCCGGTGGCGGGCCAGCGCCGCGCGCACCACGCCGACGAAGGCGCGGTCGACGATGACCGACGCCGGCACGTTGACCGAGACCGACAGCGGTGCGCCCCCGGCGTGCCAGCCCGCACAGGCGGCCAGCGCCTGGTCGAGGACGTACACGGTCAGTTTCGGCATCAGCCCGGCCCGGTCGAGCTCGGCGAGGAACACGTCGGGCGGGCGCACCCCGTCGACCGGATGGCGCCAGCGCACGAGCGCCTCGACCCCGCTGATCCGGCCACTGCGCAGGTCGGCCTTCGGCTGGTAGCTCAGCTCGAGCTGGCCGCGGTCCAACGCCTGGCGCACCTCGGCGCGCAGCAGCAGCCGCGCCCGGTTGATCGGGGGATGTGCCCGGTTGTAGACCGCCTGCCCGCACCGGGACCGTTTCGCGGCGAGCATCGCCTCCTCGGCGTGACGGAACAGCTCCAGCGCCACCCGGCCATGCTCGGGAGAGCAGGCGATCCCGATGCTCGCGTCGGGTCGGACCGGGGTGCCGGCGAGCAGGACCGGCGGTTCGAGCGCCTCCCGCAGGACGGCCGCGAGCCGCTCGGCGCCGTCGACCTCGCCGCCGCGCAGCAGCACCGCGAAGGCGTCACCGTCGACCCGCGCGAGCAGGGTCGAGGCGGGCAGGGCGGCGAGCAGGCGCCGGCCCACGGTGACGATCAGCCGGTCGCCCTGCTCGTGGCCGAGGGCGCCGTTGACGTCGCGCATCCGGTCGAGGTCGAGGAGCAGGACCGCGACCGGCGTCACGGCGCGCGCCCGATGGCCGCCGCCCAGGCTGCGGCCGACCGCGTCGAGGAAGTGCCGGCGGTCGGCGAGCCCGGTCAGCTCGTCACCGGCCCAGCGCCGCCGCCCCCGCCTGGAGCCCCACCAGGTGCCGCCGCAGGCGCGGGCCCGACCCGCCAGCGCCGCGGGGACGGCGACCACGGCGACCGCCGTGACCCCTGCGAGCGAGATCGCGGCCGCGCCGACGCGTCCCCCGGCGTCACCGGCGGAGCCGGGTAAGCCCGGCGGGCGGACGAACCCGACCACGAGCGCCAGCACGATCAGCCCGGCGAGGACGGCGAGGACGGCGAGGACGGCCGCCGCCGCACGGGCGTGGCCGCGGCCACCTCGGCCTGACGGTCCGGCCTGCGGCGCCGCCTGGACCTCTCCGGGCCGGTCGAGCCGGTCGAGCCGGTCGAGGCCGCCGGCGCCGGCAGGCGGCGCCCCGTCCGGCAGGCAACGTGACCAACCGCGACCGCCCGGTTCCCACGCCACGCCGCCCGGGCGGAGCGCCGAACCACGCCGTATCCGATCCGGCCATTTCATGGAATTCCCCCGAAGCCTATCCCGCAATGCCCCTGCGCCGCTCTCCGGACCGCCTGTGGCTGGCCCACCCGCCACCATCTCCGCCGACCCGGCCTGCCCCACGTCCACGCCGATCTCCGCGCTATCAGAGCGTAACGTGGCCCAGTTCGCAGGGTATCCGATGCCCGACTTTCCGGTGGCGTCGGCTCAGCCGTCCGGTGTCCCCGACACGCTCCCCCGACCATCGGGTCCTAATGCCCGTGAAGGCGTTGGCGAATTCCACTCCGCTACCCGTTGGGACCTGCCCGTCGCCATTTCGACTAATCCGCTGGTCCGCCGACAGACGAGTGGTGGCCGGCGGCCCGCCGCCGTCGAGTCAACACCCATCAGTTACCCAGTGTGACTCGACCGTTCGGCAACACCGTCTCCACCGCGGGAAAGGCAACGAACATCAACAAGGCGACGACGGCAAGCACCGCAACGACTGCCAGCGTCAGCCGGAGCCGCGGCGGACCGGGCAGCCGGCGGTAGAGCCACGCGTACATCGCTCACTCCCCCCTGACCGCCGGGGGCACCCCGGCGGACTTCGCGGTGGTGTCGACCAGCTCGCCGTACACGATCAGTCGATGGCTCGCCGAGAACTTCGGATGGCAGGTGGTCAGGGTGATCAGGTCCTTGGTCGGCGCCACTCCCGGTCGCTTGGGGACNGGGTAGGTGACATCCACGCGGTTCGGCGTCACGACCTCGGAGCCGGTGACCCGGTAGGTGTAGTAACGGTCCCGTACCTCAACGACAAGAGGGTCGCCAACCTTCAATTCATCGAGACGACTAAACGGTTTTCCATACGTCGTCCGATGCCCCGAAACGACGAAGTTGCCGAGCTGACCAGGCATGGCCGTGCCCGGAATATGGCCTGGCCCGCGCCGCAGCTCACCGGCGGCGACGCCCTCCACGACGACGGGGGAATAGTCGCGGCCGAATCGCGGCACCCGCAGGACCGCCAGGCCGTCGCCGAGATCGACCGGTGGCAGCGGAGCCGGCCGCACCCGATCACCGGCGGGCGCCCGCGGCGCCGGCGGCCGCCGCCAGGCCTGGTCGAGCTGGTGGTGCAGCCGATCCTGGGTCCGCGCGGCGAACAGATCGGTGACCCACAGCTGGTAGGCGAGGAACAGCGCGACGACGATCCCAGCGGTGATCAGCAACTCGCCGAGCCCCCGGGCCAGCCGGCCGGCGAGCATCCGCCGGCGTCCGGCGGCGGGACCGCGTCCGACGACGGGCGCCGGGTCCTCGACGAGCACCGTGGGCGCGTCCGCCGCCGGATCCGCCGGCCGGCCGGGTCGGGGCGTCTCGCCCGTCGCCGGACCGCTCGACGCGGTTCCCTGCTCGTCTTCGGCTGNTGGGACCGAGGATGCCTCCACCACGCCATCACCCTAGGCCATCGTTCAACTACCTCTAGTGAGGTATCGGCAGATCGACTGGACGTTGCGGCCCGCCACGGCGAGCCGACGACTCCCCTTGCTCTACAGCGTGACATGGCTCTGTTACTCTCGGCACCGAATCGGTGGCGTCGTCGCGCGGCCGCCAGGACTCACGCTCCGCTCGACCGAGGCAGGGGGCCCGATGAAGACCGTGGCGGTCATCGTCCACTGGGGCCCGCCTCAGCCCACGGTCGAACTCGCGGAACGCCTGGACGCGAGCCCGTCGATCGCCCAGGTCACCGTCGTCGCCAACGACGGCTCGGCCCGGCCGGCGGAACTGGCGACGTCCGTGGCGTGGACCCTGCCGCCACGCAACCTCGGCTTCGGCGGCGGTTTCGCGCTCGCCGTCCGGGACTACCCGGCGGCGGGCGCCTACCTGCTGGTCAACAACGACATCCGGATCGACGAGGCAACGATCCGGGCGTGTCTGGACCTGCTGACCGGCACCAACATCGGAGTCGTCGCCCCCACCCTCGTCAACGGTGACGGCCTGCAGTCCGGNTCGGCGCGGCTGAGCCCGGTCCTCGTGGCGCCGCGAGCCCGCCGCCCCCCCGACGACCGGCCCTGCGAGGCGGACTGGGTGACCGGCGCGGTGATGTTCATCAAGGCCGCATGCCTGCGGCGGGTCCCGTTCGACGGCCGGTACTTCCTCGGTTTCGAGGACGTCGACTTCTGCTACCGGGTCCGGGAGGCCGGGTGGAGCGTCGTACTCAGCCCGCACCGGGCCTGGCACACCGGCAGCACCACGATCCCCCGCCGCGCCAACGCCTACTACACCGTGCGCAACCGGCTGTGGTTCACCCGCATCCGCGGCTGGCGGCTGCGCACCACGCTGGTCGCCGCCGTCACCGCGACCGTCGTGCTGCCCCGCAGCGTGGTGCTGGACGTCGTGCGCGGGCGGGGACTCGAAACGACGGCGCTGGTCCGCCACGGCCTGCTCGACGGGCTCGGCCCCCTGCCACCCCCCGGCGACCCGAGGGCCGACGAACCGCGTGCGGCCCACTGGACGGCATGGCGGTAGCCCGACCCCACGTTCCCACCCACCGGGGACACCGCCTCCGGGTCGCGACGGATCTGCTGCCGCGGCGGTCCCCGCGCCACCCGACCGTCGCGCGCCCCGGCCGGTCGGCCCCGCTGCACCGACCGACGGCAGAGCGCCCGTGGCCGACGTGGCCCACCGGTGCCGCGCCTACGGCCGCCGGGGCGGTGTCCGCGGGCCGGCCCCGGCCTCGGCGTGGACCGACCGGATGACCGCCGGGCCCCGGGACGACCCCGAGCTCTGCGCCNGCACGACCACGGGTGCGCCGTCGCAGCCGCCGGCGTCGGCGCCGACGGCGAGGGGGGCGACGGTGGCGGGGGTCGCGGTGGCAGGGGTGGTGGCGGGGGTGGCGAGGAACAGCGCCTGCCACGCGAACATGTTCGGCCACCGGGCGAGAATCCGGCGGTCGGCACCGCGCGTCAGCCCGCGCGGCAGCACCTCGCGACTGCGCCACCACGGCAGGCCGCCGGTCGTCGAGTGGGCGACGAGGCGCAGGCCGTTGTCCGCCAGCAGGCGCCGGGCCGAGTCCACCGTGTAGAAGCGCAGGTGGGTGGCGTCCATGAGCCCGGTCTCGGTGTACTCGAAGCGACCGAGCAGGAACTGTGCGCGCTGCCGGTAGTGCAGCACGTTGGGCAGCGCCACCAGGATGCGCCCGGCCGGGTCGACGACCCGGCGGGCCTCGGCCAACAGCGGCGCGGGCTCGGCCAGGTGCTCCAGGATGTGGGAGAGCAGTACGAGCTGGTAGCTGCCGTCCGGCGCGAAGGACAGCCCGTCGTTGAGATCGGCGAGTTCGACCCGCTCGCACTCCACGCCCGCGGCCACCCGCTCCGAGGGATCGATCGTCACCCCGGTGACGCGCCAGCCCCGGGCCCGCAGCAACCGAGCGTTGTCCCCCGCTCCGCAGCCGCAGTCGAGCGCCCGCCCCGGCCGGATGTCGATCAGATCGAGCAGGTCGGAGTTGCCGCCATTGCGATACCGCAGATCGAGTTCCATGTACGACTCCCTTCGCGCCGGCACGGCACGCGTCCTCGACCTCAGAGGCAAGGCCGGATTCTCACATAGAGTAATGCCTTCATGACGCATAATCGTTGACCTCGCGCCAGGACCACCGTCGGCCCCGTGTCGGCCGCGAAGGAGCCTCGTATGGAATCGGGCATCGGACCGACGGCGCACGCCCTCCCCTCGCCGGCCGCCGCGAGCCCGAGCGGGTCCCCTCCCGCGGCGACCACCCCGAGCACCGGGCAGGCGCTGCAAGGCCCCCGACCCACCCTCGCCACGGTCTTCACGGGGCCGAACAGCATCGGGGCGTTGCGGCTGTGGCTCGCGGTGACGGTGTTGCTGTCCCACGGGTGGGCACTCAGCGGCCACCACACCCCGGCACTGGGCCGCCACGAGTACGACGAGGTAGCCCTCAACGGCTTCTTCGCGGTGAGNGGCTTCCTGGTGACCCGCAGCGGCACGCGGCTGAGCGTCCCCCGCTTCCTGTGGCACCGGGCGTTGCGCATCCTGCCGGCCTTCTGGGTGTGCCTCCTGCTGGTCGCCCTCGTCGAGGCGCCCCTGGGTTGGCTGCACGACACCGGCTCGCTTCGTGGCTACCCGCTGACCGGCCCGCACGGCGCGCTGCCCTACGTCACCGACAACGCGCTGGTCAGGATGCGCTTCTACGACATCGCCGGCACTCCCACCGGCACCTTCTTCCCCCTGCCCGGTTCGGGCATGCCGGTCGCCTGGGACGGCTCGCTGTGGACTCTGTGGTGGGAGGTGCTGTGCTACCTCGGCACCGCGGCGCTCGCCGCGGTCGGCCTGCTGCGCCGCCGCCCGGTTCTGGCCGTCGGTGCGACCCTGCTGCTACTCGCCGCGATCCACCCGCTGGGCCCCGGCGGCGCGCTGCTGCCGGCGCCCTTCTCCACCGACCTCGCCCGGTTCGGGCTGCACTTCCTCGCCGGCGCCGTGCTGTGCCTGTACGCCGAGCGCATCCCGCTGTCGGGCCGGCTGGCCACGGCGGCGGCGCTCGTGCTCGGCGCGTCGTTCTTCGTCACCGACCAGCACCTGATGTCCGCGCTGCCGATGGCGTACCTCGTCGCCTGGTTGGCGGTCCGGCTGCCGCTGCACCGGGTCGGCTCGCGGCGCGATCTGTCCTACGGCCTGTACATCTACGGCTTCCCGATCCAGCAGCTCGCCACCGTCTACGGCCTGCACCGGCTCGGCGCCGTCGTCTACCTGCCGCTGACCACGGCCGTGACGGTGCTGGTCGCCGCGGCGAGCTGGACGGCCGTGGAGGCGCCGGCGCTGCGGCAGAAGAACTGGTGGTCCCGTCGCCCGGGCCGGGGCAGGTCCCTCGACGCCCTACCAGCCCCGCGCACGGGCCACTAAAAGTACATACTCCAATCCTCAACGTGCCGATGACACGGCACTCAACGCGAAGACAACACGTGGCGAGAGATTAGCATCACCTTCCGTGCCACCTCTTCGCCGATTCCCTGCCCCCACTCCCGCATCTGCCCCCGACCAGCCCGCGCGCGTGCTGCTCCTGACCGTCTCGCGCGGGCTCGGCGGCGGCATCGAGCNCTACCTCACCACCGTCGAGGAGACGCTGCGGGCCGGCGGAGCGGACCTGCTGCGCCTCGACATGCTGGGACCGGGGGTCGAGCTGACCGCGGCCGCCCGCGCCCGGNTCAGCCTGCGGGCGCTCGACCAGGCCCGGCGCTTCGGCCCCGCGGACAGCGTCGTCGCCGGCCATGCCAACCTCATCCCGGTGGCCGCCGTCGCGCTGCGGCTGACCCGGGCCCGCTTCGGCCCGGTCCTGTTCTACGGCACCGACATCTGGGGCATGCGCGCCGCCGACCGGGCGATCCTGCGGGCCGACCCCCTGCTGCACCCCGTCACGATCAGTTCCTACAGCGCGGGGGCGCTGTCCACCGTGGGCCTCGCCCCCATCCTGCCGCCCGGCATCTCCCCGGCGTGGCGGGCGACGCTGCTCGCCGAGGCGAGCCGGCGACGGCCGCTGCCGCCGGTCCCCACCATGCTCAGCGTTTTCCGGCTCGCCGACTGGGCGGGCAAGGGCGCCGCGGTGCTGATGGAGGCGGTGCGCTCCGTCCGGCAGACCCTGGGCCCGGTCCGGCTGGTGCTGGCCGGCAAGGGCCCGGCTCCGGGCGCGCTGCACGAGCTGGTGTCCGCGGATCCCGACACCGAGCTGCACGAGTCCCCGACCGACGAGGACCTCGCCCGGTTCTACGCCACCGCCGACCTGTTCGCCCTGTGCACCCGCACCCGCCCACGCGGACCGGCGGCCAGCGGCGAGGGCTACGGCATCGTGCTGTTGGAGGCCCAGCTCGCCGGCTGCGCCGTGGTCGGCCCGGCCTCCGGTGGCAGCCACGACGCCTACCAGGACGGCGTCACCGGCGCCACACCCGTCGACGAGTCCGCCGAGGCCCTCGCCGACGTGCTGCGCGCCCTGCTCGCCGACCGGGCCCGCCTCGCCCGCATCGGGCGGCGCGCCGCCGAATGGGCAGCGGCAGCCACCCGGCCGGACGACTACCTCCGACTCGTGTTCACCGCCCTGACCGGGCGTCCCCCGGCCGGCCTCGGCGGGGCCGGGGTCCCGGACCAGCCGGCCGACGCCCCGCACGGCAGGACGCGCGCCGGCGCGCCCTCTCACTCGGGAGCATGATGAAGATCCTGGTCGACTGCGCCGGCGCCCGCATCGGCGGCGCGAAACGCCTGCTGAACGAGTTCGACCTCTACCTGCAGGACCGCCGGCTGCCCGAGCTGCGCGTGACCGGGCGCGACCGCGTCCTGACCGCCCCCTGGTTGCTGCGCCGGGAGCGCCCCGGCGACCGGTACGACCGATCGCTGGCGCTGAACAACGTCTCCTTCGCGCTGACCGGCCGCGAGCGTCGGGTCCTCATCCANGGCCCCCAGCACTTCCTGCGGATGGACGAGGTGCGCACGCTCGGGCTGCGGATCGGCCCGGCCGTGCACGCGCAGGCCCCGGTCGTGTGGGCGGCTATGCGCCGGGCCGACCACATCTTCGTTCCGTCGACGAGCATGGCCGAGCGGGTCCTGCGGATCATGCCGGCCGCCCGGGACCGGGTGGTCGTGGCGTTCAACCCGGTGACGCCGCCGGACCCNCACCTGCTGCGGGTCCGGTCGGACGAGCGCCGCGAGCGGGACGCGGGCGCCGGGACGGTGGACTTCCTGTGCCCCATCATCATCACCCCGCACAAGCTGATGGCCCGCCGTCTGCGGGCGGGGCTCGGGGCCCTCGACATCCTCGCCGGACCGCCCCACCACATCGACGCCACGATCACCGTCACCGGCCGGGCGGACCTGATCGAGGATCCCGCCGTGGCGCATCATCCACGCCTGCGGCTCGTCAGGGAGCACCCGGCGACCACGGTCATCGACATGATGATCCGGTGCGACGCCATCTTCTTCCCGGCCGAGCTCGAGTCCTTCGGCTACCCCATGGCCGAGGGCCGGATGATGGGAGTGCCCGTCGTCGCGCTGGACAGCGCCCACAACCGCGAGATCGCCGGACCGGCGCTGGTCGGCTACGAGCGGGAGGCCACCGAGGAGATCGCCGCCGCGTTGCACGCCGCGCTCGAGGTGGATCTGAAGCCCGACCAGGACAACCCGTTCGACCGCGGACCCTACTTCGACCTGCTCCTCGGCGAGGGCGCCGCGGGCTGATCGCGCTCGCGGCGGACCCGGCGGGCGTGGCCGTGCTCCACCGCTCCCGCCGCGGCGGACCCGCGGATCGGGGCGCTCGGCGGGTCCGGTCGCTCGGCGGGTCCGGTCGCTCAGCGGGTCCGGTCGCTCAGCGGGTCCGGTCGCTCAGCGGGTCCGGTCGCTCAGCGGGTCCGGTCGGTGTCCGCGGTCGCCGGAGCGATGGACTCCAGCTCGAGCGGCTCCAGGTCGAACGGCTCCAGGTCGAACGGCTCGACGGGCGTCGCCTGGGCCGGCACCGTGAGCCCGCGCGACGGCGTCGCCACGGGCGCCGCTCCCACGTCGAGGCGTCGGGCGACCAGCAGATGCTGACCGGCGACGTCGTCGTCGACATCGGCGAGCGAGGCCACCGGAACGAGCTCCAGTTCGCCGAATCCGGCCGCCGTCACGAGTCGGCGCACCTGGTCGGCGCTGCGGCCGAAGCAGTTCAGCGCGAACCGGAGCTTCAACCGGCCCGCCAGCCCCCGTTCGGCGCGCCACTGCGCCTCGGTCCGCCAGCGGGGGTCGTCGACGACCACGTGCACGAGCAGCCGGCCGCCGGGGCGCAGCGCGGCGTGCCAACCACGCAGTGCGCGCGCGAACACCTCGTCGGTGAGGTGCTGCACGACCGCGACGGAGTAGACGACATCGACGTCACGGCCACCGCGGATGAACTCGTCGACGGTGACGTAGTCCAGGTTGGGCGCCGGGTTCAACACCCGCGCGCAGGCCAGCGCCCCGCGGGAGACGTCGACAGCGGTCACCGAGTGGACCCGTGGCGCCACGGCCGCGGCCAGATAGCCGGGGCCGCAGCCGACGTCGAGGACATCGTCGTCCGCCTGCAGGTAACGGCCGAGCACCTCGTCGGCGAGCACCTGCCGGGTGCGCCGGTTGCGCTCGGCCGCGGCGTGACGGTCATGCTCGCCGGGCTGAAAGTAGTGCGGGCTCCAGGCCAGCAGGCGCAGCGCGACCTGCGGGCGCCGCCCGGCCGGGGTCACGGCCAGCAGCGCGGGCACCCATCGAGCGCCGAGGAAGTTCTGCGCACCGGCTGTCGCCACGGCGAATCCCGCCAGCGGGCGTAGCCGGCGTACGACGGTGGATCCCCTGCCAGCCATGCTCGCCATCCTCTCGGCCGGACAGACGGCACCGACTGTGCCGCCGCGCACCGGGNCGACGAGCATCGATGGACAGCAACCATCGAGGATCAGGACACCGATACTANCCAAGAGTAATAACGTGACCACACAGGGTCAACAACCCGGGTGGCCACGCAGGCGCGTCTACTCCAGGTAGTCGCGCAGCTTCTGGGAACGCGACGGGTGGCGCAGCTTCGACAGCGTCTTGGACTCGATCTGCCGGATGCGCTCGCGGGTGACGCCGAACTCGCGCCCGACCTCCTCCAGCGTGCGGGGGTGGCCGTCGGTGAGCCCGAAGCGGAGCTGGATGACCTTCTTCTCCCGGTCGGAGAGCGTGTGCAGGACAGAGTCGAGCTGCTCCTGGAGGAGGATGAAGCTCGCCGCGTCGACCGGGACGACGGCGTCGCAGTCCTCGATGAAGTCGCCAAGGTGGGAGTCCTCCTCCTCACCGATGGGCGTCTCCAGCGAGACCGGCTCCTGGGAGACCTTGAGGATCTCCCGGACCTTGTCCGGGGTGAGGTCCATCTCCTTGGCGATCTCCTCCGGGCTCGGCTCGCGGCCGAGGTCCTGAAGGAGCTGCCGCTGGATGCGGATCAGTTTGTTGATGGTCTCGACCATGTGCACCGGGATGCGGATCGTGCGCGCCTGGTCGGCGATGGCGCGGGTGATCGCCTGGCGGATCCACCAGGTGGCGTAGGTCGAGAACTTGTAGCCCTTGGTGTAGTCGAACTTCTCGACCGCGCGGATCAGGCCGAGGTTGCCCTCCTGGATGAGGTCCAGGAACAGCATGCCGCGACCGACGTAGCGCTTGGCGATCGAGACGACGAGACGCAGGTTCGCCTCGACCAGCTTGCGCTTGGCGATCTGCCCGTCGCGCTCGATGGCCTCGAGATCCCGCCGCATCTGCGGGGAGGTCTTCTTCGTCGCCACCGCGAGCTTCTCGGAGGCGAACAGCCCGGCCTCGATCCGCTTGGCGAGGTCGACCTCCTCCTCGGCGGTGAGCAGCGGGACCTTGCCGATCTCCTTGAGGTACATGCGCACCGGGTCGGAGGTCGGTGCCTTGAGCGCGAGCTCCTCCTCCTCGCGGCGCCGNCGGGCGAGCAGATCGGCCTCGTCGGGGTTCTCGCCCCCGGCCTCAAGGACCTCGATGCCCTCGTCGTTGAGCACCTGCAGCACCGTCTCGGCCTGCTCCGGGGGCAGCTCCGCCGCCTGGATCGCGACCGTGACATCCTCGGTGGTGAGGAAACCGATCTCCTTGCCCCGGGTGATGAGGTCCTTGACCTCGTCCACCTGGGCTTCGCGGGGTAGGACGGTAGGACTCATGGGCGGAATCTCGTCACTTCCTTCTCGGGATCGACCCAGGTTACGCGGCACCTACGCCCCGCTCCCGGAGTTGATGCTTGTGCTGTTCCAAAGCGATCAGCTCACCGTAAGCACGGTTGAAGGNCTCGGCGTCGACCACCGGGTTGAGCCGCTGCACGCGCGACTTCAGGTCGGTGATCCGACGTGTCACATGCAACTCCTGTACGCGTGACATCTGTTCGTCGACATAACGATCATCCACATCGCGGTCGCAGAGCACCCTTTCCACGGCGAGAGCGGTGACGAAACGTCGCAGCCCCTCCTCCGTCGCCGCCGCGGACAGCTCCGTCACCCACGCGGCGACGTCGCCGGTCCTCGCCAGCCCCCCGCCCACCCCACCGAGACCGGAGATGAGCTCGCGGACGGCGCGGTGCGCGGGAACAGTGAACATCTCCGGGGCCAGCGTGTCGAACATCGGCCCTGCAAGTCCCGGAAACTGGACCGCGAGTTTGAGTGCCTCACGCTCCACGATGACGGTCGGGTCGGTTGCGGCGGGCTCCCGGCGGCCCACCGCCGAGGCGACGGCGGCGGACCGGCCGCCCGTCTGCTGCTCCCGGTGCTCGGCGACCCGGCGCGCCACGAACCGCTCGTCGAGGAAGCCCAGCCAGCGGTCCAGGTTCACCGCGTGGCGATGGCGCAGGCCGGCGTCCTTGATCCGGTTGATCAGCGGGGCGGCGGCGTCCAGCGCGGCGAGGCGGCCCTCGGTGGTGTCGAGGTCGTAGCGGGCGAGCACCCCGCGGATCGCGAACTCCACCAGCGGGACGCGGCGGGCGACCAGCTCGCGCACGGCGGCGTCACCGCCGCGCATCCACAGCTCGCACGGATCGAGCCCGGTGGGCTCCANCGCGACGAACGTCTGGGTGGCAAAGCGTTCCTCGTGCTCGAACGCCCGCAGGGCCGCCTTCTGGCCGGCGGCGTCGCCGTCGAAGGTGAAGATCACCTCGCCGCGACGCTCGTCGGAGTCCATGAGCAGCCGGCGCACCACCCCGACATGCTCCGGACCGAAGGCGGTGCCACAGGTNGCCACGGCCGTGGTGACCCCGGCGAGGTGGCAGGCCATCACGTCGGTGTAGCCTTCGACCACCACGACCTGGTAGCGCCGGGCGATGTCGCGGCGGGCCAGCTCCGCCCCGTAGAGCAGGCTCGCCTTCTTGAACAGCGGTGTCTCGGGCGAGTTGAGGTACTTCGGACCGGCGTTCGGCGAGCCGTCCTCGGCGAGGCGGCGCCCGCCGAAGCCGACCACCTCGCCGGCCAGGTCGCGGATCGGCCACATGAGCCGGTGGTGGAACCGATCGATCAGGCCCCCGCGGGCTCCCTGTTTGGACAGCCCCCCGAGCACGAGCTCCTCGCCGGTGAAGCGGCGCGACANCAGGTGGCGGGTGAGCGTGTCCCAGCCGGTCGCGGCATAGCCGACGCCGAAGCGCTGCGCCGCGGTCAGGTCGAAGCCCCGGGCGGTGAGGAAGTCCCAGCCGGCGCGGGCCGAGGGGTGACCGCCAAGCTGCTCGGCGTAGAACTCCGCCGCGATCCGGTGCGCCTCCAGCAACCGCTGGCGCTGGCTGGACACGGTCCGGTCCGTGGTGCCGCCGCCCTCGAAGGTCAGCGTGACCCCGGNGCGGCGGGCCAGCCGCTCGGCGGCCTCCCGGAAACTCAGCCCGTCGATCTCGCGGACGAAGGAGTAGACGTCGCCACCCTGCTGGCAGCCGAAGCAGTGGAACAGGCCGGTGGCCACGTTGACGTAGAAGGAGGGTGACTTCTCCTCGTGGAACGGGCACAGCCCGACCAGCTCGTTGCGCCCCGCCGGGCGCAACTGGACGTGTTCGGAGACGACGTCCGCGATCGGCGAGCGCTCCCGGACCAGGGCGACGTCGGCGTCACGGATTCGTCCGGCCACCCGTCCCTCCCCTCGTCCGTGTCGGGCGAGAGGTACCTCGCCCGGGGCAGAACGCCCGCCAGTAGTGCGCCATCCCGTTCCCGCGGAGCCGATCGCCACGGCGCCGTCGCCGTACCCCCGGCCGATGTCGGCCGCGACGCCGCTCACATCGGTCCTACCGGTGCGATGGTACGTGTCGTAAGCACGACAGTGCCGATCATGCCACGGGAATGTTGAGGACAATGGCCGCCACCTGCATCTCGGGCCGAGCCGGCGGCCTCGCGCCCGGCCGTGGCGGCCCTCCCTCCGTCGGGGGATGCGCCCCTACCCCGGACGCGGACGGGTCCGCTCCCCCTGCCGAGGGTACGACGATCACCCCCGCGGGGGACCCCGCACCGCCCCGGACGCGCCGGCCGCCACGACGCCACCCTCGCCCGCCGCGGGCGGCCGCCGACCGGCGATCGGGCCGCTCAGAGCACACGGTGCACCGGTTGCCCGCGCAGCGCGGCGTGCCGCCGCTCGGCACTCGCATCGGTCAGCCGGGCCACCTGGTCGACGACCACCCGCAGCCGGGCGGCGTCGTCCGGAGCCTGCTCGAAACGAGCCCGCAACGACGGATCCAGTGACCGCGGGGCGCCCCGCAGCAGCAGGTCCACGAGTTCGGCGACGACCTCCCGCTGCCGAGCCTGCCGGGTCCGCGCACCCGGCCGCTCCATGACGTACCACGCGGTGACCCCCTTGAGGGCGGCACATTCCGCCACTGTGGCGGCATCCACCGCCAGGTCCGCGCCGTAGCGCCGCAGCGGCCCCCCGGGATGGCGCTCCCGCGTCGTCCGCACCGCCGCCCNGGAGAACCGCGCGATCAGCTCGCTCGTCATCGTCCGCAGCGCCGCCTGGCCGCGGGCCGACGTGATCTCCGAACGGATCCACCAGGGTTGGGCACGCAGCGTGTCCAGCGCCGCCGACACCGCCGCCGCCGAGGCGCCCGGATAGCGCTGTGCGGTGGCGACCGCCAGCTCCTCGCGGTGCCCCGGGTCGTCGAGCGCGGCCAGCTCGATGTGCCCGCCGACGACGCCGTCCTCGAGGTCGTGGACCGAGTAGGCGACGTCGTCGGCCCAGTCCATGATCTGGGACTCGAAGCACCGCCGCCCCGGCGGGGCCCCCGCGCGCACCCACTCCAGCACGGCCAGGTCGTCGTCGTACGCGCCGAACTTGCCGCCATGCTCCGGCGGGGCGTCCCGGCGCGCCCACGGGTACTTGGTCGCGGCGTCCAGGCTCGCGCGCGTCAGGTTCAGCCCCGCGCTGCGCCCCTCGTCGTCAACGATCTTCACCTCCAGTCTCGTCAGCTCCCGCAGGCTCTGCGCATTGCCCTCGAACCCGCCGCAGGCCGCCGCCGCCTCGTCCAGCGCCAGCTCACCGTTGTGCCCGAAAGGGGGATGTCCGAGGTCGTGTGCGAGGCACGCCGCATCGACGAGGTCCGCATCGGCTCCCAGCTCCGCCGCGAGTTCCCGCCCCACCTGGGCGGTCTCGAGCGAGTGGGTGAGCCGAGTGCGCGGGAAATCGTCGTCGAGCGGGCCTACGACCTGCGTCTTTCCCGCCAGCCGGCGCAGCGCGCTGGAGTGCAGCACCCGCGCCCGATCCCGGGCGAACGGGGACCGCGGCTGCGGTGTAGCCTTCGGGCGTTCCGAGACCCGACGGACCGTATCCGAAGCGTCATACCACTCACCGACCACGAGGTTGAGCGTATCGGCGCGATTCGGGGACCTCGGCCGATCGCAGCGACGATACTTTGTGCGCACCCTTCACCAATCGGCCCGGAGGCCCGCCGTGGACAAGATCATCAAGTATGGCGCGATCGCGTTCGTCATCTTCTTCGTGGTGACCGCACCCAACAGTGCAGCAAGTATCATCGACCGCGTGTTCGGATGGTTGCAGTCATGGGCTGACGGGGTGTCCACGTTCGTCACCGACACCGCTCTGTAATGCCCGCCCAGGCGGCCCTCATGTCTGGGACACTGCGGACGTGGTGAGACTTCAGCTCCCGGATCCGGCCCAGCGCGACACCAAGTACCTGGCGTCGCAGGAACGCCTGGTGATGATGGTGCGGCTGCACTGGGCCGTCCTGCTTCCCGTCTTCCTCCAGACCCTGGGTGCGGTGCTGCTCGCCCTGGTGGCGAACATCCTGTTCGCCGCGCAGGACGTCGACGCGGGCTTCATCACCACACTGTTGTGGTACTTCGCGCTCTTCATGATCTTGCGGATGCTCTGGAAGGTCNCCGACTGGCAGTTCGATCATCTGATGATCACCGACAAGCGGCTGCTGAAGGTGTCGGGGATCTTCTTTCGCAAGGTCCAGACGATGCCGCTGTCCAAGATCACCGATCTGACCTACAACCGGGATCCGCTGGGCCGGCTGCTCGGTTACGGCGAGTTCGTGGTCGAGTCCGCCGGTCAGGACCAGGCACTATCCAAGATCCAGTTCTTGCCGCGACCGGACCGGCTCTACCTCACCCTGGTCGACATGACCTTCGGTGGGGCGCCGTCGCCGGCCGGCGACGACTGACAGCGGCGGTACGGAACTCACCCGCGGGGGACGACGCGGGGTGGTCGCGTCGCCGGGCTCTTCTGGACGCGTGACGGCGGCCGGGCCCGGGTCGACGCGGCCACGGGCGTGACGATGGCAGCGGGGCCGGGGGGTGACGTCCCCCCGGCCCCGCTGCCGTCTCGGCCCTTCTCGGCGGTCCTCCCCGGCGGCGCCACGCGCCGCCGGGAGACCGTCAGCGCAGCAGGTCGCGGGCCGCCTCGACGATGTGCTTCGCCGAGATGCCGGCGGCGTCGAGGAGCTCCTCGGGCGTGCCCGAACCGGGCAGTGCGCGCACCGCGAGATGGCGAACGGACAGCGGCAGCCCGCTGTCGTCCAGCGCCCCGAGCACGGCGCTGGCCAGTCCGCCCTCCGGGTAGTGGTCCTCGGCGACGACGATGCGCCCCCCGGTGGCCCGGGCGGCTTCGAGCAGGGTCGCGGCGTCGACGGGCTTGACCGAGTAGAGGTCGATCACCCGGGCNGCGACCCCCTCCGCGGCGAGCGTGTCGGCGGCGGCCAGGGCCTGATGCAGGGTGACACCAGCACCGATGAGCGTGACGGTGTCGCCGTCCGAACGGCGCAGCACCTTGGAGCCGCCGGGGGCGAACGNCTCGTCCGGACCGTAGAGCACCGGGTAGGCGCCGCGGGTGGTACGCAGGTAGCTCACCCCGGACAGGTCGNCCATCGCCGCGACGAGCTTGGCGGCGGACGTCGCGTCGCTCGGGTAGAGCACCGTCGATCCGCCGACGGCCCGCATCATCGCCAGGTCCTCCAGCGCCATCTGCGACGGACCGTCCGCGCCGATCTCCACCCCGGCGTGGCTGCCGGACAACCGGATGTCGGCCTGGGAGATCGCCGCCATCCGGATGAAGTCGTAGGCACGGGAGAAGAAGGCGGCGAAGGTGGAGGCGAACGGCACGTAGCCGCGCACCGACAGGCCGACCGCCGCCGCGACGAGCTGCTGCTCGGCGATGAAGATCTCGAAGAACCGGTCCGGGTACGCCTTGCCGAAGTCCTCGGAGTACGTCGAGTTGCTGACCTCGGCGTCGAGGGCGACGACGTCGGTGCGCGCCCCGAGGGCGGCCAGCGCCTGCCCGTAGGCCCGCCGGGTGGCGACCTTGGCGCCGAGCTCGTAGCTGGGCAGGGTGATCGCCGGCCGGCTGATCGGCTCCGGCCGCGGGAAGTCCGGCCCCGGCACCGGGCCGCGGATGCGCAGGTTGCGCTCGCCGCCGAGCTCGGCGATGGCACGCTTGGCCATGTCCTCGGGGAAGGGCTTGCCGTGCCAGCCCTCCTTGTCCGACGTCTCCGAGAAGCCGGCGCCCTTGTGGGTACGGGCGAGGATGACGGTCGGCCGGGTCGCGTCCTCGGCCCCGGCGAGCGCCTCGTCGATCGCGGCGATGTCGTGACCGTCGATGACGACCGCCCGCGCACCGAACGACTCGACCCGCTTGGCGTAGGTGTCGAGATCCCAGCCGAGCTCGGTGGGGCCACGCTGGCCGAGCCGGTTGACGTCGACGATCGCGATCAGATTCGACAGGTTGTAGTAGGAGGCCTTGTCCAGCGCCTCCCAGACCGACCCCTCCGCCATCTCGCTGTCACCGCAGATCACCCAGACGCGGTAGGGCACCTTGTCCAGGTACTTCCCGGCGAGCGCCACCCCCACACCGTCGGGCAGGCCCTGCCCGAGCGACCCGGTGGCGACGTCGACCCAGGGCAGGATCGGGGTGGGGTGGCCCTGCAACCGCTCGCCGAAGCGGCGGTAGCCGTTGATGAGCTCGGTGTCGCTGACGACCCCGACCGCCTTGAAGATCGAGTAGATCAGCGGCGAGGCGTNCCCCTTGGAGAAGATCAGGTGGTCGTTCGCCGGGTCCTCGGGGTTGTCCCAGTCGTAGCGCAGGTNCCGGGCCACGAGGGTGGCCAGCACGTCCGCGGCGGACATGGAAGAGGTGGGGTGCCCGGAGNCGGCCGAGGTGCTGCTGCGCACCGAGTCGACCCGCAACTGCTGCGCGAGTTCCCGGACTGTCTCCAGATCGGCCGTCCCGACCGCACTCTCGGATACGGGAGTTGCCACACCAGTCTCCTTAGGAAGTCGTTACACTCGCGGAAGNTGATTTCCGGGGTGTTGTCGCACGCGTCGGGTGGCCGCTTCCGCCGCCTTGCGTCACTNCCGCTTGTCGCACTACCCTCTCACCCGGCGATCCGAACCGTACCAGCGCGGGTGACCACCGAAGAGGGTCGAACAAGCTGCGGGTAGGTCACATCGTCCGAAACACTTGATGTCGCCCGGCCGGCCGTCGCGTGACCTCCGCCGCCCCGCCGCTGCCCACCGCCGCCCGCCCGCGCGTGGCCGGCCCGGCGGGCGGCCACCCACAGGCCGGAAGGTGCCGAGCCGGTCGGTGCCGGCGGCGGGCCTGTCCGGTACCCGGTGTCTGTGGCCCGAGCTCAGACCGCCCGCGTGGTCGCCGAGGGCGGCGAGGCCCGGTGGAAGAGCTGGTACCAGCGGTAGCCGATGCCCTCGCGAATGATGTAGCGGACCTTGGTGTCGAAGCCGTGGACGGCCGGGCCGCGGGTCACCGGCGACGTGGTCGCGTCCAGCCCGAGGTCGCGTGCCATCGTCCGGGACCGCAGGCTGTGCGGGGGATCGGTGACCAGGACGGTCGACCGCCAGTGCCGGGTGTTCATGACCCCCGCGACGGCGGTCAGCGAACCGAGGGTGTCCGAACCCTCCGGGACGACGATCACCCGATCGGCCGGAACGCCCCGGCGGCGCAGGTAGGCGGCGCCTGCCTCGGCCTCGGTGTAGCGGTCGCCGGGCTGCTTGCCGCCGATCGTGATCACGTTGGGTGCGACGCCCTGCCGGTAGAGCTCCAGGGCGTGGTCGAGCCGGGCCGCGAAGACCGCCGAGGGACGCCCGTCGTACTGCGAGGCCCCGAGGACGACCAGGGTGTCGGAGGTGGGCCGGTGATCCTCNCGGCCCACCCACCACACCTGAACGAACGTCACCACAGTGAGGATCACGATGGCGGCGACGACCGCGGCCACAGCCCGGATCGCCCACCGCCACCAGGGCACCTGGTACCAGGTCGCGCGAAACGGATGGACAGCGAGGCTAGGACGGGACAGACCCACGCGATGGAACAGTAGCCCCCCGTCGCGGGCTATCCGACACAGCGCGGCCTATGCGCCCGTTTGTCCTGGTTCTTTCGCGGGTGACCGTACGGCGGGGCGGCCTGCGCCCACCGCATCGGTGCCCGCCGGATCTGTGCCCGCCGTTTCACTCCCTGCCGTATCAGTGCCCCGAGGCGGGCAGCGAGCCGAGTGCCTCCCAGTCCAGGGTTCCCGCCGTGAGGTCCCGGATCCTGGCGAGCAGTCCGAGCCGGGCGGCCCGGAGCGCCGGATCGGGATCCATCACCATCAGCGCGTCGAAAAAGCCGTCGATCGCGGCCGGCAGCTCCCCCGCCGCGGCGACGAGCTCACCGAGCGGGACGAACGCCGGGTTCGCCGACGCCCCCGAGCCGGCCGCGACGTCCCCCACCACCGGAGCGTCCCCGACGACCGGACTGTCCGCCACGACCGGAGCGGGTGAACCTGCTCGTGCACCCAGGCGCTCCGCCAACGCGGTGACGACGGCCAGGAGCCGGGCGGCGGCCGGCTCGGTGAGCCGCTCGCCGTCGAGGATCGCGGGGGCATCCGCCGGAACGATGCGGCGCACCCGCTGCAGCGCCGCCGCCAGGGCGGCGAACGCGACCTGATCACCCGTCGTCGAGGGCGTCGAGGGCGTCGAGGGCGTCGAGGGCGTCGAGGGCGTCGAGGGCGTCGCCGAGGATGCCTCACCCGCGGATGTCGCCGCGGCGGGCACCGCGATCAGCCCGCGCAGCGTCGCCAGGGTGGCTGCCGCGCGCGCCGGAGTGCCCGTGAGCGGACCGACCGCGCCGACCAGGCGGTGGTCGACCCCGCTGTCGAGGAGTTGCTGGGTGTAGCGACCGCGGAGGAACGCCTCGGCCGCGGCGAGCGCCTGCTCGGACACCGGCACCGGGGTGAGCCGGGCGGCCCGGGCGAGGACGTCGGCGACGGCGAGGCCGGCGAGCTCGGGCCGGCTGCCGAGGATCGCGGCGGCGCCGAGCGCCGCCCGGCGCAGCCCGAACGGGTCGGAGCTGCCGGTCGGCGCGGCGTCCAGGGCGAACAGCCCGACGAGCAGGTCGAGCCGGTCGGCGAGGGCGAGCAGCGACCCGGCGACGGTGGCGGGCAGGTCGTCGCCGGCCCGGCGCGGCAGTTCCATCTCGTAGAGCGCTGTGGCGACGGCCTCGGGCTCGCCGGCCCGGCGGGCGTACTCCCGGGCCATCGTGCCGGCGAGGCTGGACAGCTCGACCACCATCTGGGTGGCCAGGTCGAACTTCGCGAGCGTGGCCGCCCGGTCGAGGGTCGCCCGGTCGTCGGCACCGAGGCCGATCTCGTCGCCGAGCGCGCGGGCCAGCGCCCCGATCCGGTCCGCCCGGTCGGCGACCGAACCGAGCCGCTGTTCGAAGGTGAGCTTCGCGAGCTCGGCGCGGAAGGTCTCCGGCGCCACCTTGACGTCGGCGTCGTAGAAGAAGGCGGCATCGGTGAACCGGGCCCGGATAACGTCCTCGTTGCCGGCGCNCACGAGGGCGTCGTCGACCTGCCCGTCGGCGACGGCGACGAAGGCCGGCAGCAGCCGCCCCGCGGCGTCGCGCACGGGCAGGTACCGCTGGTGCTTGCGCATGACGGTGGTGAGGATCTCCGCGGGCAGTTCCAGGAACCGCGCCTCGAAGGCACCCAGCAGCGGCCGCGGGAACTCGACGAGGTTCGTCACCTCGGCGAGGGTGTCGGCGTCGGCGTCCGGATCGATGTGGCCGCCGGTGTCCGCGGTGAGCTTGGCGGCCTGTTCCAGGACGAGGTCGCGACGCACCGCCGGGTCGAGCAGGATCGAGCGCGTGGCGAGCAGCTCCGGGTAGCCGTCGGCGCTGGCCACCTCGATCGGCGGTGATCCCGCCCGGCGGTGGCCCACGGTGGTCCGGCCGGCGGCGAGGGAGGACACCGCGACCGGCACCACCGTCTCCCCGAGCAGGGCGACCAGCCAGCGCACCGGGCGGCTGAAGGACAGCTCCGGGTCGTTCCAGCGCATGTTGCGCTCCGCGCGCAGCCCGGCGACAAGCTCGCCGAGGACCTCGGCCAGCACGTCGGTGGCGTCCCGGCCGGCTTCGGTGCGGACCAGGGCGACGTGCTCGACGTCGCGGTGGGTGACGACCTGGAGATCCGCCGGATCCGCACCCTGCCCGCGGGCGAAGCCCACCGCGGCCTTCGTCGGCGCACCGGCGGCGTCGTAGGCGGCCGCGACCCGTGGGCCGCGCACCACCCGCTCGACGTCCGGCTCGCGCGGGGCCACGTCGTCGACGATTGCCACGATGCGGCGGGGGGTGCCCTGCACGCGCACGTCGCCGTGGGTGAGGCGGGTGGCGGCCAGCCGGTCGAGCAGGCCGGCGCGCACCGCCGCCGCCGTGCGGGTCACCTCGGCCGCAGGCAGCTCCTCCGTGCCGATCTCGAACAGCAGGGTCGCCGGCGCGCGCACCGCGGTGGTCATGGCGACCGGCACGGCCGCCGGGGGCGGGCTCGCCACGCCGAGCGGGTGGCCGAGCTCCTCCCGACGATCCCGCCACAGGGCGGCGACCTCGCGGGACAGCCCGCGCATCTGGGCGAAGGAGGTCGCCCGCTCGGTGGTCGACACGGCTCCGCGCGAGTCGAGGATGTTGAACGCGTGCGAGCACTTCAGCACGTAGGAGTGCGCCGGGACCGGCAGGCGGGCATCGACGAGCCGGCGGGCCTCGGCGGCGTAGTCGGCGTAGAGGCGGCGCACGGTGTCGATGTCGGCGTCGTCGAGGTAGTACCGCGACATCTCGTACTCGGCCTGGCCGAACACCTCGCCGTAGGAGATGCCCGGGGCGTAGGCGAGCTCGCTGAAGTGGCGGACCCCCTGCAGCGCCATGAGGATGCGTTCCATGCCGTAGGTGATCTCGACACTGATGGTGTCGAGAGTCTGGCCGCCGGCCTGCTGGAAGTAGGTGAACTGGGTGATCTCCAGGCCGTCGAGCCACACCTCCCAGCCGAGCCCCCAGGCGCCGAGCGCGGGCGAGGCCCAGTTGTCCTCGACGAAGCGCACGTCGTGGGCGGCGGTGTCGACCCCGATCGCCGCCAGGCTGCCGAGATAGAGCTCCTGGGCGTTGCCCGGATCGGGCTTGAGGATCACCTGGAACTGGGTGTGCGTCTGCAGGCGGTTGGGGTTCTGCCCGTAGCGGGAGTCGTCGGGGCGGACCGACGGCTCCACGTAGGCCACCCGCCACGGCTCCGGACCGAGCACCCGCAGCACCGTCGCCGGGTTGAGCGTACCGGCGCCGACCTCGGTGTTGAACGGCTGCATGATCATGCAACCGCGGTCGGTCCAGTAGCGGGTCAGCGCCAGCAACGCGTCCTGCATGGTCAACATCGGGTGAGCCTCGGCTTTTCGCTGTCACGGTCACGAGCGGGGCGGGGCGCCCCACCCACGGTCCGGCACCGGGCCGCGCGCGGCGACCTCCCGAGGACAGGCCCTCCAACGATCATGGATGGGAGTCCCGAAGATCTGGCCCGCCCGGTCGCCCTGGGTCCGGTCCCCGAGATCCGACATCGCGAGGCGTCGGAGCCCGGATATCCATGGGTCCTTGATGCTGAGTCGAGGCTACCGGTCGGCACCGACAATCCGGCGCCAGGCCGGACGCGGCCGGATTCGCNCCGACGGGCGTCGGCCGGCGGGCATCACGGGACGCCGAACGGTCGAGGCCGGTCAGGACGAGCCGGGCGCGGCGGTGTCCGCGTCCGCAGCGCGGTCCGAACGGTAGGTCCGAGCGAGGCGACCGACGTCCCCGCCGGCCGTCTCGACAGGATCGACGGGATCGACGCCGAGCCGGTCGCCGCCGGCATCCCGAGCCCCGGGCGGATCGAGGGCGGCGAGCACCTCGAAGGCGCCGGGCACGTCGACGGCGTGGACGAGCAGCGGCGTGAGGGCGTACCGCACCTCGAACGCGGACAGGGCCCGACGCCACGGGCCGGGGCCGTCCCACTCGCTGGTCAGCAGCCAGGACGCCGGCTCGTCGAGCGCCCGGGCGAGCCGGCCGGACCGGAAACCGGCGGCCCGGGCAAGTGCGTCGAGCGCGGCCCGCGCCGCCGCGGGGAAGCCGGCTGCGGCCGTCGCCGGCACCGTGAAGCGGATCTCGGCGACCACCGGCGCGCCGGAACCCGCCTTCGCCCAGCCGGCGCCGGCGCCGGGCCACCCGGACCCGGGCTCGCCAGCCACCGCCGGGCCGGACGGCGCCGCGTCCGACGACGCGCGCGCGTCGGCGTCGGCGTCGGCGTCGGCGTCGGCGTCGGCGTCGGCGTCGGCGTCGGCGTCGGCGGGATGGTCAGGCACGATGGGCGACGATCCCGCCGTAGCGGCGGTCCCGGCGGGCGTACTCCTCGCAGGCCTGCCACAGGTTGCGGCGGTCGAAGTCGGGCCAGAGCGTCTCGACGAACGAGAACTCGGCGTACGCCGCCTGCCAGAGCAAGAAGTTGCTCAGCCGCTGTTCGCCGGACGTCCGGATGACCAGGTCGAGGTCGGGCATGTCGGGCTCGTCGAGGTAGCGACTCACCGTGGCCTCGTCGATCCGGTCGGCCCGCAGCCGCCCCTCACGCACGTCCCGGGCGATCGCCGCCGCGGCGTCCGCGATCTCGGCCCGGCCGCCGTAGTTCACGCACATCACCAGCGTGAGCCGGTCGTTGTCGCGGGTGCGCTCCTCCGAGGACTCCAGGCGCCGGATCACGTTCCCCCAGAGTCGGGGACGACGCCCCGCCCACCGCACCCGCACCCCGAGCGCGTCCATGTCCGCGATCCGTCGGCCGAACACTCCGTCGGTGAAGCGCATCAGGAACGCCACCTCGTCCGGCGAGCGCTTCCAGTTCTCCGTNGAGAAGGCGTACACCGACAGCCAGCGCACGCCGAGTTCGATCGCCCCCTCGACGCAGTCGAACAGCGCATCCTCCCCGGCCTCGTGCCCCTTCGTCCGGGCGAGNCCGCGCCGCTTGGCCCAGCGGCCGTTGCCGTCCATGACGATGCCCACGTGCCGCGGAACCAGGCTGCGCGGCAGCGCCGGGGGCCGCGCCCCCGAGGGATGGGGGTGCGGATCACGGAACCGCGTCCCCACGTCATTGCGCAAAGTCACTGCCTACCTCCCCAGAACCGGCCGGGGCAGCGCCGAGCCGTCATCCGTCGTACCGATATCTGCCATCGCCGCACCGTCCCCCTGCCGACGCCGGATCGCGCCGGGAGCCCCCACCGCCGCTATCCACCTCACCATGTCCGTCCTCATCCCCTCCCAGCGCATCCCACCGACCAGCGCATCCCACCGACCAGCGCATCCCACCGACCAGCGCATCCCACCCGACCAGCGCGTCGTCCCCCGACCAGTGCGCCCCCCGACCAACGCGTCCAGCGACCCGCGGATCGATCGACGCGACGCCGCCGCGGCGTGGTCATCGAACGGCGCGGTCCGGTGCCCGCCAGGCCCCGGCCACTCATGCCCGTTCCAGATGCGGCAGCGCGCGCAGCCCCCGTTCGAGATGCCACTGGAGATAGGCGGCCACGATGCCGCCGGCCTCCCGCCGGGCGCGCGCCTCGCTGGCCAGCGCGCCGTCCCAGTCGCCGCGCAACAGGTCGGTGAGGAGTCGCACCGCACCCGCCGAGACCGACGCCGCGCCGTGCGGACGACATTGCGGGCACACTACGCCGCCGCCGGCAACGGACAGCGACAGGTGCTGGCCCGGCTCCCCGCACCGGGCACAGTCGTCCAGGGCCATGCCGTAGCCGGACACCGCCAGCGATCGGAGCAGGTACGCGTCGAGCACGAGCGGAGCCGGTCGCTGCCCCGCGGCGAGCGTGCGCAGACCACCGACGAGCAGCAGGAACAACCGCAGCGCGGGCTGACGCTCCTCGCTGGTCAGCCGCTCGGCGGTCTCGAGCATCACGGCCGCGGCGGTGTGCCGGGCGTAGTCGAGCGCGATCGTCGTGCCGTAGGGAGAGATGATGTCGGCCTGGGTGACGGTGTCCAGTGACCGGCCGGAGTGCAGCATCAGGTCGACGTAGGTGCCCGGCTCCAGCCGGGAGCCGAACCGCGAGGATGTCTTGCGCACACCCTTGGCAACAGCCCGGACCCGGCCGCCACGCCGGGTNAGCACGGTGATGATGCGGTCAGCCTCGGCGAGAGGGGTCGTTCGCAGGACGACCCCTTCGTCGCGATACACCGGCACCCGCCCATGGTTGCACGACCCGGGGTCGGCGCGGTAAGGCGAGGTCATCCGGCAGATGGCCACGACGAACCGGCCCCGTTTCGCAACCTCTCGTATACGAGAGAACACAAGTGGCTACGAGAGAACACAAATGGTCACCTTTGCCGATGGAAGCCGGACTCCCTCCGCGGGGGAACCCGCAGGTTGCGGATGATGGCTTGGTGCGGGTGGTACGGCGGGCGGCGCGAGCGATCCTCATCGACGGCAACGGCCGGCTGGTGGTCTTCCGGCGAACACTGCCGAAGCGCAAGCCCTACTGGTCCACCCCCGGCGGCGGGGTGGACCGCGAGGACGGCTCGGTGGAGGCGGCCCTGCACCGCGAACTCGCCGAGGAGCTCGGCGCGACCGTCGACCGCGTCCAGCAGGTGTTCCTCACCAGCCCGCCACGCGGCGACGGGATCGCGGTGTNGCACTTCTTCGTCTGCCGCCTGGTCTCCATGGACCTGAGCAAGCGCACCGGCGAGGAGTTCACGAACCCCGCCAAGGGCCGCTACGACGTCGAACGGATAGACCTGCNCGGCAAGAAGCTCAGCCGCTACGCCCTGCAGCCCCCGGAGNCCAAGGCCTTCATCCTCGCCAACCGCCAGGCGCTGCTGAACGCCGCGCTCACCGACGACGCACCACCGCTGACCCTCGCTGACGACCCGGCCGCCGCCATCCCCGTCCCACCCGCGCGAGCCGCGGCGGCACCCGGCTCCGCCGTGACACCGGCCGCCGACGAGAGCTCCGCAGCCGACGGGAGCTCCGCAGCCGACGAGACCTCTGCAGCCGGCCCACCCTCGGCAGCCGGCCGGCCCGCGGCACCTGACGATGCCGGCGCAGCCGAGCCGGCCCCGTCATCCGACCGATCCTCGGCCTCCCTCGGGACGTCCGGCGAGCCCCCGGAGTCCGCCGAAGACACCCACCCCGACCAGGTCACGCCCACCGACAAGGCCACCCCCACCGACCCGACCACCACGCCCGACCAGACCTCCACGCCCGACGAGGTCCTCACGGCCGACCAGACCCTCGCGGCCGACCCGAGCACCAGGGCCGACGAGACCGTGATCACCGACCCGGTCAGGAAGCGCATGCAGGCCGAGTCCGAGCAGGTCACCGCCAGGGAACCGGACGAGGCGGCCGGTGACGCCCCGGTGTCCCGGCGCACCGGTTCCGGTGATGCCGGGACACCGAACGACGGATCCCCCGCCCCCACCCCCGGCCCCTCCCCCGCGACCGCGGACGCCGCCGCGGCGGCGCAGCGGCGACCGCGGCGGGCCATGCCACCTATCCTGGAGATCGTCGACGGCGCGGTCGTCAACGACGGGTCCGACCCTCCGACCCGGGCGCTTCCCCGCCGACATCGGTGGCCACGGTGGCCGTTCGGCCGCTGATCGGCACCGGCACCCTGCGGCTGCGGTGCGTTCCGTACGCTTCAGCCCCCGAAACCGTGCCCGTCGCACCGCGACTTGCCGCACGCACCGCAACTCGCCGCACGCACCGCAACTTGCCGTGCGCACCGCACCGCGCGTGACCGCACCCCCGCGGACCGTGCGCGCGGGTCGGCGGCGGGCGGCCCCGGCCGCGGGCTAGAAGCCCAGGCGGCGTAGCTGGCGGGGGTCGCGCTGCCAGTCCTTCGCGACCTTGACGTGCAGGTCCAGAAAGACCGGCGTGCCGAGCAGCGCCTCGATCTGCCCGCGGGCCCGGGTGCCGACCGTCTTGAGTCGGGAGCCGCCGGAGCCGATGACGATCGCCTTCTGGCTGGGTCGCTCGACGAAGACGTTCACCCGCACGTCCAGCAGCGGGTTCTGGGGCGATCGACCCTCCCGAGGGATCATCTCCTCGACGACCACCGCCAGCGAATGCGGCAGCTCGTCGCGGACTCCCTCCAGCGCCGCCTCCCGGACCAGCTCGGCGACCATGACCTGCTCGGGCTCGTCGGTCAGCTCGCCGCCGGGGTAGAGTGCCGGGCCCGTCGGCAGCCGGGCGGCCAGCACGTCGGCGAGCACGTCCACCTGGTAGGAGCGGATGGCGCTGACCGGGACGATGTCACTGAAGTCGCCGAGGCCGGCCACGTCGAGCAGCCGCGCGCCGATCCTGTCGGCGTCGCCGACCTTGTCGGTCTTGGTCAGGATGGCCACCACCGGAGTCCGTTTCGGCAGTCGGGACAGCTCCTCGGCGATGAAGCGGTCACCCCGGCCCACGGGTTCGTCGGCGGGCATGCAGAAGCCGACGACGTCGACCTCGGACAGGGTGGCGCGCACGACGTCGTTGAGACGCTGGCCGAGCAGCGTGCGCGGCCGGTGCAGCCCGGGCGTGTCGACGAGGACGAGCTGGGCGTCGGTGCGGTGCACGATGCCCCGGATGGCGTGCCGGGTCGTCTGCGGCCGGCCGCTGGTGATGGCGACCTTGGTGCCGACCAGCGCGTTCGTCAGCGTCGACTTGCCGGCGTTGGGCCGGCCGACGAGGCAGGCGAACCCGGACCTGAACTCCGCCGGGGTCGTGCCGCCGGGGGCGTGACTCGGAGTCGGCACGCTAGCTGTTCGTCCTGCTGCGAGCCACGCCGTCGGTGCCGCCGAGGAAGACGGGGACGCCGGCGCCGAACTCGGCGAGGGTGGCAACATCGTCGCCCGCGACCTCATCACTTTCCGTGACGACGGCCGCGGCCTCGAAGCGGCGCGCCCCGCTGGAGACCGCCGCGGCCACGGCCGCCCGCAACGCCGAGATCGCCAACTCCGGCCGGCTCAGCCCGACGGTGGCGGCGGCGTAGGTGCGGCCGTCGGTGTCACGCAGGGCCGCACCTTCGGCGGGCCTGCCGTCGGGCACGTAGGCGCGCAGCCGCGCCGAGCGGGCCAGGACGAGCAGTTTCGCGTCCTCCGCGGCCAGGTCGAGGGCCGCCCCGGCGGGCGCCGTCGCCTGCGGGGTCGGGTCAGCGGTCACGAGATTACCTTTCCGTCCTGGGGTGAGCGCCCGGCCGGCTCACCGCCGTCTGCTCCGCCCGGNGCCGGGTCGTCGGCGTCGCCCGGCGGGCGCGGCGGGCGGCTGACGACGATCGTGCCGATCTGGTTGCGCCGGCCGGCCGCCCGTTCCGCGGACAGCCGCAGGCCGCCGACCGTCACGGTGGCGCCCGGGATGGGAACCCGACCCAGGGCCGTGGCGAGCAGGCCGCCGACGGTCACCGAGTCGTCCGCGCCGGGCAGTTCGTCGACGTCGAAGTCGAAGAGTTTGACGAGATCGTCCACGTCGAGCCGGGCGGTGACCCGAGCCGTGTCGGGATCGAGCCACTCCACCGGTGCCACCTCGCTGTCGTACTCGTCGGTGATCTCGCCGACGATCTCCTCGAGAATGTCCTCGATGGTCACGAGCCCGGCGGTCCCACCGTACTCGTCGATGACGATCGCCATGTGGGTCCGCGAGGCCTGCATCTCCCGCAGCAGGTCGTCGGCGGGCTTGCTCTCCGGCACGAGCACGGGCGCGCGCATGATCTCGGCGACGGGACCGTCCTCGTCGCCNTCGCGCTCGCGGCGGACCATGTCCTTGAGAAAGGCGATGCCCACGACGTCGTCGACGCTCTCGCCGATCACCGGGACGCGGGAGAAACCGCTGCGCAGGGCAAGCGAGAGAGCCTGGCGCACGGTCTTGGACGACTCGATGAACACCATGTCCGGTCGTGGCACCATCACCTCCCGGACGAGGGTGTCACCCAGCTCGAACACCGACGCGATCATGTCGCGTTCCTCGCGCTCGATGACCTCGTTCTCCTCGGCGAGGTCGACCAGGTCGCGCAGCTCCGCCTCGGAGGCGAAGGGCCCGTCCCGGAATCCGGGCCCCGGGGTGACGGCGTTGCCCAACGCGATGAGCAGCCGAGGCAGCGGCCCGAAGATCCGGGCGAGGCGAACGGTCAGCCCCGCGGTGGCGAGCGCGACCGCCGGGGCGTGCTGGCGGCCGAGGGTCCGGAACATCACCCCGACGAGGATGTAGGCGATCAGGGTCGCCACCAGGGTGCCGAGCCCCACGGCGGCGAAGCCCGTCCCGTAGGCGTGCGCGAACAGGATCGTCAGGCAGGCTGCGGCGAGCATCTCGCCGACCACCCGCAGGAGCAGCAGCAACGCGAGGAAGCGGCCGGGGTCGGCGACGACGGTCGCGAGGTTCGCCGCACCGGCACGCCCCTGGCGCGCGAAGGTGTCCACCGACACCCGCGACACCCGGGTCAGGGCCGCGTCCACGCAGCCGAAACCCGCGGCGGCGAGGGACGCGACCACCGCGATGAAGACAAGCAGAAGATCGCCGGAGCTCATCGGCTCCCCCCGACCGGGGTCAGCGCGCGGCGGTGGGGCCGGGCTCTCCAGCTCCGTCCGCACCGTCCGCACCGCCGGCGGGACGCTTCCCGCCGGCGGCCTTCACCGCGGTGTCCCAGGACGCCAACAGTTTGTTCTGGATCTTCCACATCTCGCGTTCCTCGTCCGGCTCGGCATGGTCGTACCCGAGCAGGTGCAGGATGCCGTGGGTGCACAGCAGGTGCAGTTCGCGCTCGTGGGAGTGCCCCGCCTGCTCCGCCTGGCGGCGCGCGACGTCGGGGCAGAGGACCACATCTCCGAGCAGCGTCGTGGGATCGTCGTCGACCGACTCCGACCAGGAGGCGTCGAACGCGTCGTCCTGCGCGAAGGAGAGCACGTCGGTCGGGCCCTCCTCGCCCATGTACCGCACGTGCAGGTCGGCCATGGCCTTCTCCTCGACCAGCATCACCGACAGCTCCGCCAGCGGGTTCACCTTCATCGCGTCGAGCACGAAGCGGGCGAGGGCCGTGAGCCGGACCTCGTCCACGTCGTTCGCGCCCGACTCGTTGGCGACGAACACGGCCATCAGCAGTCCTCTCCGAGCCCCGACACGGTCACCGTCGCTCGCGGCGGCCGGGGCGGGCGGGCGCCGCAGCCGCGGCACCGGCATGGTCCGCGGCGGCGTCCCAGCGGGCGTACGCGTCGACGATCTCGCTCACCAGCCGGTGGCGGACGACGTCGGAGCTGGTCAGGGACGCGAAGTGCACGTCCTCGACGCCGTCGAGGATCTCCCGGACGACCCGCAGCCCGCTGCGGGTACCGCTGGGCAGGTCGACCTGGGTGACGTCACCCGTCACCACGATCTTGGCTCCGAAGCCGAGCCGGGTGAGGAACATCTTCATCTGCTCGGGCGAGGTGTTCTGCGCCTCGTCGAGGATGATGAAGGCGTCGTTCAGGGTCCGGCCGCGCATGTAGGCCAGCGGGGCGACCTCGATCGTCCCGGCCTGCATCAGCCGCGGGATCGAGTCCGGGTCGATCATGTCGTGCAGCGCGTCGTAGAGCGGGCGCAGGTAGGGATCGATCTTCTCGTACAGGGTGCCCGGCAGGAAGCCGAGCCGCTCCCCCGCCTCGACCGCCGGCCGGGTCAGGATGATCCGGTTGACCTTCTTGGCCTGCAGCGCCTGAACCGCCTTCGCCATCGCCAGGTACGTCTTGCCGGTACCGGCGGGCCCGATCCCGAACACGATCGTGTGCTGGTCGATCGCGTCGACGTAACGCTTCTGATTGAGCGTCTTGGGGCGGATCGTCCGGCCCCGGTTCGACAGGATGTTGAGGGTGAGGACCTCGGCGGGCCGCTCCTGCGAACCGCTGCGCAGCATCGCCAGCGAGTGGTCGACGTGCTGCGGGCTGAGCTCGGTGCCCGCGTCGAGCAGGGCGATGAGCTCCGCGAACAGCTGCGCGGCCAGTTCGTTCTCCGCCGGCGGGCCGGTGATGGTGATCTCGTTGCCGCGCACGTGGATGTCCGAGGAGAAGGCCCGCTCGACGGTACGCAGCAGTTCGTCCTGCTGGCCCAGCAGGCTCACCATGCTGTGCGGGCCGGGGACGACGATGCGCGTCGTGGCCGCAGCGGCCGGCGCGACGGGTGGCGTGACGGATTCGGGCATAGAGAGCGGCCAGCTACGGCCGCGGCACCTCTCAGGATCGATGACCGTGGTGGGTGGTGCGACGCGTGGAGGACGGGCACTCGGGTCAGCACCCTGCCGGGGCAGGAACCACCCACCAAACGCCAGTCGCAGGCGCTACCCCGCCAGTCTATCCATCAACACGTCGAGCGTCCCAGCGGCCGAGATCCGCAAGAACGACCGAGGACGCCACCACGCCGGCGGTGGAGGTGCGCAGCACCGTCGGACCCAGGCGCGCCACCACGGCGCCGGCCTGATGCAGCGCGTCCACCTCGGCGTCGGCGATGCCCCCCTCGGGGCCGACGACGAGCAGGATCTCCGCCGCCGGGTTCGGTTGAGCCGCGGATGCCACCGATGCCACCGCCGTCACCCCGTCGAGGGCCGCGGCGCTGCGGCGGGCCAGGCCCACCAGCGGGTCGCCGGCCTGCTCGTGCAGCACCACGGCGAGGGCCGCCGACGCCACACGCCGGGTCAGCTCCGCCGTCCCGACGAGGTCGCCGACCACCGGCCAGTGCAGGCGGTGGGACTGCTTCGACGCCTCCGCCGCGGCCCGAACCCAGCGTTCCCGGGCCCGCCCGCCCCGCTCGCCGTCCCAACGGACCACCGAGCGCGCCGCCGACCACGGCACGATCTCGTCGACACCGACCTCGGTCAGCATTTCCACCGCCCGCTCGCCGCGGTCGCCCTTGGCCAGCGCCTGCACGACGACGAGGCGGGGATGTGGCACCGCCGCGTCGACCCGTCGGCGCACCGCACAGTCGATCTCGTCGCGCCGGACGGCGACGACGGCGCACTCCAACGCCGCCCCGCGACCGTCGGTGACGTCCACCGGCTCGCCGGGGCGCAGCCGGCGCACCGTCGCCGCATGACGCCCCTCCGGTCCGGACAGGGTGAACACGTCCGCGGTGGGCAGCGGGGACAGCCGAAACAGCGCGCTGGTCAGTGGGGATCCTCTCGGCGGAGTACGGACCGGAGACCGGGACCGGCCGCGCCGACGGGCTAGCGCCCGCGCCGCGACCCGCGCCGGCGGAACAGCCCGCTCGCGCTGCCACCGGTGGAACCGCCCACGACCGCGGGCGCCTCCTCGTCCCGGATCTTCGCCAGCTCCCGGAGCAACCGCTCCTGCTCCGCGTCCAGCTTCGTCGGCGTCTCCACGTTGATGTGGATGTGCAGGTGCCCCCGCCCGGCGGCCCGCAGGTGNGGGACGCCGCGCCCGGCAAGCTTGATGACCTCGCCTGNCTGGGTGCCCGGCTTCACCGCGATCGTCTCGGTGCCGTCGAGGGTCTCCAGGGTGGCGGAGGTGCCCAGCGCCGCCGAGGTCATCGGCAGCGGCAGCTCGCAGTGCAGGTCGTCGCCCTCACGGGTGAACACCGGATGCTGGCGTTCGGAGACCTCGACGTACAGGTCGCCCGGCGGCCCGCCACCGGGGCCGACCTCGCCCTCCCCGGACAGCCGGATGCGCATCCCGTCCTCAACCCCGGAGGGGATCTTCACCGTCAGGGTGCGACGCTTGCGGACCCGGCCGTCCCCCCCGCAGTCGCGGCAGGGATGCTCGATCACCGTGCCGGTACCCGAGCAGCGCGGGCACGGACGAGAGGTGACCATCTGCCCCAGGAAGGAGCGGGTCACCTGCTGGACCNCCCCACGACCGCCGCAGGTGCCGCAGGTCGCCGGATGGGTGCCGGGAGCCGCCCCNGCGCCGGTGCAGGTCGAGCACACGGCCGCGGTGTCCACGGTGATCTCCCGGGTGGCACCGAAGGCGGTCTCGGCCAGGTCCAGCTCGATCCGCAGCAGCGCGTCGTTGCCGCGCCGGACCCGGGAGCGGGGCCCGCGGGCCGTCCCGCCGCCGAAGAAGGCGTCCATGATGTCGCCGAGCCCGCCGAAGCCGGCGCCGAACGGCGAGCCGGCACCCCCACCACCGCCACCGGGCGCGAGCGGGTCGCCGCCCAGGTCGACGATCTGGCGCTTCTCCGGGTCCGAGAGCACCTCGTAGGCCGCGGTCACCCCGCGGAAACGCTGCTGCGCCTCCGGGTCGGGGTTGACATCAGGGTGCAGCTCCCGTGCGAGCTTGCGGTAGGCCCGTTTGATCTCGTCGTTCGACGCGTCTCGGCGCACGCCGAGAACTGCGTAGTAGTCCACGGCCATCAGTCGGCACCCAAGAGTTCACCCACGTATTTGGCGACGGCCCGGACGGCCGCCATCGTCCACGGATAGTCCATGCGCATCGGACCGACCACTCCCATTCCGCCCAGGGCGAAAGGACCGCGGCCATAGCCGGTGGNCACCACTGCGGTCGACCGCAGGGCGTCCACGTCCGTCTCTCGACCGATGCGTACCGTTACAGTACCGGTCTCGCGGGCCGAGCCGATGAGCTTCATCAACACGACCTGCTCCTCGAGCGCCTCCAGTATCGACCGCAACGAGTCGGCGAAGTCGACCGAGGCCCTGGTGAGGTTCGCCGTACCGGCCATGGCGAGACGCTCCTCCGGGCGCTCCACCAGGGACTCCAGCACCGCCCCGGTCATCGTCGCCAGGCACGGCCGCAGCTCCGGGCGGGCCTGGTCGGGCAGGGTGGCGACGACCTCGGGGGCGTCGACCAGCCGCTGGCCGGCCAGCGCGCAGTTGAGGGTCGCCCGCAGCTCGCCCGCGATCTCCTCGTNCACCGGCGTGAGACTGTCGATGATCCGCTGCTCCACCCGACCGGTATCGGTGATCATCACCATGAGCATCCGCCGCGGGCCGAGGGTCACCACCTCGATGTGCCGGACGCTGCTGCTCGACAGCGACGGGTACTGCACCACCGCAACCTGGCGGGTGAGCTGAGCGAGCAGGCGAACCGAGCGGCGGACGACGTCGTCGAGGTCGACAGCGCCTTCCAGAAAGCTCTGGATGGCCCGGCGCTCGGCCCGGGACAGCGGCTTGACCCCGGACAATCGGTCGACGAACAACCGGTAGCCCTTGTCCGTCGGAATCCGCCCGGCGCTGGTGTGGGGCTGCGTGATGTAGCCCTCTTCCTCCAACGCGGACATGTCGTTGCGGACAGTAGCCGGCGAGACCCCGAGATTATGANGCTCCGCCAGCGCCTTGGAGCCCACCGGCTCGTTGCTCAGGACGAAGTCCTCCACGATCGCCCGCAGGACCTCGAGCCGCCGTTCCTCTAGCACGCGGTCGCACCCCCTTCACCAAGCGGGACGTGGCCGGGCCACGGTGCGTGCACCAGCACCGACGACACCANGCCTGGCACTCGGCCGCAGTGAGTGCCAAGTGTAGCCGTCAGCCAAGNATGAAGCACACAACATGAGCCGCTCCACGAATGGCCGGTGAGGAGTCGGCGACATCCTTCCAACAGAACGACCATCGGGGCACCCGGGTTCCGCACCATGGCGGCCCGCCCGATCGAGCGTGAGCCGACCCGTCGGCCAGGGATCAGCCGGTCGGCCAAGGATCAGCCGGTCGGCCATGGATCAGTCTGNCAGCAGAGCCCGGACCACCGTGTCGGTGAGCAGGCGACCGCGGCGGGTCAGGCGCACCCGGCCGGACTCGAGCGCGCCCGGTTCGACCAGGCCCGAGCGAGCGAGATCCGCGCACGCCGCCAGCCCGGCCTCGTCGAGCTCGGCCACGCCGAGCCCCTCGGCGAGCCGTACCCCCAGCATCACCCGCTCGACCCGTCGGGTGGACGCGTCGAGTTCCTCGCGCGCCGAGGCCGGACTGCGCTGCGCGCCGAGGCGGGCGGCGTACTCGGCCGGATGGCGCACGTTCCACCACCGCACACCGCCGACGTGGCTGTGGGCGCCCGGGCCGAAGCCCCACCAGTGGTCGCCCCGCCAGTAGCCCAGATTGTGGCGGCAACGGGCGGCCGGACCGCGCGACCAGTTGCTGACCTCGTAGTTGGTCAGTCCGGCGGCGGTGAGGATCTCGTCGGCGAGCAGGTACCGGTCGGCGAGCAGGTCGTCGTCGGGCTCGAGCAGCTCGCCGCGGCGCACCCGACGCGACAGCTTGGTGCCCTCCTCGACGGTCAGCGCGTAGGCGCTGACGTGGTCCGGGCCCAACTGCACCGCGGCCCGCAGGCTCGCCGCCCAGTCGGCCTCGGATTCGCCCGGCGCCCCGTAGATCAGATCGAGGCTCACCTGCTCGAACCCGGCTTTGCGCGCCCAGCGCATCACCTCGGAGACCCGCCCGGGGGTGTGCCGGCGGTCCAGCGCCGCCAGCACGTGCGGCCGGTCGCTCTGCATGCCGAACGAGACCCTGGTGTAGCCGGCCGCCCGCAACTGCTCGAGCTGGGCCGGGTCGACCGACTCCGGGTTCGCCTCGGTGGTGACCTCCGCGTCGGCGGCGAGCCCGAACTCGGCGTCNAGGGCGTGCAGCAGGCGGGCGAGGTCACCCGCGGAGAGCAGGGTCGGCGTCCCGCCGCCGATGAACACGGTGGAGATCGGCAGGTCGGCGTCGCCCAGCACCGCCCGGGCCAGCCGGATCTCCTTCGTGGCGATGTCGACGAAGGTCGTCAGGCCCACCGAGGAGACCAGGGCACCGCCCAGATCCGCCGCCGTGTAGGTGTTGAAGTCACAGTAGCCGCAGCGTGCCGCGCAGTAGGGCACGTGCACGTACGCCCCGAGCGCGCGCTCGGTCAGCTCGGCCAGAGCGGCCGGCGGGAGAGCGCCGTCGTCGGGCGGAGGTGACCCGTCGGGAGGCTTTTGTGGCATGCCCCCAGTGTGCCCCCAACGGATGGGGTTACAGCAACGCCACGTTTGTCAAGTGCACGAGCGGGCCGAAGATGGCCACAACAGGACCACGGCGGGATAAGCACCGGAAACGGGGGTCCCCCTCGGCACCGGCGAGACGTCGGGCACGTTTTGCCCCCGTTGTTGACGAAAGATCAGATATGGGCGGACCATCGTCGACCGGTCGAGCCCGGTGCGAAAAGATCCGGACATGGACGATGACGTCAGGGCCGTTCTCGAGGAGATCTCCGAACTGCTCCCGCCCCGAACCACCGTGTATCGTTCCAGCGCCGCCGCGCCCGCCGGTGATCTCTCCCTCGCCGAACCGGTGACCGAGCCGATCCGCCTGCCCGCGAGCCCGCTGCCGACGAGCTGACGACGCGCCGACCTCCCGGGGGGTGGCCGTGATCGGCGGTCTCCCCCGGGTCGACCCGCCCGATCTCCCCCGCCCGGGGGTGGATCACTTGCTCGTCGCGGACTTCCCGGTGTCGGTGGACAGCGCGGCGATGAACGCCTCCTGCGGGACCTCGACGCGCCCGATGGTCTTCATCCGCTTCTTGCCCTCCTTCTGCTTCTCCAGCAGCTTGCGCTTGCGGGTGATGTCACCGCCATAGCACTTGGCCAGCACGTCCTTGCGGATCGCCCGGATGTTCTACCGGGCGATGATCCGGCTGCCGATCGCCGCCTGGATCGGCACCTCGAACTGCTGGCGTGGGATCAGCTCGCGCAGCTTGGTCGTCATCGCCACGCCGTAGGAGTAGGCCTTCTCCTTGTGCACGATCGCCGAGAAGGCGTCGACCGTCTCGCCCTGTAGCAGGATGTCGACCTTGACCAGGTCGGCGAGCTGCTCACCGGCCGGCTCGTAGTCGAGGCTCGCGTACCCCCGGGTCNGGGACTTCAACGCGTCGAAGAAGTCGAAGATGATCTCACCGAGCGGCAGGGTGTACTTGAGCTCGACCCGGTCGGTGGACAGGTAGTCCATCCCCTTGAGCACGCCGCGCCGGCCCTGGCAGAGCTCCATGACCGCGCCGACGAAGTCGGTGGGCAGCAGCAGCATCGCGTCGACGACCGGTTCGTACACTTCGGCGATCTTCCCGCCGGGCCAGTCGCTCGGGTTGGTCACGGTGATCTCGGAGAGGTCCTCCATCACCACCCGGTAGACGACGTTCGGCGCGGTGGAGATCAGCGTCAGGTTGAACTCGCGCTCGAGGCGCTCCCGGACGATCTCCAGGTGCAGCAGGCCGAGGAAGCCGCAGCGGAAGCCGAAGCCGAGCGCCNCCGACGTCTCCGGCTCGTAGGTCAGGGCGGCGTCGTTGAGCTGGAGCTTGTCGAGCGCCTCGCGCAACGCCGGGTACTCGCTGCCGTCGATCGGATACAGCCCCGAATACACCATGGGCAGCGGGTCGCGGTAGCCGCCGAGCATCTCCGTGGCCGGATTGCGGGTGGTGGTGACGGTGTCGCCCACGCGGGCCTGGCGGACGTCCTTGACCCCGGGGATGACATAGCCGACCTCACCGACCGACAGCGAGCCCGTCGGATGCGGGTCCGGCGAGATCACCCCCACCTCGAGGGTCTCGTGGCTGGCGCCCGTCGACATCATCAGGCAGCGGTCCCTGGTGGTGAGGGTGCCATCGATGACCCGGACGTAGGTGATGACGCCGCGGTAGATGTCGTAGACGCTGTCGAAGATCATGGCGCGGGCGGGTCCGGCGGGGTTGCCGACCGGCGCGGGCACCTGCCGAACGATCTCGTTGAGCAGCTCCGGCACGCCCTGGCCGGTCTTGCCCGACACGCGCAGTACGTCACCCGGGTCGCAGCCGATGATCGCCGCGATCTCCTCGGCGTACTTCTCCGGCTGGGCGGCCGGCAGGTCGATCTTGTTCAGGACGGGGACGATGGTCAGGTCGTTCACGATCGCGAGGTAGAGGTTCGCCAACGTCTGGGCCTCGATCCCCTGTGNGGCGTCGACCAGCAGCACCGCGCCCTCGCAGGCGGCCAGCGACCGGCTCACCTCGTAGCTGAAGTCGACATGGCCGGGCGTGTCGATGAGATGCAGGATGTAGTCCTGCCCGTCCTGCNCCCGCCAGGGCAACCGCACGTTCTGGGCCTTGATCGTGATCCCACGCTCGCGCTCGATGTCCATCCGGTCGAGGTACTGGGCGCGCATGTTGCGCGCCTCCACCACTCCGGTCACACCGAGCATCCGGTCGGCAAGGGTCGACTTGCCGTGGTCGATGTGGGCGATGATGCAGAAGTTGCGGATCATCGCGGGGTCGGCGCCGGGCGCCAGGTGCGGGGCTGCGGACACGCGGAGAGTTCTCGTTTCGCTCGCGGTGGTCACGGGAGCCGTCCCGTGNCGGGATCTGGGTCGACCTCCCTTCATCGTGCCAGGAGGCGGCGCGGTGGTTGCGCCGGTGCACCGGCCGGCAGCGGTTTGATATTCTGGGCGCCGCCTTGGTGGGCCGCGTCGTCGTCCCGAGCGGTCCGGCCGTCTCCGACTCCGCGTCACACCGATTTCGGTGCAGGTGGCCGGCCGGCCTCCGAGGCGTCGGTACGCCGGGCCGCCGCGCGCGGCCGGNGTCCGTATGATGACGTGTCCNCACCATCCCGACTCGACAACCAGAGGTTCCTCCGCGTGGCCAACATCAAGTCGCAGATCAAGCGCAACCTCACCAACGAGAAGCNGCGGCTGCGCAACAAGGCTGTCAAGTCCGAGCTCAAGACCCACGTGCGCCGGTTCCGCGACGCGGTCGAGGCGGGCGACGCCGAGCGCGCCGGCGAGACCCTACGGGTCGCCTCCCGCAAGCTGGACAAGGCTGTCAGCAAGGGTGTCATCCACCCGAACCAGGCCGCCAACAAGAAGTCGGCGCTGGNCCGCGCGCACGCGAGCCTGACGGCCAGCTGACACCGCGCGGCGGAGCCGGGGCACCAGGGGTGCTCCGGCTTTTCTGCGTGTCCGCGCCCCTGGCCGGCCCTGCGCGATCGCCAGCCCGTGGATTGCCCTGCCCGCGAGCCACACCCTCTCGCCGCCGCGGGCGCGGGTAGCAGTCGGCAGTCGGCAGTCGGCAGTCGGCAGTCGGAGCGGTCCTAGCGGACTGCCTGATCGCCCGGCGGGTTCTGCGCACTCGCCGGACCGCCGACCAGCGTCTCGTTGCCCGCCGGATGGATCAGCCGTTCGAGCACCTCGTGGTAGGCGACCATCGCGCCGACGGTCACCGGCAGGACGCCGACCACCCAGGCGCTCGCGAGGTCTCCCAGCGCGACGACCACCGTGACCAGCCCCGTGACGGTCGTGAGCAGCCCGCGCATCCAGCCGGCGGGCAGGACTCGCAGCCCGAACCAGCCTCCCGGTGGCGGCGCGTCGGTCTCGCCGGGATCCACGGCGTCGTGCCCCATGGCCGGCCCCGGCCGCGCGCCCGGGCCGCCCGTCGCGGACGATCCCTCCGGCCGCGGCGCCCCGGTCATCGACGCCCGCCGCGGTGGGCCCGATCCCGGGGAAACGACCGCGCTGCGGCCACCTCGCGCAGGAGCTTCTCCAGCGCATAGCCCGCGTCCACGGACGCCCCCTTCACGCCGGCATCCGCCGTCGCCGACGCGCGCAGCGCGAGCGCNAGGCCCGGATCGGACCAGGCACGCGCCGAACGCTGCGCCTTCTCGACCTTCCAGTCGGGCATGCCGAGGGCGCGGGCGAGATCCCACTTCGTCCCCGGGCCCGCCGAGGACACCCGGGCGAGATCCCGCAGCCCGCCGGCGACGGCACTAGTGATCAACACGGCCGCGGTCCCCCCTTCGACCNCCTGGCGCAGCAGCGTCAGCGCCTGCGGCAGGTCACCTCCGATGATCGCGTCGGCGACGGCGAACCCGGTGGCCTCGGCGCGTCCCCGATGGAACCGGGCCACCGCGGCCTCGTCCAACATGCCGCCCTCGGTGTCGGCGACGAGCTGGTCACACACCGCTGCGAGCTCGCGCAGATCGCCCCCGACGGCATCGAGCAGGGCCCGCACCGCGCCGTCGCTGACACGCCCGCCGAGGCGACGGACCTCGGCGACCACGAAGTCGTGCCGCTCCCGGGGCTTGGTGATCTTCGCGGCGGGCACGACGCGGGCGCCCGCCGCCTTCATGGCGTCGGCCAGCTTGCGGTTCTTCACCGCTCCGCTGTGCACGAGCACGAGCACGACGTCGTCGAGGGGATGGCTGATGTAGGCCAGCAGCGCGTCGCGCAGTTCCTCCCCGAGGTCCTGCACCCCCCGGACGACGACCGCCCGGCCACCGCCGAACATCGACGTGGCGCCGAGGTCCACCATGTCCGCCTCGGTGAACTCGGCGGCCGCCCGGTCGACGACCTCCACCTCGGGGTCGCGGGCCCGGGCCGCGTCGAGGACCTCGCGGACGGCTCGCCCGACGAGCAGGTCCTCGTCACCGGAGACGAGAACGAGCGGGGGCGCTGGAGAAGCTGGCACGCGGGTGAGCATGTCACGATCCCTCCCCTGCTCGGCGACGCACCACCGAGATCTCGTCACGGTCCGACACCGAGAGCCGGGCCGAGGGATCCACCCCGGGCCGGGGACACCCCTCGCCGGACTGACCGGACTCGCCGGACTCGCCGGGCCGACCGGGCTGCCCGGACTCGCCGGGCCGGCCCGCCCCGGCGGGCGACCTCGGCGCGACGACGGCGAGTGCCCCGTCGCGGTCGGTCCGGGCGACGGCCATCCCCGCCCGGCGCAGCGCGCGCAGCGTCGATGCTGCCGGGTGACCGTAGTCGTTGCCCGTCCCGACGCTGATCAACGCGAAGCGGGCCCCGCTCGCGGCGAGGAATCCGGGGTCCTGGTTGGCGGACCCGTGGTGCGGAACCTTGAGGACGTCCGCCCGCAGCCCGGCCCGATCCTGCGGACGGCCGAGTGACAGCCGTTGGGCGGTCNCCTCCACGTCCCCCGTGAGCAGGATGGTCACGGGGCCGACCCGGGCGGACAGCACGACGCTGTCGTTGTTGGGATCGCTGTCGGTGCCATGCAGGATGATCTGTGGCGCCAGCACCGTCCAACAGACCGCTCCCACCTGACCCCGGGAACCGGCGGTGATGGTGCGCAGCGGCACGCGCGCCCGGTCTGCCCACCGACGGACTGATCGCCACTGACCCGCCGGCTCCCGCAGCGGACCGACCAGCACCTCCCCCACCGGCAGCCGGCCGAGCACACCGGGGAGCCCGTCGACGTGATCCGCGTGCAGGTGACTCAGGACGATCACGGGTAGGCGCCGCACGCCGAGCTCGTCGAGGCAGCGGGCCAGCAGGTCCGGATCGGGTCCCGCGTCGACCAGCACCGCACTGCCGGGCCCGGCCGACAGCACCAGCGCATCCCCCTGCCCGACGTCGCAGGCCACCAGCCGCCAGCCGGCAGGCGGCCAGGAGGCGAACCGCTCGACGACGGCGCAGCGCGCCAGAAGCAGGCCGACGACGGCCGCGGCGGCCACCCGGCGCCCCCACCGCCGGCGCAGTACCGCCACCGCGACGAGGGCGGCGAAGGCTGCCGCGCCGGCTCCCAGGACCCCGGCGGGCCAGCCGACCGTGGCCGCCGGAAGGTGCGCGCAGCGGTGCGCGACCGTCACCAGCCACCAGCAGGGCAGGTCCGCAACGTGCGCCAGCATCCGGGCCAGCGGGGGCGACACGGCGGCGACGACCAGGACCAGGACGCCCAGCACGGTCGCCACGGGCACCGCCACCACGGCGAGGACGTTCGCGCCGATCGCGACCAGGCTCAGGCCCCCGCCGATCCACGCCAGCAGCGGCGTGCAGGCCAGCTGGGCGGCCGCCGCCACCGCGAGCACCTCGGCGAGCCGATCGGGCAGCCGCCGCGCGAGGGCGGTGTGCCAGGCCGGCGCAAAGACGATCATCCCGGCGGTGGCCTGCACGGACAGGGCGAAGCCGACGGAGACCGCGAGGGCGGGCCGCGCGAGGACGAGCACGGTGACGCTCGCCGCCAGGGCTGGCAGGACCGCGCGAGGTCGGCCGGCGGCGAACGCGGCCAGCCCGATGAGCCCCATCACCGCGGCACGCAGGACGCTGGCGGAGGGTCGGGCGAGGACGACGAACCCGACCAGGGCGGCCACACCAACCACCGCCCGCCCACGCAGACCACGCCGCGCCCGTGCCGCCACGACCAGAGCAGCCGCGGTCACGATGGCGACGTTGCCGCCGGAGACCGCGGTCAGATGCGACATCCCGGCCCGGCGGAAGTCGGCGCGGAGGTCCCCGTCGAGTCCGGAGACGTCCCCGACGACGAGCGCCGGCAGCAGACCACGCCGCGGCTCGGGCAGGCCTGCGGCGGCTTCGCGCAGGCCGACCCGCAGCCGCCCGGCGAAGCGCTGCACCGCATCAGGATCGCCCCGCAGGCGCGGCGCTCTGATGGCCAGCACGACCGCGGCGACGGTGTCGCCTGCCCGAGGGGCGGCGAGCCGGCCCGCGACGTCGAGATGCTGGCTGGGTAGCAGACCACTCCAGCCGACCCCCCGTCCGAGCAGGATGGCCGAGGCACGCAGCCGCACCACGACGGACCCGGCGGTGACGCGCTCCAATCGGACGGGTACGACGAACGTCGTGGCGGTGGCCGTTGGCGGACCGACTCGGGGCGTGGCCGTGGCGGCCGGCCGCGGATCGTCCGTGACGACGGCCCGAGCGCTCACCGACACCCCTCGCCGCACCAGATCGGCAAGCGGGCCCCGGTTGCCGGGACGCGCCGCCAGCCCGCCGGCGAGGACTCCGGCGGCGAGGAACACCACGGCCGTCAGGGCCACCCGGGCAGCCGCGGGCAGAAAGCCGTCGTGATCGCCATAGCCATGGCTATCGCCGTCGCCGCCGTCGTCCATCGAAGACGGCGCCGCGACACTCCCGCTGCCGGGAGCGCGCCGGTGCCGGCGGCGGGCCCGGGTCAGCAGGCCCGCCGGCACCGTCAGGACTGCCGCGGCGGCGAGGACGAGTGCGGCGTCCGGCAGCGACCAGCGGACCGCGACCGCCGCGCCGACCCAGGCCGCCAGCGCGGGCGTGACCAGCCGGGCGTCGGCCGGCGCAACTGCGGCCGACGGTCCCTGGGGCAGCGCGAGGCCGGTCTCCATGCCCACGGCGACCATCGCCGCATCACACCTTCACCAGCGGCAGCAGGTCCGCCAGCCGCTTGTCGCCCATGCCGGTGACCTCCCCAAGCTGTTCCGGGGAGCGGAAGGGCCCGTGCTCGGTGCGCCACTGAACGATGCGCCCGGCGAGCACCGGGCCGACCCCGGGCAGGCCGTCAAGCTGCTCGGAGCTGGCGCTGTTGAGATCGATCGGACCGCTCTGCGCGCCACCACCACCACCGGCGGGGGAGGACCCGGCCGTGCCGGGCGCCGGGGCGGCCACGACCGGCGGCGGCCCCGGGCGGCCGTCTACGAGGATCTGCTCGCCGTCGACCAGCACCCGGGCCAGGCCGACGCCCGTCGTGTCGGTGCCGGCAAGCACGCCACCGACCCGGTCGATCGCGTCGACCACCCGAGAACCGGCAGGCAGCCGGACCACACCGGGCCGCGTCACCCGGCCGGCGACGTCGACCACCACCTCACTGGCGGCGCCGGCGCGGGCCGGCGTGGCCGCCACGCCGACGGCCGCGGCCGCCGTGACGGACTGGCCGGCGTCCGTCCCGACGGCGTCGACGAAACCGCCGTCCGCCGTCGTCCTCGACGGGGCGACCACCGCCGAGGGCCGGCCCACCGGCGCGGCGACCGCCACCGGCCGGTGCTGCCAGGCGAACCAGGTCGCCAGGAGCGCGGCGGCGAGCGCGACCAGGGCCAGGACCAGCGTCGCGCTCGCGGCCGGCGCCGTCACCACACCGCGCAGGCTGGCCGGCAACCGCCGGCTCAGTCGCGCGCGAACCNCCCGCCGGCCACCCTCCGTGGGCGCCCCGCGCTCCGCCCAACCGGCCACGTCGTCCACGACCGGAACCGTGGACGGACGGGCGGCCGATCTGTCCAGGGAGTGCGAAGAGCCNCCGTGTCCGGCTCCCGGACGGGCATCAAGGTCCGCATCTGCGGCGATGCCGTAACCGTCAGTGTCAGGCAGACCGGGGCTCCGGTCGGCATCGCCGTCGCGGCGGTCGCCCCAGTCTGGGACGGCCGCGCCGACGGTGGCGCCGAGCCAGTCCTCGTCATCGGCGAAGACGCCCTCGCGCACCCCGCCGGGTGGACGCGGCTCGCCGGTGAACACCGGTGGGGGCGGATCGGGCGGGAGTGGCTCCGGGAGCCGAGCCGCGCGCTGGGGGGATGGGGGCGGGCACCCGGGACCGGGGGTGGTTGTGACCATGACCGGACCGTAGATCGATGTTCGGTCCGTTCGCCGAGCCAGATGGCGATCTGTGGACAACGGGTGGTTGTCCACAGATCGGTCGGCGGCCCTGGGCGCAGGACCGAAGTCTCGTTACGGTCGTCACAGATCAGCGGACGGCTCGCGGAATACGTCCCCGGCCGGGACGTTGACCCGAGCTGTAAGTTGCGCATGCAACGACCTGGCGACGGACCCTGCCGCCTGGTCGGGCCCGCCACACCNCTCCGTCGCCGGGCGACCGACGTATCCGGCGGCTCCCTCTGGAGGACCCAATGACCANGACCACCGCCCTGACCGACCTGACCGGCACCTGGACGATCGACCCCGCCCACTCGCGGATCGGCTTCGCCGCGCGGCACGCCATGGTCACGACCGTGCGGGGGCAGTTCACCGCCGTCGAGGGCGCCCTGAACCTGGACGGTGCCGAGCCGACGGCGTCCACCGCCACCGTAACGATCAAGACCGCCTCGTTCGACACCGGCGTGCCGGACCGCGACGGCCACGTGAAGTCCGCCGACCTGCTCGACGTCGCGACCTACCCGACGATCACCTTCGTCAGCACCGGCGCGGTCGCCGGCAAGGGCGACGACGAGTACGTGCTCACCGGCGATCTGACGATCCGCGGCGTCACCCACCCGGTCGACCTCGACATCGCCTTCGAGGGCAGCTCCAAGGACCCGTTCGGCAACGTCCGGGCCGGCTTCACCGGCACCACGACCCTCAACCGCAAGGACTTCGGCCTGACCTTCAACGCGGTGCTGGAGACCGGCGGCGTCCTCATCAGCGACAAGGTCAAGGTCGAGCTCGACATCTCCGCGATCAAGGCGTCCTGACGNCTCTCCGGGAACGGCGCCTTGCCACTGTGGCCCGCGGAGGTGACCCTTCTGTTCCTCCGCCGGGCCCAGCGGTAAGGTCCACGCGACGCCGACATTCTGGGAGCACCACGGGAGGTGCGCCGATGCACGTGACCGTCAACTTCGACCGTTGCGCCAGCAGCGGCACGTGTGTTCAGCTCGTTCCGGACGTCTTCGAGATCCGGGACGACGGTTACCTCTATCTACTGAGCGAGGAGCCGGACGACACGCGGTGGGACGACCTTCAGGAGGCAGCCGACGCCTGCCCGACGGAGGCGATCAGCATCAGCGACGGCTGACGGGGCGCCGACGGACCGCGGGACGGTCGAGGGCCGCCGAGCGGTGCGGTCCGACCGACACCGGGTAGGAACTCGGGTGTGGATCCGCACAGGTGGTGCGGATCCACTCAGGGGGTGCCTCGATGGCGACGATCTATCGGCAGCAGCGACACCAGCAGACGCCCAGCGCCCTGTGGTCGGCGCTNCTCGTCGTCGGGCTGGCCGTCACGGTGTTGGGACTTCTGCTGATCCTCAATCCGTTCGCGANGGCCGGCACTCTGGCCGTGCTTGCCGGGGTGGCTCTGGTCCTGTCCGGGATCGGTGAGACGCTGGCCGCCGCCAGGGCTGAGAACTCCGCCAGCACCGCCTTCTTCGGGGTCCTGCTCATCCTCGGCGGCGTCGTCGTGCTCCTGTGGCCGGGAGTGACGTTGCGGGTGCTGGCGCTGCTCGTCGGCGCCATCCTGATCGTCACCGGCGTCGCGCGGGCACTGGTGACCCGGGCGTTGCGATCGCCCGAGACCGGTGCCCGCGGCGTGGTGCCCAGCTACGCGGTGGCGGCGCTCAGCGTGGTGCTGGGCGTGCTCGCCCTGGCCTGGCCGGACGCGACGATCGTGGCGCTTGCGGTGATCTTCGGGATCCAGCTCATCGTCACCGGAGTCGCCGAGATCGCGCTGGGGCTGTCGCTGCGGCCGCGTACGCCTGCCTGACGCGGGGTTCTGGCGGCCTGGCGCCGACGGTCCGCCGCCCTGGGCACCGGCCGCCCGCCGCCCGCCCGCCACGCAGGCAGGCGACCCCCTCCCGGGACCTCCGTACCCTGCCGTCGTCACGGGCTCGCTCAGGCGAGGATGCGGTCGCGCCAGCGGCGGATCGACTCCTCGTCGGCACCGTGGTCCCGAACCCAGCCGGCCACCCCGCCGGGATGGGCGTCGGTCGTCGCGATGACCGCCTCCGCGGCGGCGAGCGACGTCTTGACCAGCTCACGCCCCCGCTCCGGGTCGCTCACACCCGGCAGCAGGGCGTGCCCCTTGAGCCGCTTGACCACGCCACGCATGTTCTGCTCGGTGGCCGCGTAGTCGGCAAGGACGTCTCCCTCGACGACGCCGGCGAGGCGCAGCAGCACGGCGATCGTGACTCCGGTGCGATCCTTGCCGGCGGCGCAGTGCACGAGCACCGGACCCGGCGCCTCCCCCACGACCTTGACGATCGCGGCGAGCTGGGGGGCAGCGTGCTCGACCATCGCCACGTAGAGCGCCTGCAGGCCGCCCTCCATCGCACCCGAGGCGGCGGTGTGGCGGCCCGGTGCCGCCTCGTCGCCGAGCAGCGGAAACACCCTGATCTCGGCGCCGAGGGCGGCGAGCGGATGCGGATCGGGCCCGCGCTCGACGGCCGAGCGCAGGTCGATCACCGTACGCGGNGGCCAGGTCACCGACTCCGGCGGCGGGCGGTCCCCCGCCTTCGGCATCTCGCTGCGGTAGAGCACGCCGGGGCGGGTGCGACGGCCGTCCGCGGTCGTCATGCCCCCGACGTCGCGGAGGTTGACCAGCCCGGCGATGTCCGCCGGGGCCGGCGCCTCCAGCGGTGGGGCGGAACCTGTGCCCGCCGCGTCGGTCGGATCGGTGATTGACGTCATCGGGTTCTCCTCCGGCCGTGCGTGCCTGGTTACGGTCAGCGCCGATCGGCGCCGGTCGGGCCGGACCGCGGCCGGTCCGAGTCGGCTAGGACCCGGACGGCGGGCCCGTCCGCCCCTGACGCCGCCGCCGGCGGCGACCCCCATCCTCGCGGATTTCCGCTGGATGAACCCGCAATCACACGATGCGTCCGGCCACTTACCGCCCGCCGCGGGCGATGACGTCGCCGCTCACTGCTCGGTTGGATCGAGTTCGAACAGCGACAGGTCCACAGCAGCCCCCGCCGGGCGCGCCCTGGCGGACCCTGCTCTGCGGTGCGCGACATCACCGCCGGCGACCAGATCCGCAGCCGCCACCGCAGGGCCGCCCGCCAGTTCCACCGCGTCCGCCACCGTCGGATCGAGGTCGACCGGGTCGGTCAGCCGGGGATCCTTGTTGCGGACGTTGCCCACCGCCGCGCCCACCGGATGGGCGGCGAGCACCCCGACCGGCGCCGGCCGCAGCAGCGGGGCGAGCGCGGCGGGATCGGCCGCCGGGTCGATCCACCGGTCCCAGGCCGCCGCGGGAAGGATCACCGGCGATCGGTCGTGCAGGAACGCCAGGCCCTCGGCCGCCCCGGTGGTCAGGATCGTGAAGGTCACCAACGGTACGTCCCCCTTGCGCCACACCTCGTAGAGGCCGGCGAAGGCAAGGACCCCCTCGCCCGCCGGGTGCCCCGCCGGGTAGATGTAGAACGGCTGGCCGCGCCGGGAGCCGCCGCCCGGATGGAACCACTCGTAGAAGCCGGTGGCGGGCACGAGGCAGCGCCGGGCCGCGAAGGCCGCGCGGAACGCCGGCTTGGTCGCCACCGTCTCCGCCCGGGCATTGATCATCTTGGCGCCGATGGCGCGGTCCTTGGCCCAGGACGGCACCAGCCCCCAGGTGGCCAGCCGCAGGACCCGGCCGGCTGGCTCCCGCCCCGACAGATCGTCACCCGACGGGCCGCCCGCATCGCCGCCGGCGGCGCCACCCGGTCCGCCGCCGGCCTCGGGCGGCTCGGCGACGACGATCGGCATCGTCGAGGTGGGGGCGACGTTGTAGCTCTCCGCAACCCCGCCGCCGGTCTCGTCGCGCGCGGACATGGCGGCGACCAGATCGTCCGCCTTCAGCTTCTGCGTGTAACGACCGCACATGGCGACCAGTCTGGCAGCCGAGTCCGACAATTCCCGGTCGCTGCCGGCAGGCGCCCGGCGGGGGACCCGCGGCAGCGGCTCGGCGAAGCCCGATGCTCAGCCGAACAGCAGACCGCCCCCGCCGGCGAGGCAGGCGAGCCCCGTCAGGCCGAACAGACCCACCCAGAAGCCCGGGGGCAGCCCGGTCAGCCGGGCGAGCTGATCTGGATCCGAGTCCCTCCCCCGGCGCCGGCGCCGCTGCCGCTGCACCTCGACCACCGGCCGCAGCCCTCCCAGCAGCAGGAAGCAGGCGACGTAGGCGGCGAACCCGGCGCGCGCGGTGGGCGGCGCGAACCAGGAGACCGCGAGGATTGCCGCGGTGCTGACCACCAGCGACATCACCCCGAAGCCGTTGCGGATCACCACCAGCATCGCGAGCAGCATCGCCACACAGAGCTGGAGCACCAGGCTCGTGNGGCCGGTGGCCAGCAGGGCGGCGGCGCCGAGTCCGATCAGCGAGGGCGTGGGGTAGCCGGCGGCGACCGTGGCGATCACACCGGGGCCCGTCGGTCGTCCGGAGGAGACGGTGACCCCGGAGGTGTCCGAATGCAGGCGGACGCCGGCCAGACGCCGGCCGCTCGCGACCGCGGCCAGGGCGTGNCCGCCCTCGTGCGCAATCGTGATCACGTGTCGGGCGACGGGCCACAGTCGGTCGCTGAGCACCGTCACGGCCGCCAGGACGGCGGCGACGACGAAGACCCACTGCGGCGGCGCCGCCTGCGCCTCGATGCTGCGCCGCAGGATCTCCACCCGGCCGCTCCCCTCCGACAACTGCGCGTATGTACGCGTCGCCCGCTACGGCGCCGTCTCTCCCGATACGCGGCCGTCGGCCCGACACCGGCGACGGCGTCCGTTCGGACATCATCGATCCTCGGGCCAGGGGAGCGCGAAGGTGCCGGCGGGGGTCCTCGAAAGGGCGTGCGCTCCCCTGTCGGGCGCCCCCGTGGTCGGGGGGCGGCGGTAGGGTCGGGAACGCGTTTGGGTGCCCGGGGGAGACCGCGAGGACAAGCTGAGGAGTGGCCCGTCGTGGCGGAATACGTCTACCGGCCGGTTATCACTGTGGCGAGGGGGCTGTTCGGCGCGCTGCGCCTGCGGCTCGACGTGCGGGGTGCGGAGAACATCCCCGCCTCCGGGGGCGGCATAGTACTGATCAACCACGTCTCCTATCTCGACTTCGCGCTCGCCGGCCTGCCGTTCTGGACCGCCCGGCGGCGGCTCGTCCGTTTCATGGCCAAGAAGGAGGTCTTCGACCATCGGATCTCCGGTCCGCTGATGCGCGGGATGCACCACATCCCGGTCGACCGGCAGGCGGGGGCCGCGTCGCTGCGGGACGCGCTGAAGGCGCTGCGCGCCGGCGAGTTCGTCGGGGTCTTCCCCGAGGCGACGATCAGCCCGAGTTTCTGCCTGGCCTCCTTCAAGTCCGGTGCGGCCCGGATGGCGGCGCACACGAACGTCCCGGTGATCCCGGTGATCCTCTGGGGCAGCCAGCGGGTTCTCACGAAGGGCCATCCGTTCCAGCTTCGGGNCGCCATCGGCACCCCGATCTCCATCACGGTGGGCCGGCCGGTCCCCCCGGCCGAGCTCACCGACCGCCAGACCGGGACGGACGTCCTGCACAAGGTGATGACCGAGCTGCTCGACGAGGCGNAGCGACGCTATCCGCGTCCCGCGCCCGGCGAGGCCGACTGGTGGGTGCCCGCGCACCTCGGCGGGTCGGCCCCCCCGCCGCCCACCGAGCCGGACGACCCGGAGTCGTGAGCCGGCAGGTGGCGCCGCAGGTGTCGCGCCGAGAAATGCGGCTTGCCCTCGCCGAGCGGACGACGCCGCGGCGCGACGTCGACAGAGACCTTCCAGACCGGCGAGATGTTCCAGTCCGGCGCGAGATCTTCCCGTCCGGCGAGGTGTTTCCAGACCGGCGAGGTGTTTCCAGACCGGCGATGACGGAGTGTTCGCCGACGCGCTGACCGACGTTGATCTGCAGATCCGGCCGGAGCCCGCCGCCATGGGAAAGGCCACCGGCGACGAGGAGTGTTTCGCCTCCCCTGCTCATGGCACGGCCCTGCGCCTGGTCGATCAGCGGGTGCCCCTGTGCCNCAACCACCATCGTTGCTGGATCTACCTCCGTCGGGGGATTGCACCTGCGGCCTGTCCGCCGTCCTCGATCGCGGCCGGCGCGCGGCCGGGGACGGTGGAACTCGCGCTGGTTCTCGGCCGCGAAGCCGTTCATCCGGATCGGGACCGGCCTCGGCGCCGGGTGTACCGCCGCACGCCGAAACAGCCCTGGCCTGGAACGCGGCGAGGCGGAACGAGGCACGTCGCCACTCGCCGCCGGCACTATCGGGGCCCTGGGATGCCCGGTTCCGCTTTCCCCGCGTTTACCGTGAANGCACCTGGGTACCCGACCGGGCGGATCATGATGCGAAAGAGGGACGTCAGGCGGAGGTTTTCCCGTGCTCACCGTAGGCTGGATTTTACTGGTGATCTGCGCCGTCGCCGTCCTCGCCAGCGTCATGCTCCTTGGGCAGCGTGACAGCCGACGGGCGGGGCTGCAGCGGCGATTTGGTCCCGAGTACGACCGCGTGCTCGCCGAGCACTCGGACCGGCGATCGGCGGAGCGCCAGCTCCGCCAGATTGCCGACCGGCGCGACGCGCTTACCATCACACCGCTGACCCAGGCCGAACGGGAGACCTACACGGCCCGCTGGGAGACGCTGCAGACCCGTTTCGTGGACGATCCCGCCGAGGCGACCAGCCTGGCGGACGCCCTCGTCGGTGAGGTGATGCGGGCCCGGGGATACCCGGCCGGCAGTTTCACCGAACGCACCGAACTGCTGTCCGCCGACCATCCGCGCGTCGTCGCCGGCTACCGGGAGGCGCATCAGCGGACCACGGCCAAGCCGGACGGGAAGGGCGCCGCGGGCCGGCGGGACACCGAGAGCCTGCGCTCGGCCTTCGTGCGCTACCGCGAGGTGTTCAACCAACTGGTCGGCGTGACCGCCGGCGCCAGCAGCCACGCCGTCGCCGGCGCCGGCGCCGCCGCCAGCGCCAGCGCCAGCGACGACCAGGCAGCCAAGCCGGACCGGCAGGACCGGCCTGCCGCCGGCCTCGCCGCCACCCCCGGTCAGCGGGAGGCGTGAACCCGCGCGCTGACAACCGTCCACCAGAACCCTTCTCTCGGCGGGGTGACCTCCGCGGTCACCGCGCCGACGGCACCCATGCCGCCCTGTGGCCGGCCCCCTCGTAGCACGACAGGAAGGACCGTCATGAGCCTCGACGGCATCAGGCACGACCGCCGCCCCGCGGCGAACTCCCGGCCCGGCCAGGGGCGCGACGCCGACCGGTGGCGGGAGATCCTGCTCGGCTTCGTCGACGATCCTCGGGCCGCCGTCGAGCAGGCCGACCGCCTGGTCGACGAGGCGGTACGCGCCCTGCAGGACCGGATCGAGGCGCAGCGCGGCGACCTGCGCGAGGCATGGCGCTCCCGCGGCGAGGCGTCGACGGAGGACCTGCGGATGGCGCTGCGCGGCTACCGCGATCTCTGCCAGGATCTGCTCGCCTACGACCGCGGGGAGTCCCGCAGCTTCGCCCCGACGGGGTCGGCGTCGCTGGTGGCGCGGGACGCGGGCCGGGCCGCCGCCGGGACGAGCGGTGCCGCCGATCCCGCCGCGAGGCCCTCCACCGACGTCCGACCGTCCGCCGCCGCCCCGGCCCGGCCGGCCTCGGACGAGGAGCGGCCCCGGACGCCCATCCCGATGGAACCGTCCCGGTCGCGGATCGCGCCGGCCAATGCGATGTGGGACGGGATCCGCTAGGCCCGGTAGCGGGCTGCCAGAGCACGCCGCCGCGGCGGATGGACGTTCGCCCGGCTCAGGTCGCCGCCGTAGTGGGCGAGGACGCGGTCGTCCATCAGCCGGAACCACACCGGGGGCAGGTACGCGGCGAGCAGCAGCGTGGCGTATCCCGCCGGCAGTTGGGGCGACTCCTCGAACGACCGCAGGACCTGGTAGCGCCGGGTGGGATGGGCGTGATGATCGCTGTGCCGTTGGAGCTGGTAGAGCGCCAGATTGCTGGTCACCGCGTCGCTGTTCCAGCTGTGTCGCGGGGTGACGGGCTCGTGGCGCCCGTCGGCGGTGCGGGCCCGGGCCAACCCGTAGTGCTCGATGTAGTTGACGCCTTCGAGCAGGGTGAATCCGAACACCGCCTGAGCGACGAGGAAGACAAGCACCGACGGCCCGAAGGCGACGGCCAGCGAGCCGAACAGGACGGCGGTGAGCAGCCACCCGAGCATCACCTCGTTGCGCAGCGAGATCACCCGCGCTCCGCGCAGCCGCAGCCGACGGCTCTCCAACGACCAGGCCGACCGCAGGCTGCCCACCACGGTGCGCGGCCAGAAGCGCCAGAAGCCCTCCCCCAGGCGGGCGCTGGCCGGGTCGGCCGGCGTCGCGACCCGCACGTGATGACCCCGGTTGTGTTCGACGTAGAAGTGCCCGTAGCAGGTGGGCGCGAGCATCAGCCGCGCCAGCCACCGTTCGCGCCGAGCCCGCTTGTGGCCCAGTTCGTGGGCCGTCGTGATCCCCACCCCGGTCACCGTGCCGACCGAGATCACCGCGCCGACGCGGGCGGCCGGCGACAGGTCACCGCCTGCCCAGGCCGCGGCGCCGAGGACCAGACCGATGCCGGCCAGCGGCAGATAGAGGTAGGTGCAACGGCGATAGAACGGATCCGCTTCCAGAGCGGCCCGGATCTCCTCGGGAGGATTCACCGAATCCGCCGGCGTCGATATGTCCAGCAGCGGGACACCGACGAAGACGAACAACGGCGTGATCCACCAGTGCACCCCGAGACCTGTGCGGTGCCACAATCCATAGCTCACGATGGCGAGCAGTGGAACGATGACGGCGGTCAGCCACATGTACCGCTTACCGTCACGCCAGGCAATCCCGCCGGGCGCGGTGAGCACGGGAGCCGCCACCGGCACCTCCGATCCGCCGGGCCGACCGGCAGGTCACCGAGCGGGCCGGTAGCGGCACGAATCGGGCATCCGACGGTTCGGCAGAACTGACCCGCCAATCTGCCATCCGTTCCTCCACCATGACAACAGGATGTCCGCCACAACGACCCGTGAGGAGTAACCCGGCAGTGGCGATGGACGGTGCGCGGCTGCGGCCGGAGGGCCGGCGGTCGCGTTCGATGAGCGACTCGCCGCCCTGGATCGGCGGGGTGATGGTGGGCACGCTGCTGCTGGCGGCCCTCGTCCTGATCACCTACACGCTGCTGCCCCTGCCCGGTCAGGAACGGCTCGGCGAGGGCAACTACCTGCTCGCGGCGGCGCTGTTCGCCGCGAACATCGCGTTCCCCCGGCTGCTGCGGCGGGTGCGGCGGGCGCGGCGACGCCGCACGGAGCGCCGCCGCTGATCGGTCGAGCTGCGCGGGCCGGCCGTTGAGCTGCGCGGGGCCGGCCGACGTGGGGTGTCCCACGTGTGGCCCTGCGCGGTGGCGTCGGCTGCCACGATGGCCGGATGTCCGCCCTGGTCGTCCTGCTCGTCGGCCTGGTCGCGGGCATCGTGGTCCGGCGGCGGCAGCGACTGCCCGCCCAGGCCGCCGCGGTCGTCAACACCTGGCTGCTCGACATCGCGCTGCCGGCGCTCGTCCTGCGCGCCATGCACACCGTGACCTTCCCGGGCAACCTCGCGCTCGTGGTGGCCGCGCCCTACCTGCTGTTCGCCCTGTCCACGGCGCTGTACCTGCTCGCGGCGCGGCCGATGGGGCTGTCCCGCCAGACGGTGACGGCCCTGGTCGCCGCGACGGCGGTGGCCAACACCAGCTTTGTCGGCTTCCCGATGGTCACGGTCTTCTTCGGGGCGTCGTCGGTGCCCATCNCCGTCCTCGTCGACCAGCTCGGTTCGTTCCTGCTGCTCAACACCGTGGTGCTCGGCGCCGTCACGATCATCGCCGGGTCGTCNCTGCCGCGTGCGGAGCTGGCTCGCCGCGTCCTGACCGCCCCGGCACTGTGCGCCCTGGTGGCCGCGCTGGTGCTGCGGCCGTTGACCTTCCCCGGCTGGCTGGACTCGGCGCTTGCCTCGCTCGGCGCGACCCTCACGCCGCTCGCCCTGTTCTCCATCGGCCTGCAGCTGGAGGTGCGGGCCGTCCGGCAGTGGTGGCGCGAGCTGGCGCTCGGCCTCGGCGTGAAGCTGGTCGTCGCCCCCGCGTTGGTGGTGGGGATCTACGCGCTGACCGGAACGCTCGGCGACCACGACGTGACGATCGCGCTGTTCGAGGCGGCGATGCCACCGATGGTCGCGGGCGCGCTCATCGCCGCCCGGCACGACCTCGCCACCCCGCTGCCCAGTCTGCTGGTGGGGGTCGGGGTGCCGCTGTCGTTCGCCACGCTGCCGGTCTGGTCGTTGCTGTTGAAGTCCTGACCTGGACCGACGTCTGATCTGATGAGCGGAACAGGCGCACGGTCTAGGCTGGAGTGCGGATATGGAAGTGGTGTCCGGAGCCGTCGCCCCAGCCGCCCGACGCCTCGTGGAAGCGGGCCGAGATCCGTCGCGCGCCGCCTGCGGTTGACGTGCCGCGCCCGCGTGGCCGATCGTCGTGGCTGCCGCGGCTCCGGCACCGTCGATGCCCCCAGGCAGATCCGGGACCAGGCGAGCACGAGGAGTGACTTCGGTGGATGCGGTGCAGACAGCGGACCCCGTCGCCCAGGCGACCGCCGCCGAGGTGACGGCCGCCCAGGTGGCCGCCGCCGAGGCTGCCGCCGCCGAGGCCGGCTCGGGTTCACCGTTCGCCCGCCTGGGCGTGATCGGGTGCGGGCTGATGGGCTCCGGGATCGCCGAGGTCGCCGCCCGCGCGGGCCTGGACGTCGCCGTCCGCGAGATCGACGAGCCGGCCCTGAGCGCGGGTCGCAAGCGGCTGACGTCCTCGCTGGACCGCGGGGTCCGCGGCGGCAAGCTGACCGAGGCGGACCGGGACGCGGTGCTCGCGCGGCTGACCTTCACCACCGATCTCGGCGACTTCGCCGACCGCGACGTCGTGATCGAGGCGGTCGCCGAGAACGAGCAGCTCAAGGCGGACATCTTCGGGGCGCTCGACAAGGTTGTGACGCGCCCGGACGCGATCTTCGCCTCCAACACCTCGTCCATCCCGATCATGAAGCTGGGCATGGCGACGTCCAGGCCGGAGCAGGTCGTCGGCATCCACTTCTTCAACCCGGTGCCCGTCCAGAAGCTTGTCGAGATCGTCCCGTCGCTGCTGACGGCGCCGGCGACCGAGACCGCCGCCGAGGGCTTCGTCACCGGCCGGCTCGGCAAGGAGGTCATCCGCTCGAAGGACCGGGCCGGCTTCGTGGTGAACTCGCTGCTCGTCCCCTACCTGCTGGCCGCGGTGCGGATGCTGGAGTCCGGCTTCGCCGTCGCGGACGACATCGATCGCGGCATGGTGCTCGGCTGCGCCCACCCGATGGGCCCGCTGCGCCTGTGCGACCTCATCGGCCTCGACACGATCAAGGCGGTGGCCGAGTCGATGTACGAGGAGTTCAAGGAGCCCCTGTACTCCCCGCCCCCGCTGCTGATGCGCATGGTCGACGCCGGACTGCTCGGCAAGAAGACCGGCCGCGGCTTCCACAACTACTCGGCCTGACCCCCGCCCTTCGCGGACCCGACGACCAAGGNGGCCCGTTGTGAACCCGAGCTTCGACCTCTACCAGCTCGCCGAGGAGCACACCGCGCTGCGGGAGGCGGTCCGCACCCTCGCCGAGAAGGACATCGCGCCGTTCGCCGCCGACGTCGACGAGCACGAACGGTTCCCGGACCAGGCACGCGAGGCGCTCGACCGGGCCGGCTTCGCCGCGGTGCACGTCCCGGAGAGCTACGGCGGGCAGGGCGCGGACTCGGTGGCCACCTGCATCGTCATCGAGGAGGTCGCCCGCGTCTGCGCGTCGAGCTCGTTGATCCCCGCGGTGAACAAGCTCGGCAGCATGCCGATCATCCTCGCCGGATCCGAGGAGCTCAAGCGCCTCGTGCTGCCCTCCCTGGCCAGCGGCGAGGCGATGATCTCCTACGCGCTCTCCGAGCGGGAGGCGGGTTCCGACACCGCCTCGATGCGCACCCGTGCCCGCCTCGACGGCGACCACTGGGTCCTCGACGGCACCAAGACCTGGATCACCAACGCCGGCGTGTCGACCTGGTACACCGTGATGGCCGTGACCGACCCGCACGCGACGAAGAAGGCCGACGGCATCTCCGCCTTCGTCGTGCACCGCGACGACCCCGGCTTCGAGGTCGGCTCGAAGGAACGCAAGCTCGGCATCAAGGGCTCCCCCACCCGGGAGATCCACCTCACCGGCTGCACGATCCCCGCCGACCGCATCATCGGCGAGCCGGGCACCGGCCTGCGCACGGCACTCGCCACCCTCGACCACACCCGGCCGACGATCGGCGCGCAGGCCGTGGGCATCGCCCAGGGGGCGCTCGACGCCGCCCTCGCCTACGTCAAGCAGCGCCGCCAGTTCGGCCGGGCGATCGCCGACAACCAGGCCGTCCAGTTCATGCTCNCCGACATGGGCATGAAGATCGAGGCGGCCCGCCACCTCGTCTACGTCTCGGCCGCGCGGGCCGAACGCGGCGAACCGAACCTCGGCTTCGTCTCCGCCGCCGCCAAGTGCTTCGCCTCGGACGTGGCGATGGAGGTCACCACCGACGCGGTGCAGCTGTTCGGCGGGGCAGGCTACACCCGCGACTTCCCGGTCGAGCGGATGATGCGCGACGCCAAGATCACCCAAATCTACGAGGGCACCAACCAGGTCCAACGCGTCGTCATGTCCCGCGCCCTGCTCAAGGGCTAGATCCCTCGGCCCGACCTGGAGCACTGGGCCCCGACCTGGAGCATTCGGCCCGACCTGGGAACCGCTGGTGCGCCGGGGCGCCGGCGCCCCGCGGGCAGGAGCGGGCCGCCCGGCGTCATGGGGACCTTGGGGGGGCGGGCAGCGTCACTGGATGCAGGAGGCCACGGCCGTCGTGGTCGGCACGGCCGTCGGGCTGGCGGTCGCGGTCGTGCCTTCCGGCTCGACGGCGCTGGCGCTCGGAATGGAGCCCGGCGTCGTGATCTGGGGAGTGATGGCGGCGCCCGGCAGGGACGGCCCGGCGACGATCAGGCCGGAGCGCGCGAGGCTGACCCGGCCGGAGGCGCGTGAGGCTCCAGCCGTTGCCGACACCGATGCCGATGCCGACGCCGGCCCCTGCGGGGAGGCGGTGGCGGTCGGCGCGGCCACGTCCCGCCCGTCGGCCCGGGCGGTGGCCGAGGCGCTCGGCCCGGGCTGGCGAGTGACGCCGGGCGAGGCGAGGGGGTCGGTGCCCGGTGAGGCGGTGGGATCCGCGGTGGCCGGCGCGCTGTGGCCGTCGCCCATCGTGCGGGCGAAGAAGGCGCGCACGGCGTCGGGATCGTAGAGGAAGTAGAACGCCGGATGGGCGACCTGCCCGGTGACGGGGATCGTCGCGAAGGTCACCGCCCCGCTGTCCATGCCGTGCAGCCGGGTGGCGAGCCGGCGCAGGTCGGCGAGGTCGGTGGCGTCGTCGAGGACGGTGGACCGGGTGACGGCCCCCAGGAACGCGGCGAGTTTGGCGGGGCGCAGCAGCACGTCACCGGAGGACACCTTGCGGAACACCGCGGCCAGGAACGCCTGCTGGCGGTGGATGCGCGACAGGTCGCCGTCGATGAATCCGTGCCGCTGGCGGACGAAGGCGAGGGCCTGCGCGCCGACGAGGTGGTTGGTGCCCGGCTGCCCGGCGAAGCCGGAGCTGGGATCGTTGAGGTTGGTCGCGTGAACCAGCCGGCCGTTGTCGAGGATCACCGTCTCGACGTAGGGCGAGGCGGTCAGGCAGACGTCGACGCCGCCGATGGCGGTCGTCATCTGCTGGAACCCGCCGAAGTCGATCTCGGCGTAGTGGTCGATGCGCACGCCGGTGAGCTGCTCCAGCGTGGCGACCAGCAGGGCCGGGCCGCCGCTGTTGAAGGCGCTGTTCACTCGGTCCCGGCGCGCCCGGTGGGTGCCGCCGTCGCCGTCGGTGTAGGCGGGGATCGGCAGGTAGAGGTCACGCGGAATGGAGACGATCTGGGTCGTGCCGTCCGACGACAGGTGCGCGATCATCATCGTGTCCGAGCGGGCCCCGCCGACCTTCGCGGCGTCCGTGCCGGTCCGCACGTCTGAGCCGACGAGCAGCCAGTTCTCCGTCCCCGCCGGCACCGCCGGGGGCCGGGAGACGTCGACGTGCGGCAGGGCGATGCTCGCACGTGCGATCTTGCGGTCGTAGACGGTGAGGACCACCCAGCCCGACACCGTCGCGGCGAGGACGGCGACGCTCAGCACGGCCGCGAGGACGAGCGTGATCCGGGACCCCAGGCCGCGCCGGCGACCGGGACCCCGCGCGGCCGGCTCGGACCCGGATCCGCCGTCCGGGTCCCCCGAACCGTCCACCGGACTGCCGGGCCCGCCGGCGACCGGCCCGCCCGGGACGGCGGACAGTGGCGACGCGACGGCCCGCGTGGACGTGGCCGACGGTCCGCGGTAGATCGGCGCCGTGGCGTCGCCGGTGCCGACCGCCACGCCGGTGGCCGGCGGTCCCGGGTCGGCGGCGGTCCGAGGACCGTCCCCCCCTTCGGGGCCGGGTTCGGCATTGCCGCGACCAGCGGGCGGACTGGACCGACCTTCGGCAGGCGGAACGTCCCGGGAGGCGGAGGTGGGCACCGGTCGCTTCACGTCGGCGCCCCTCCCCCGCGATGATGCCGGCGAATTGACCGGATAGACCTACCACAATAGGCGGTATTTCCCGGCCATCGCTGCCCCGGACGGGGCTATGTGACGACGACCGCCCTTACCAGGACGGATCTGCACCGGCCGCACCATGTCGGCCACGCAGGCGGATCCCCCCGGGGCCGCCGGTGTGGACATCGGCGTTCAACTCCGTCCACCCGCCCCCTCTGCCATCCCCTCCGTGTCCGTTTTGTCCAGCAAGGCGGTGCGACTTTCCTGGGGCGAAAAAGGCGAGCCGGTACGTACGCACTCGTAACGCGCGGCCACGGGTACGGGTCCGGCCAGCGGCTCTGGTACGACAGAAGGGTCAAAACGACGCAGTACAGGGAGGCTTCTTGTCCAGACCCGTCCTCGTCCTCGTCCCGACCGACGGCGGCGTCACGGCACTGTCGGCGGTCCCCGGGATCGAGCCGCTGCGGTACGACCCGGACGCCCCCCTGCCGGCGGCGGCCCGCGAGGCCGAGGTGCTGGTCGTGGCGGGGCTCGCGGTGCAGCGCCAGCTCGACGCGATGCGGGAGCTGCCGAAGCTGCGCCTGGTGCAGACCATCAGCGCCGGCACCGACCAGTGGCACGGCAGGTTGCCGGCGGGGGTGGCTCTGTCGAACGCCCGGGGCGCGCACGGCGGTTCCACCGCCGAATGGGCAGTGGGCGCGCTGCTGGCCCTCTACCGCGAGATTCCGCAGTTCCTCACCGACGCCGCCGCCGGCCGCTGGGAACAGCGTCAGACCGGGACGCTCGCCGGCCGGCGGGTGCTCATCCTCGGCGCGGGCGATCTCGGCACCGCGCTGCGCCGGCGGCTCGAACCGTTCGAGACCGAGGTCAGCATGGTCGCCCGGCGGGCGCGGCCCGGCGTGCACACCCTCGACGAGGTGGCGGACCTGCTGCCCCACCACGATGCCGTGGTGGTGATGCTGCCGCTCACCGACGAGCTGCGCGGTCTGGTCGACGCCGTCTTCCTCGCCCGCATGCCCGACGGCGCGATCCTGGTCAACGCCGCCCGGGGGCCCCATGTCGTGACGTCGGCGCTGCTGGCGGAGCTCGAGTCCGGGCGGCTGCGGGCGGCACTGGACGTCACCGATCCGGAGCCGCTGCCGCCCGGCCATCCGCTGTGGCGGGCCCCGGGCCTGCTGCTCACTCCGCACGTGGGCGGCATGACCACCGGCGTGTCGCAGCGGATCTGGAGCGTGATCGCCCGCCAGCTCGACCAGTACGTCCGCGACGGTCGACCGGAGAACCTCGTCGGCTGAACCCGAGAACCTCGCCGCCAGGCCGGGAGACCTCGCCGGTGGGCCGGGAGAACCCGCCGGTGGGCCGGGAGAACCCGTCGGCCGGCCACCGTGGGCACGGGCCCGGTCAGGCGCGGTCGAGCTCCGCGAGGGTGCGGCGCAGGCCCTCGGCCAGCGGGGTCGGTTCCCAGCCGAGCTCGGTCCGGGCCCGAGTGGCGTCCGGGATGGCGTTCCACCGCAGGTAGTGGAGCTGGCCGCGGGCGAGCGGCGGCGGGCGGCGGGTCAGCCGGGCCACCGCCTCGCCGCCNGCGGCGAGCACCGAGGCCGCCACGGCCGGGATGGTGACGACCGGCGGGCGACCCCGCCCCCCGGCGACGACGACCGCCGCGGTCAGCTCCCGCAGCCCGACATGAGCGTCGGACAGGATGTACCGCGCGCCGGGACGGCCCGCGTGGGCGGCCGCGAGGTGACCGCGGGCCAGTCCCTCGGTGAAGACCAGGCCGAAACCGCCGGGGGGGACGGCGGGCAGCAGTCCGCGCAGCGCCGGGCGGAACATCCGGCTTTCCATCGAGGTCGGCCCGTAGGGCGGGAAGCCGTAGACGGTGGCCGGGTTGACGATGACCACCTGCATGCCACCGGCGGCGGCGAGCACCGCCCGTTCCGCGCGCTGCTTGGATCGCTCGTACGGGGTTCCCTTCGGGGCGGCGGCGAGGGCGGTCTCGTCGAAGCGGCCGCCCGGTGGGGCGTCGAACACGTCGATCGTGCTGGTGTGCACCAGCCGGCGCACGCCGGCCCGCGCGGCCGCCCGCGCGACGTTGTCCGAGCCGGCCACGTTGACCCGGTCGAACTCGGCGGCGTCGGGCAGCCACTGCTCGGGAACGCCCATGGCGTTGAACACGATCTCGGTTCCGGCCACGGCGGCCGGCAGCGTCGCCGGATCGGTGACGTCCCCCACGACGACCTCGACCGGCCGGGGCAGGCCGGGCACCCGGGCCGGGTCGCGGACCAGAACCCGCACCTGGTGGCCGGCCTCGAGCGCGGCCCGCACGACCGCCCCGCCGACCTTGCCGGTCGCGCCGGTGACCAGGACCCTCACCGGCGCGAGCCTACGTCGGGTCAGCTCCCGGGCCGGGCCACGACCCGCTGCCCCGCTGCTCCGCTGCTCCAGCCGCCTCGCTGCTCCAGCCGCCTCGGCCGCTCCGGCCGCCTCGGGACCCGTCGGCCGGATCCCGCCGGCCCCGGCCGAGCAGCCGGGAACGCCCGGCGGCGCCGCGCCTGGCCTCGACCATCGCGCGCGCCACGTCCCAGCCGGTGCGGTACCAGCCGGTGCGGTACCAGCCGGTGCGGTACCAGCCGGAGCGCACCACGGCGTCGTCGTCGATGCCGGGTCGGCCCTGCGCGGTGCGCGGCCGGGGCAGGCCGAGCAGCAGGTCCGCGCCCGCCGGCGGGATGGTCGTGTGGGTGCTGGCGATCGCCGCGTAGTCGCCGAAGAACTTCACTTCGAGTCGTTCTCGGCGGATCTTGCCCGCCCCGTCCGGGACGAGGCGCAGAAAGTACAGCACGCTGGTCCCGCCGGCGGCGGCGCGGTCGTGCGGGTTGTAACCGCCGCCGTCCCAGTGGAACTCCGCACGGGTCCGCAGCACCCAGCGCAACCCCTCGATGATGATCGGGTTCGGCTCGGGCAGGCGCATCGCGAAGTGCCGTTCCAGCTCGAAGGCGCGCTCCTGCTCGACGAGGCCGGGCGGCAGCTCGGGGGTGCGCCGCACCATGAAGATCTCGACCGTGCGGCCGGCGCCGGTGTCGGAGCGCAGCGACGCGTGGGTGAGGCGCACGTCGAGCAGGTCCGGCCGCACGCCGTAGCGTTCGCCCAGCCGGGCCCGCACGATGACGCTCGGGACCAGCGGGCTGGGCTCGAGCCCGAGCGAGGCCAGCGCGGCCAGGGCGGCGTCGAAGTCGTTGACGGCGATCAGCAGCGCCNCGTGGTCGAGCACGCAGTACGTAGCGACGAGCGCGACCAGCTCGGCGGCACCGTCGATCCCGTCGAACAGGCCGGCAAGCAGCCCCTCGGTGTTCAACGACCGCAACGGCGCGCAGACGGCCTCGATGCGGCGGACGTCGACCTCGTCGATGGCCGCGACTGCATCGATGTCCGCGACAGCGTCGACGGCAGTGACGTCCTTGATCGCCGTGACGGTGCTTCGCCCGGCGACGGCGTCCTCCCGAGGGTCTCGCAGTGGCCCCCGTAGTGGCCCGGTTCCCGTCGGCGTGTCCGTCATTGCGTGCCGCCTCTCGCCACGCGGCGCGGGCCCGATCGGGCGCGCCGGTCCCGGTCCCGGACCGGTCCCGGACCGGGACTCGGCGGGGCGGCCACGGTCCTGGTCCACAGGGCCGGGCCGCCACACCGAGCCGGCTGGCTGGCTAAAGGCATCCGGGGTGGGCGCCGAAACTTTTCCGGGAGCCTAGCGGCCGCGTGTAACGGCTTCGTTGTCAGCCCACTCCCGGAGGCGGGTAGCGGGTAAAATTGCGGATGAGACCCGGGCGGCGTCAAGTCGGTGCGCGGCCGAGGCGGGCGACGCCCGTCGTCCGGTGGTCCCCGGCCCCGGTGGAATGCCGGCGGCGCCTGCCGCGCTTCTTTTCAGGTGACGGAAGCGACCGGTGGTGTAAGGAGGACCTCGATCGTGCTTGATCCGCAGGAGCTTTACAGTCTCACCGAGGACGCGTCCGACGACCCCATCGACGCTCATCGCCCGATCATGCTGGAGGCGCTGACCGGCGTCGTCGACGCCGGTAACGCGGTCAGCCTCGCCGGCGAGCACCTGCTGACCGCGCTCGACCATCGCATCGTCGCGACGTTCGACGTCGATCAGTTGCTGGACTACCGGTCCCGCCGGCCAACCATGATCTTCTCCGAGGACCACTGGGAGAGCTACACGGATCCCGTACTCGCGCTCTACCAGCTTCGCGACGAGTCGGACACGCCGTTCCTCCTGCTCACCGGCCCCGAGCCGGACCTGCAGTGGNAGCGCTTCACGGCCGCCGTTCGCGGGCTGGTGGCCCGGCTCGGCGTCCGCCTCACCGTCGGGCTCAACGCCGTGCCGATGGCGGTTCCGCACACCCGTCCCGCGACGATCACGGCCCACGGGAGCAGCAAGGAGCTGGTCGTCGGCTACGAGCCGTGGCTGCGCCGCCTCCAGGTTCCCGGCAGCGCCGGGCATCTGCTGGAGTACGAGCTGGGCCGCGACGGTCGGGATGCGATGGGCTTCGCCGTCCACGTTCCGCACTACCTGGCCCAGACGACCTACCCTGCGGCCACCGAGGTGCTGTTGACGTCCGTGTCGAAGGCGACCNGCCTCATGCTTCCGCTGGACGGGCTGCGCTCCGCGGCGGTCGCCGTTCAGGACGAGGTCAACAGCCAGATCGCCCAGGGCGGGGAGGCCGCGGCGCTCGTCCACGCGTTGGAGGAGCAGTACGACGCCTACCAGCGGGGGCGGCGCGGCCCCAGCCTGCCCACGATCGACGCCGAGCAGAAGCTGCCGACCGCCGACGAGCTCGGGGAAGCACTCGAGCGTTTCCTCGCCGAGCAGTCCGAGCCGGGCGGTCCGAACCCGCTGTCCTGAATCCGACACCCGGACCCAATCACCGGGAACCGACAACGCGGAACTGGCCACTCGAAACCGATCGGCCCGGTGTCGACCAGCTGTCCGCGCGTCACCCAAGGCGCAGGAACTCTCCCCATCCGTGAGTGCACACGGCCTTGGCCTGCTGTTTCCTGGCGCCGGCCCAGAATGCCGCCACTGGCGATTCGCCACCGGCAGGAGTCGCCCGATCGCCGGTATGTCACAAGCACGGTGTGTGTGGGTCTCCCGCCGCCACGACGGCGGGAGACCCCAACCCGATCCAGGCAGGTTCAGCGACGGCCGGGCACGCGGCCGATGCTGGCGTCCGACAGCGCCCGGACCGACAGTCCGTCGACGAACCGCTCGACGATCGCCCCCACAGGCCAGCGTTCGACCTCCGTGAGCAGGCGCGATGCCTCCGCGTCGGCGTGGCGGGCGTCCCAGCCCTGCGCGTCCAGACTGTTACGCAACGCCTCCAGGTACTCCGTTTCCGTAATTCCAGGAAGGTCTCGGACCATCGCCGTCGTCGTTCCGTAGAAAGAACCCAGGCCGACGAAGACCCGGCCACATTCACACCGACCGTGCGGCCGGTCCAGGTGCATGTCACAGAATGCACGCAGGGTTACGAGCTCACCTTCCACCGCCCAGTGGAAATCGTCGACACGCAGGCCCTGCGCGTACGCGGTGGCCGTGAGAAGTTTCATGACTCCCAAGCTCCTCGTGGTCGCCCGACCGCTTCCGGGTGGGAAGCGGATGCCCTCCGGATCTACGAGAAGACAACCATCCCCCACCGACAAAAGTCTCGGCTTAGCCATGATCGGGGTACTCTCGACGCACGTCCCGGACCGGCCGCGGGGACCGGCCCGAGACGATTCCGGTGGGAAGATCCAGTGGGAGGACGGCAGCCGGTGACTGCGCCTGTCGCCGCCACGGCCGACTCCACCNCGGCCCCCGAAGGTGCCGGATCCGCCGAGGNCGCCGAGCCCCGCAGGCAACGGCTCGCCGCGGGCGCCGCAACCTGGCGGGGTGTGCTGTTCCTGCTGCTGAACCTCCCTTTGGGCATTATCGGCTTCGTCTGNGTGACGACGGCGCTGGCCCTCGGTGCCGGCCTGGTGGTCACGGTGATCGGGATACCCGTGCTCGCGTTCGGCCTGCAGTTGTGCCGCGTGTTGGGCACCATCGAGCGGGTCCGGGCGCGGTGGCTGCTCGGCCTGCGCATCGACGCGCCGTCGCGGCGACCGCGCCGCCGGGCCGGCGGGCTCGGCTCGATGTTCGCCGCGCTGGCCGATCCGGTGTCCTGGCGCACCGCGTTGTATCTGTTCATCCGCCTGCCCTGGAGCATCATCAGCTTTGTGGCGGCGGTGCTGCTGCTCACCGTGGGCTGGGTGGTGCTGCCCTCGGCCACCCGCGGGCTCGTCGCGGTCGATCGAGCGATGATCCGCGGACTGCTCTCCCCGTCGGAGGAGGTGGAGCGGCGCATCCGGGAACTGGAGGCGGACCGGGGCACGCTCGCCGACTCCGCCGCCGCCGACCTGCGGCGGATCGAACGCGACCTGCACGACNGCGCGCAGGCCCGGCTCGTCGCGCTGGCCATGGGCTTGGGGCTGGCGAAGGAGAAGCTCGCCGACGATCCTGACGCCGCCGCCCTCATGGTCGCCGAGGCGCACGGCGAGGCGAAACTCGCCCTGCAGGAACTGCGCGACCTGGCCCGCGGCATCCATCCCGCGATCCTCACCGACCGCGGGCTGCCCGCCGCTCTGGCCTCGCTGGCCGCCCGGTGCACCGTGCCCACCCGGGCCGCCGTCGAGCTGAGCAGCCGGCCGGCCGCCTCCCTGGAGGGCATCGTCTACTTCACCNCATCGGAGCTGCTCACCAACATCAGCAAGCACAGTCGGGCCAGCGCCGCCACGATCGAGCTGCGCCGCCCCGACGGAGCCAGCCTGCTGCTGCGGGTCAGCGACGACGGCGTCGGCGGCGCGGANCCCCGCCGCGGTACGGGTCTGGCCGGTCTGACCGGACGCCTGGACGCCATCGACGGCACCCTGGTCGTCGACAGCCCGCCCGGCGGCCCGACACTGGTCACCGTCGCGCTGCCCTGGCGGAATGGCACCGACAACCCCGACTCCGGACGCTGATCTTCGGTGCCGCCGGTCGCCGCGGCACCCCTCGGGCGGGACCGTCAGACCGGCCGCGCCACCGGTCCCGGCTCGGCGGGTGCGACACCCGGCGTGCCCGGGTCGGATCCGGCAGCCGTCTCCGCTGCGACCAGTCGGTCCGGTGGCGCCGCGGACCGCGGGCTGCCCGCCGCTCGACCCGGCAACAGCAGGGCCAACGGAACGGCGAGCAGGGAGAGTCCGAGCGTCCACCAGAACGCCACCGCGTACGCGTGCGCCTGCGTGCCGAGGTCCGCCACGGCGCCGCCCGGGGTCGTCCCACGTAGCTGATGGGCCAGGACCACCGCGAGCACGGCGGTGCCGAGGGAGCCGCCGATCTGCTGGAAGATGCGCACCGCCGAGGTGGCGCGGGGAATGTCGGCGGGGCGTAGTCCGTGGTAGGCCGCCGACATGACGGGAATCGACGCGGCCGCGAGGCCCATTCCCCGCAGAACCAGGGAACCACCGAGGAGGACCTCGCTCGTGTCCACGCCGACCTGGGTGTAGGCCACCGAGCCCAGCAGGCTCAGCCCGAGCCCGATCAGGACGAGCAGCCGCGGGCTGGTCCGATCGACCAGCCGGCCGACCACGATCATCGCGAGCATCATTCCCAGTCCCTGCGGCGCGAGCAGCAGCCCGGCCTCGATGGCGCTGCGCCCCCGCACCTGCTGCTCGTAGAGCGGAAGCAACAACATCGCGCCATACAGCGAGAGCCCGAACAGGAACATCATCCCCGCGGAGCCGCAGAACGACGCGAAGCGGAACAGGCGCAGGTCGATCAACGGGACGATCCTGGTCCGCAGCGCGTGCCAGGCAAACACGGCGATCATCGCGAGACCGACGATCATGGGAACCAGTGCCCTCGGGTCGGCGAAGTCGCCACGCCGACCCGCCTCGGACAGGCCGTAGATCGCCACGGCGAGCCCCGGGGAGAGCAGGGCGAACCCGACCCCGTCGAACGGGTGGCGCTGCGCCACCCGCATCTCGGGCATCAGGCGCCAGGCCAGGGCGATGGNGACGGCACAGACCGGCACGTTGACGAGGAAGATCCAGCGCCAGCCGAGATCATCGATGAGCACACCGCCGACGACGGGGCCGAGCACGGGGGTGAGCAGGGCCGGGACGGCCACCGTCGCCATGAGCCGACCCAGGCGCGCGGGACCGGCAGCCTGGGCGAGGATCGTCTGCATCAGCGGCAGCAGCAGNCCGCCCCCCGCGCCCTGGACGACCCGGAAGGCGATCAGACTGCCCGCGGACCAGGCGATCCCGCAGAGCACGGAGCCCACCAGAAACAGCGTCAGCGACGCCAGCCACATGCGCTTGCCCCCGAAGCGCTCGACCGACCAGCCGGTGAGCGGGATCACCACCGCGAGGGCCAGCAGGTAGCCGGTGCTGACCCACTGGATCGTCGACACGCCGACGTCGAACGACCGCGCGAGCGTGTCGAGCGCGACCGACACGATCGTCGCGTCGAGCTGCACCACGACCGCTCCGACGAGAACGACCAGCGCCAGGCGGACGAGCGCGGGCTCCAACCGGTCGCCACCGCCACCGCCACCCCCACCGCCGGTGCTCTCCACCGTCGACGCCTTGGCCTGAACAGCCATGGGCCCACACCTCCGAAACGGTTCAGGGGATCTCGTGGCGGCGCCACCAGCGCGGTGGGATGAGCGGCTCTCGCCACCGCACGACCGAACGATACACCGTCTCGGTTCCGCTACGGCGCATCGTTGACCGTACGCCGTAACGTCTGCGTCGGACCACGTAACCTCGAGGTATGGGTGACCACACCCGCGCGGAGAGACTCCCGGCGGTACCGACGGCCTTCGCCCCCCCGGCACCCGCACGCCGCCCGGCCGCACCCGCGGGCCCGACGCCCACGGACCTCACCTCCACGAACCCCACGGACCGCACCCCCACGAACCTGACGCCCGCAGGCCTGACCTCCACAGGCCCGGATCAGGCAGGCCCGGATCAGACAGGCCCGGATCGCGCGAGCCCGACGCTCGCCGAGGTGCCCGGCGCTGCGGACCGCCCGCCGCCGGCGGGGGGGNCGTCCGCCATCGTCTGGGCCCGGACGGCCGAACGCCGCCGGCCGCGGCTGACCCGCGAGGCGATCGTCGACGCGGCCGTCGCGATGGCCGACNCCGAGGGGCTCGAGGCGGTCTCGATCCGCCGGGTCGCCGCGGCGCTCGACGCCCGGCCGATGAGCCTGTACTCCCACTTCGACCGCAAGGACGACCTGCTCGCGCTCATGAACGACCAGGTGGCGGCCGAGGTGATCGTCCCCGAGCCGTTGCCGACGGACTGGCGCGACGCCCTGCGTGCCATCGCCCACCGCACCCGGGACAGCAGCCTGCGCCACCCCTGGGTCCTGCAGACGCTCGCCTGCCATCCTCGCCTCGGCCCGAACGGGCTGCGCCACGCCGAGCAGTCCGCGGCGGCGGTGGCCGCCCTGCCGCTACCGCCCCGTCGGCGGGCCGCGATGCTGCGCGCGGTCGACACGTACACCCTCGGCCATGTCACCGCCGAGCTGCGGGAGCGCCAGGGCTACCTCGGTGGGGCCGACCGGGCGGAGGTGCAGCGCTACCTGACCGGCGTGCTCGACGGCGGCCAGTACCCGCACCTGGCCCAGTTCCACAGCCAGGACCTCGTCCTGGTNGGCGAGAACGCCCGGGACAGCTTCGCGGAGGGCCTGGAGTGGCTGCTGGCCGGGATCGCGGCCGCCATCGGCGCGGCACCATCCTGACCGGGCACGTCCTGACCGGGCACCATCCTGACCGGGCACCATCCTGACCGGGCACGTCCTGACCGGGCACCGGCCAGCCCGCCCACCGGCGCCCACGGCGGTCAGACGCTGCCCAGCACCCGGGTGATCCGCACCTCCAGGACGACCCGCAGCGGATTGGCCCGCGGCTCGCGATAACGCTGCGCGTAGCGCCGCTCCGCCTCCGCGACGCTCGCCGGATCGTCGCGCACCACGGCCAGCCCCTCCAGCGTCGACCATCGGCGCCCGTCGATCTGGCAAACCGCGACGGCGGTTCCCGTGGTGGGCCCCCCGGCGATCAGCCGCGCCTTGCGGGACCGGCCGGAGGTGATCACGCGGGCGATCCCGGCCGCCGGGTCGAGGGTCGCGCCGACGGCGACCACGTGCGCGCTGCCGTCGGCGCGCACCGTGGTCAGGCTGCACAGGTGCCGCTCCCGCCAGAAGTCGAGGAACTCCCCGCCACGACCGGTCAGGTCGGGCGGCCGGGCGGACTGGTTCGACATGCCGTCAGCCTGCCATGCGGCGGACGGGGCCGTCCGGCGGCCACCCAGCCGGAGAACCTCGCCACGATATGCACCCAAAACAGGGGCTTTACCAACCCGATACGCGCATGACACGAGTCGGAAAGCACCGCTGCCGAGCCTGTCGCACGACGCGCATCTTCGCCGGCCCGACACCCGCCCACTGATCGCGGGACACGCACAACGGCGGCGCAGGGACAGGAGCGACATGCCGTTCGACTTCGGGACGATCGACACAGGGGACACGGCCTGGGTGCTGGCCAGCGCCGCCCTCGTCCTGCTCATGACGCCGGGCCTGGCGTTCTTCTACGGCGGGATGGTCCGGGTCGAGAACGTCCTGAGCATGATCATGCAGAACTTCTTCTGCATGGGCATCGTCAGCGTGCTGTGGGTCCTGGTGACCTACAGCCTGGCCTTCGGGGGGGCCAACGGGTTCGTCGGCGGCTTCGACCACGTCGGGCTCGCCCACATGGACGTCCAGGTCGCCGGGTACACGGGCGCGGCGGGGCAGACCATCCCGCCGGTCGTGTTCGTCTGCTTCCAGCTCATGTTCGCGGTCATCACGCCGGCGCTCATCACGGGGGCCAGCGCGGACCGATTCCGGTTCAGCGCCTTCGCGCTGTTCATCGCGCTGTGGTCGGTGCTGGTCTACGGCCCGGTCGCGCACTGGGTCTTCTCCCCCGCCGGCTGGCTCTACGAGCACGGCGCCGAGGACTTCGCCGGGGGAACCGTCGTCCACGCCAACGCCGGCGCCGCCGCCCTCGCGGTGGCGATCGTGCTGGGTCCCCGCCGCGGCTGGCCCAGCGGCGACTTCCGCCCGCACAACGTCCCGTTCGTCCTGCTCGGCGCGGGCCTGCTGTGGTTCGGCTGGTTCGNCTTCAACGCCGGCTCCGCGCTGCACGCCAACGAGCTGGCCGGCAGCGCGTTCGTGAACACCAACACCGCGGCCGCCTGCGCCATGCTGGGCTGGATTCTCGTGGAGCGCCTGCGTGACGGGATGGCCTCCACGCTCGGCGCCGCCTCCGGCGCCGTCGCCGGCCTGGTGGCGATCACCCCCGCGGCCGGGTACGTCACCCCGGTCGNCTCGATCGTCATCGGCCTGCTCGCCGGCGGCGTGTGCGCCCTGGCCACCGCCATCAAGGGCAAGGTCGGCATCGACGACGCCCTGGACGTCGGCGCCGTGCACCTCGTCGGCGGCGCGCTGGGCGCCCTGCTCATCGGCCTGCTGGGCAGCAGCGACATCGGCGGCCGGGACGGGCTGTTCTACGGCGGCGGCAGCAGCCTGCTGCGCGAGCAGATCGTCGCCGTGGCGGCGGTGGTGGCCTACTCGTTCGTCGTCTCAATGATCATCGCCGGGGCGGTGCGGCTGGTCCACCGGCTGCGGGTGACGCCGGACGAGGAGGCCAAGGGTCTCGACATCACCCAGCACGGCGAGGTCGCCTACCGGCTCTGGTGACCTCCGGACGGCGGCAGCCGGCGGTGGGTGAGCACCGGGAACTCGGCACGGACGGCGGCCGGGAGGGCCGGGTCGAGCTCGGCGCGGACCCGAGCGGGGCCCTGGCCGCCCTCGGCCAGCACCACCCCCCACGGGTCGACGACGACGCTCGCCCCGGCCAGGTCGCGGCCCGCGTGCCGGCCCGCGACGTTGCAGGCGACGAGGTGGACCTGGTTCTCGATCGCGCGGGCCCGGGTGAGCACGCGCCAGTGCTCCAGCCGGGCCGCGGGCCACGCCGACACGACCGCGACGAGGTCGGCACCCGCGTCGCCGAGCAGCCGGAACAACTCGGGGAAGCGGAGGTCGTAGCAGGTGGCCAGGCCGATGCAGCCGAGCTCGGTGCGCACGGCGTCGACGGTCGTTCCCGGCGTGAGCAGCCGGGCCTCGTCGGAGCCGTAACCGAACAGGTGAATCTTCCGATAGGTATGCAGGATGTCGCCGCCGGGACCGATCAGGGCGGTCGTGTTGTGCAGCCGGCCGTCGTCGGCGCGCTCCACCAGGCTGCCCGCGACCAGGTGGAACCGGCGTTCCCGGGCCACCTCCNGCAACGCGGTCAGCGTCGGACCGGTCAGCGGCTCCGCCTGCGCCTGGTAGGCATCGAAACGGAAGTAGCCGGTGGCCCACAGTTCGGGGAGCACGACGAGGTCGGCGTCGGTGCTGCGCAGGTCGGCCAGCACCCGGCGCACCCGGTCCGCCACGCTCTCACCGTCCGGGCAGTCGATCTGCAGGCACACCGTGCGGATCCGGCCGGGCGCCGGTGCGGTCGTCGGCGCCGAGGCCGGGGTCGGGGTCGGGGTCGTCGGGCTCATGCGCGGAACTCCAGGTCGTCGTCGATCAGCCGAGTCCGAGCATCGACTTCCACTGCTGGGCACTCGTCGGGCGGAAGACGTGGTTCATCCGCTTGACGACCGACAGGTCCTCGGACGACTGCGGGGAGTACTGGTGACCGGGGAAGACGGTGGTGGTGTCCGGCAGGGTGGCCAGTCGGCGCAGGCTGTCGTACATCAGCCCGNCATCGCCGCCGGGCAGGTCCATCCGGCCGCAGCCCTCCAGGAACAGGGTGTCGCCCGCGACGAGCCGGTTGTCGACGACGAAACACTGGCTGCCGGGCGTGTGNCCCGGGGTGTGCAGAAGCTGGATCGGGATCTCCCCGACGGTGACCACGTCGGCGTCGTCGTGCTCGACGAGGTCGGCGGCGGAGACCTCGGTGGCCCGGCGCACCCACTCGGCCTCGGCCCGGTTGACGTGGATGGGCACGTGCACGCGGGTGAGCAGCTCGCGGATGCCCTCGATCTCGATGCCGAACGCGGAGCCGCCCACGTGATCGGCATGGTAGTGGCTGACGAGCGCGCCGGTGAGCCGCATGCCGTCGGCGGCGACCAGGGCGAGCAGGTCGTCCACCTTGTAGGCGGGGTCGACGACCACCGCCTCGCCGGTCTCCCGGTCTCCGACGAGGTAGACGAAGTTGACCATCTGGGTGCCGACCGGGTCGCCGACGGCGAAGTCACGACCGGACAGAAGCTGGCGGAAGTACAGACGCTCGGTCATCCGTTCAGCGTACGAAGGTCCGCCCCGAGGTGCGGCGAGGCGGCCCCGTGGGGCTACATTCGGCGANATGACGGGGGACCAGCCCACGTCGCGACCACCCGCAGCCGGCCCCCCGCAGCCGCCCGACGCCCGGGTCACTCCCCGCCAGGTGGCGCGCTGGCGTCGTTCCGGTCTGGTCCGCGACGGCGGTCGTGACCTGGCTCAGCTCCGAATGATCGGGACGCTGCGGCGGGCCGGGATCAGCCTGGGCCGCATCCGCGCCGCCCTCGACCGCGCGGCCACGCGTACCGACGCCGCGACGCGCGGCTCCGGATACGACGTCCGGCGTTACGCCGTGTATGCGGACGAGCTGTACATCCAGCACGCCGACGGAAGCTGGGAGGGCGACCGCCGCCCGGGCCAGCTCGTCCTCGACGGGATGCTGCCCCTGCGCCCGATCGACGTCGCACTCGTGTCGGCGCCATCCGCCCGCTCGGCGCGCTCCACGGTCACCCGCTCGGCGCCTCCCGTCCGTTCGCTCGGCCGGATCGCTCCGGTGGACCCGATCGCTGCGGCGAAGCCGATCGTTCCGGCCGATGTCGAGGCGATCCGGCGCTTCCTCGCCATCCAGGACCACGTCGAGCGACCGCAGTGATCCCGGGCGGACCGGTCGTCAGGTCACCGTCCACAGCCGGGTCTGGTCGCCGCCGGCGCTGGCGACCCTGCGTCCGTCGGGACTGAAGGAGACCGAGAACACCGGCCCACCGTGCGCTGGGGANGCGCCAAGCGTACGAGGCAGGGCAGGATCCGACACGTCCCAGAACCCGACTGATCCCTCCGTCCCCCCCGTGGCNAGGGTGCGGTTGTCCGGACCGAAAGCCAGCGAGAGCAACTCCCCGGACCGGATGGCCAGTGGGGCACCGAGCGCCTGTGGATGCGCCGCGTCACCGACGTTCCAGAGCCGCAGGGTGTCCTCGGCGCCGCTGGCGAGTATTCGCCCGTCCGGGCTGAACGCGACCGAGGACACCGCACCGGCATGACCGGTCAGCGCCACGCCGACCTGACGAGGCCGCGCGGGCGTGGCGACATCCCACAGCCGCACGGTGTGGTCGGTGGAGCCGCTGGCGAGGGTCCGCCCGTCCGGGCTGAAGGCGACCGAGGACACCGCACCGGCATGACCGGTCAGC
>NZ_LJFZ01000017.1:0-63700 GCF_001420875.1 Frankia sp. AvcI1 | reverse complement strand
GTCGTTGGCGGCGCCGATCGCGGCGACCTCCCCGTCCGGGGAGATCGCCAGTGAGTGCGGCGGGCTCGGTGTGACCTGGCGGCTGACGGCCCGTGGCCGGTGGGGATCGCGGACGTCCCAGAGGCGGATGGCGGAGTCCGAGCTGATGGTGATCAGGGACCCGCTGCGGATGAACGCGACGTCCAGGGCACGGCCGTTGTCGACCTGACCCAGTCGGGTGGGTCGCCCTCCCTCCNCCACGTCCCACACGGCAAGTCCTCCACGTGTGCCGACGGTCGCCACCATCCGCCCGTCGGCGGAGTACGAGGCGGATCNCACNGGGCCGCTCGGGACGAGCGTCACCGCGCCGCCGGCCGGCGCCGGCGGCAAAACGTCGAAGCGTGTCGAGCTACCGTTGCGCCCGTCTGTTCCGTATGTCCCGGGATCGGTGATCGGCGCCGCCGCAACCGGGGTAGAGCCGATCTCNGCGGCCCGCTCCAGCGCGATGGCGGGGGCGGCCGCCCGGTGGTCGGCACGCAGCAGACCGATCTGCCAGAGGCCGGCGGCCACCGGCACCAGGACAACGAGGATCACAGCCAGGAACAGCAGTGAGCGCGACGGCGGCCGTTGCCGGGCCACCGCTTCCGTGGTCGTCGCACCGCGCTCGACGAGCGACTCGTCCCGGGCCGGGGGTGCCGGGNCCAGTCCGGCCGGCCGTGGTTCATCGCCGCTGGCGTCGGCCCCGGCCCCGGCGCCCCGTCGCTCCCCGGGTCGGTCGGGCGCGGCGGACACCGGGCTGGCGGCGGACACCGGGCTGGCGGCGGACACCGGGCTGGCGGCGGACACCGGGCTGGCGGAGGGCGGGGGGCAGGCGGAGGGCGCGGGCTGCGTGGGTGCCGGCCGCGCGGAGGAGGCGATCGCCGCGCGGATCGTGGCTCGGGCTGTCTCGGTCGGCACGTAGGCGTCGAGCAGGCGTTCGACGGCGGCGTCCAGCCGGCGGGCCTGGTCCTCCAGTTCCCGGGTCCGTTCCTGCTCGCGGAACAGATGCATCTGCAGCTCGACCACTTCGTGGCTCTGATCCGTGGCACGTGCCCGCAGCCGGGCGAGCTCCGTGAGGGCGGCGTCCCGGTCCTCGGTGAGCTGGTCGCAGCGGCGGAGCGCCTCCTGCTCACCCCGGACCGCGTCTCGAAGCTCGTGGCCGAGCTGTTCGAGGGTCATCCGATACCGGGCGTTCTGCTGGCGGACATCGGTCAGGTCGTCGATCTCCTCGAGCGGGGTGGGCACCCGGACATCCCGGATGTGACCGCGATACCTCGGTGGCGGACTACCCCCGCGGGCGGCCCGCCACAACCCGGCCAGGTGGGCCACCTCCTCCGCCACCTCGTCCGCGGGGAGGCAGGCATGCGCGACGTCCCGCACGTAGGGCCACTCCGGGCCCCGGGCATAGGGCGGACGCCCCCGGAACTGCCGGGACAGCTTCTTGTCGTCCAGCGTGGCCAGTGAGAGCTCCGGATGGACCTCCCGAACGTGCGAGAAGAGGTTCGTACGCGAACCGTGCGCCGAGCTGATCAGCTCATCCAGCCGCTCCACCAGGGCCCGCACAGCGGGGCTCACCTGCGGATCGCTGCTCGTCTTCGGGGGCGCGCCGCGTCTGGCCCGCCGCACCGAGCCCTTGCTGCCGGGTCCCACCACCACCGCCGCCCTCCGCGAAAATCCGGGATTTTCACAGGATTCTCACAGCGAAAAATTTTCGCAGCCAGCTCGAAAAATAATCTGTGATGACCTGGAGGTCGGCCGGGCGAGCCTCGTTCTTTCTTTCTCGCGAGCGGTTTTCGCCTGAGAAAAGAATCGCCCGGCGCTCGACGCGTCGGACCGCCGATCCCACCTCGGCCGCGGACACGGAAGGACCTCGCCATGATGCCCGAACTGCTGCTCATCGTCACGATGTCCATGACGATCGGGCTGGCCTGCACCCGGACGCGCGGGACCCGGGCACGCCATCCGGCGGTGCTCGCGATGCACGGGGCCGCCGTGGTGACGGTCGTGGTCGTCGCGGGGATGTTCCTGGTTCGCCTCGGCCTGGTTCCGACCGGCGACCTGCTCACCGCGGTGTGGGCGAACCTCACAGTGCGCGTGGCCGAGGAACGCCTTTCCTTCCGCCGGCCACCGCAGATCGAGCCGCCGGACGCCGGCGCGACCAGCGGCCGCTGATGGCGTCCGGACCAGCCGGGGCGCCGGTTCGGGTGGACGGGCCGGGGCCGCCGTCAGGTGGGTGGGGCGGCGCGGTGGGCGGTGAAGAAGTCGAGGATGGCGCCGGTGGCGTCGAAGGTCTGCCCCGCGGGTGAGTCGCGCGGGTCGCGCCGGGCCTCGGGGCTTGCCGGCCACAGGTGGGTGCCGCCGACGACGGTGTCGAACAGCACCTCGCTACCGCCCACGCAGTCGACGTAGCGGCGGGTGACGATCCCGGGGGCGGGCTGTGTGGTCAGGGGGGCCGGGTTGCAGTCGTAGCGGTCGGCGTAGCCGCGGACCACCTCCGAAGCCGCGGGCACGCGGGTCGAGGAGCCCACCACCACGCCGCCGCCGTAGGGCACCGACGGGTCGGCGGTGCCGTGCACGGCCATCGTCGCCGGCGCACGACCGGCGGGGCAGCGGGCCTCGAAGGTCGACGAGACCATGGCCACCGCGGCGAACCGGGCGGACCGGCAGACCAGCGCGGCGGCGAACTCGGCGCCGTTGGAATGCCCGGTGGCGTACACCCGCCGGCCATCGACGCAGAACCGGGACGACAGGTCGGTCAGCAGGGCGCCGACGAAGCCGACGTCGTCGGCCTTGCCCGGTTCGCCCAGGGTGTTCCATCGGCGCGGCGTGCCGAGCGCGTCCGGGGTCACCACGACGAAGCCGCGCCCGGCGCCGACGACGCCCAGCCGCGACCGCTGTTCCTCCAGCGCCGCGTCCGCCTTGAATCCGTGGAAGTCGAACACGACCGGATAGGCGAACCGCCCGTCGTAATCCGCGGGCACCGCCAACCGGTAGGAGCGCCGAACCCCGTCGTGAACGAGAACGTGCACCCCGCCGGGCAGCGGAACGCGGCCGGTGGACGCCGGGCACGCGCCGCCAGCGGCCTGGCCGGCGAGGCCCGCGGCCAGCCGCAGTGGCGGCACACCGCCGACCGGACCGACGGCGACGCCGGGGCGGTCGGGCAACACCGCCACGGCCACCGACAGGACCGCCGCCACGATCGCGACGCCCATCACGGCATGCGGCCATCTACCCACCGTCGCTGTCCGGATCATCAGACCACGGTACGAACCAGGCCGGACGGATGCGCCGATCAGCCATGGACATCTGCCCGACAGCCGGACGCGGACGGNCGACCATCTCGAGCACGCCCGCGAGCAGGGACTGCTGGCCTACGGCTTTTCGATCCAGAGATCGTAGGGCAACCTGTGATCCGCACGGTCCGAAATCGTGGGGGATCGGGCGGTAAGCGGCGAGTATCCGCACGAGCTAACGCACCGGCAGGCGAAACCCTAGACTGGTGGAATGNGGTGGTGCCCGGACGACACCGGATCCGCCTCCTCGCCGAGGGGTCACCCTGTGTCCGCGACCGGCCGGCCGTCGGCGACTCGATCGCCCGATCGACCTCCACCAGAAACGCGGTCAGGTCCCGTCTGCCCGTCGTCTGACGGCCCGTGAGCCGGGCTCGATCGCTTCGCAACCGACCCACCGGCACCGCGCCAGCCACCGATCTCCCCGGGGGGCACCCATGACGTCCGCATCGGCTCCGCCCACGCCCGGCGCCGCGGCGGCGCCCGGTTCGAGGCCGCCGGCCCGGCCGGCGATCCTCACCGTCGACGACGACCCGAGCGTCTCCCGCGCGGTCGCCCGCGACCTGCGGCGCCAGTACGGGGAGCGCTATCGGATCGTGCGTGCCGAGTCCGGGTCGCAGGCGCTCGACGCGCTGCGGGAGATGAAGCTGCGCGGCGACCGGGTCGCCGTGCTGCTCGCGGACTTCCGGATGCCGGCGATGAACGGCATCGAGTTCCTCGAGCAGGCGATGGACCTGTACCCGACGGCGCGCCGCGTGCTGCTCACGGCGTACGCCGACACCACCGCGGCGATCGACGCCATCAACATCGTCGATCTCGACCACTACCTGCTCAAGCCGTGGGACCCGCCGCNGGAGAAGCTCTACCCGGTCGTCGACGGTCTGCTCGACGCCTGGCTCGCCGCCGACCACACCCCGGTCACCGAAACGCGCGTGGTCGGGCACCGCTGGTCGGCGCGTTCCTACGAGGTACGCGACTTCCTCGCCCGCAACCAGGTGCCGTATCGCTGGTACCTGTCCGAGGAGCCGGAGGGCGCGCGGCTGCTGGCCGCGGCCGAGGCGTCCCCGGACACCCTGCCGGTCGTGATCACCCCCGACGGGGTGACGCTGACCGATCCCACCGACGCCGAGCTCGCCGGCCGGGTCGGGCTGACCACCTCCCCCGCCGCGGAGTTCTACGACGTGGTGGTGATCGGCGGCGGCCCGGCGGGCCTGGGCTCGGCGGTGTACGCGGCCTCGGAGGGGCTGCGCACCGTCCTGGTCGAGCGCACGGCCACCGGCGGGCAGGCCGGCCAGAGCTCGCGAATCGAGAACTACCTGGGCTTCCCGGACGGCGTGTCCGGCGCCCAGCTCACCGACCGGGCTCGGCGGCAGGCGGTCAAGTTCGGCGCGGAGGTCCTCACCGCGCGCGACGCCGTCACGCTGGAGGTCAGCGGCCCGGCGCGCACGGTCCACTTCGACGACGGCCGGCAGATCTCCGCCCACGCCGTCGTCCTCGCCACCGGCGTGTCCTACCGGCAGCTCGCCGCCCCCGGCCTGGACGAGTTCACCGGCCGCGGGGTGTTCTACGGCTCGGCGCTCACCGAGGCGCCCTCCTGCGCCGGGCAGGACGTCTACATCGTCGGGGGGGCGAACTCCGCCGGCCAGGCGGCGATGCACTTCGCCCGGCACGCCCGGCGGGTCACCATGGTGGTGCGCGGGTCGTCGCTGGAGGCGTCGATGTCGCACTACCTGATCCAGCAGATCGCCGGGGTCGAGGCGATCACCGTGCGGACCTGCACCGAGGTCGTCTCGGCGGAGGGCGACGGTCACCTCGAGCGGCTCACGCTGCGCGACAACGCCAGCGGCGAGACCGAGACGGTCGACACCCAGTGGCTGTTCATCTTCATCGGCNCCGCGCCGCGCACGGGCTGGCTCGACGGCGTGCTGACCCGCGACGAGCGCGGGTTCGTCCTGGCCGGGCCGGACCTCGTCGTCGACGGCCGCCGCCCGCCGGGCTGGTCACTCGACCGCGACCCCTACCACCTGGAGACGTCGGTGCCGGGGGTCTTCGTCGCCGGCGACGCCCGCGCCGAGTCGGTCAAGCGGGTGGCCTCGGCGGTCGGTGAGGGCGCCATGGCCATCGCGCTCGTCCACCGCTACCTGGAAAAGCGCTGAACGACCTCGCCACAGCGTTGACGGCGACACCGAGAGGGCGATCATGACACCGGTTCCCTGCGACGTCGACGAGCTGCGCACCCTGTTCCTGTTCGAGAAGCTCACCGACGACCAGCTGACCTGGCTGTGCGAACGCGGGCACGCCGAGCTGCTCGAGCCGGGCCCGGTCTACACCGAGGGCGCGCCGNCGAGCTGCTTCTACGTGCTCATCGAGGGTGCGCTGGTGATGTCCACCCGAGTGGGTGCGGACGACGTCGAGGTCGTGCGCTCCTCCCAGCGGGGGGTGTACGCCGGGGCCTGGCATGCCTACCTCGGCGACCGGGTGCCCCAGGTCTACAAGAACTCGATGCGGGTCACCGAGCCCAGCCGGTTCTTCGTCCTCGACGCCGACGACGTGGCCACCGTGATGCGCGAGTGGTTCCCGATGGCCCTGCACATGCTCGAGGGCCTGTTCTTCGGCATGCAGAACACCCAGCAGGTCGTCGGCCAGCGGGAGCGGCTGCTCGCGCTGGGTTCGCTGTCCGCGGGGCTGACCCACGAGCTGAACAACCCGGCGGCCGCGGCCGTGCGGGCCACCTCGGCGCTGCGCGAGCGGGTCGCCGGCATGCGGCACAAGCTCGGCATGATCGCCGCAGGCCCGTACGAACGCACCGAGCTGGAGGTGCTCATCCGCCTGCAGGAGGAGGCGGTGGAGCGGGTGGCGAAGGCACCGGCGCTCACCCCGATCGAGGTCTCGGACCGCGAGGATCTCATCGGCGACTGGCTGGACGAACGCGACATCGGCGACGCCTGGGACGTCGCGCCGATCTTCGTGCAGGCCGGCCTGGACGTCGCCTGGCTCGACCACGTGGCCGGCTCGGTGCCGGCGGGTGTGCTCGACGGCGCCGTGCGCTGGCTGACCTACACCGTCGAGAGCGAAATGCTCATGCGGGAGATCGAGGACTCCACCACCCGGATCTCGACCCTGGTCACCGCCGCCAAGCAGTACTCCCAGATGGACCGGGCGCCGTACCAGACCGTCGACATCCACGAGCTGCTCGACAGCACCCTGATCATGCTGGGCCGCAAGATCGGCGACGACGTCGAGATCCGCCGGGACTACGACCGCTCCCTGCCCGCGATCCCCGCCTACGCCGCCGAGCTCAACCAGGTCTGGACGAACCTGATCGACAACGCCGTCGCGGCGATGGACCACCGCGGCACGCTGACGGTGCGGACCTTCGCGGACCACGACTTCGGCGTCGTCGAGATCGGCGACTCCGGTCCCGGCATCGACCCCGCCATCCGGGACCGGATCTTCGAGCCGTTCTTCACGACGAAGGCCGTCGGCGAGGGCACCGGCCTCGGTCTGGACATCTCCTGGCGCATCGTGGTGAAGAAGCACCACGGCGACCTGCGGGTCACCTCCACCCCCGGCGACACCCGCTTCCAGGTCCGCCTCCCCCTCACCCCCACCCCCACCGCCACCGCCGCCACCGCCACCGACGGACCACCCGAGGGCCCGCCCGCCAGCCCGCCACAGTCCAAGCAGACTTGAATCCGCCCACCAAGATTTCAAGTTTCCGGCCCTAAACTGGACGCACCTACCAGGCCGCGAGCAACGCGATCGGCAAGCTGGCGGAACTCGCCATCCTTCGGGAGCGAACCGGCCGGCAGTACGGGCGGATCTTCGAGGCCCCCGAGGTGATGGCAGTCCTGCAACGTGTGACGTGATGACCCGGCCGGTCAGGGTCGGGTGGGAAGGCGCTCGGTCCGGTTGGGGCCGCGAGGGAATCGTCCGCGAGTGGGTTGGGGCGGCAGGAGGGTGCCGAGCCGGGTGTCGCTGGTCGACGTGGCCGCGTCCGCGAGCTGCTCCAGCAGGTCGGCGGCCTTCTCCTCACGGCCGGCGCGCGCGATCTCGGCCTGCAGGCGGCGCGCCCCCGTCGCATAGCGGGGGTCGGCGAGCACCTGACGGACGGCCGTGCGGATCTGCTGCGCGGTCGGCGTCTGGGTACGCAGGTCGATGCCGACACCGGACCACGCCACCCGGGTGTTGACCTCGTTCTTGTCCTCGGTGCGACCGGCGCCGACGATCGGCACGCCGTGCGAGAGCGCGAGCTGCGTCCCGCCGTAGCCGCCGTTGGTGAGGAAGACGTCGACGTGCGGCAGAAGCTCCTCGAAGGGGATGAAGCGTTCGACCCGGGCGTTGCCCGGCAGCGTCCCGAGCCCGGCCGGGTCGGCGCCGCCGGTCACGGCGACCACCAGGACGTCCGCGCCGGCGAGCGCCTCCAGTGCGGGGCGGATCAGCTGATCCGCGTCGGTCGCGACGGTGCCCTGGTTGACCAGCACGACCCGGCGGGCCGCCGTCAGTTCGGGCCACCAGGCCGGCGGCTGCCAGGCCGGGTCGGCCAGCGGGCGCGGCGGCCCGACAAAGCGCACCTGGGGCGGCAGATCCGAGACGGGATACTCGAAGCCGGGCGGGCTGAACTGCAGGTAGGTCTGGCAGACCAGCGGATACTCGAACACCATCTGGGCGGTGGGCGCCAGGCCGAGCTGCCGGCGGACGTCGTTGACCGCGGCGGTCATCGGCCGGTACACGACCCGGCGCATCAGCTGGTCGAGCGCGCGGTTGCGCAGCCGTCCGAGCGGGCCGGCGGACGGGGCGAGCCCGAGGCCGAAGGGCGCCAACTCCCGGCTCGGAAAGCCGAGCACGGTGATGCCGAACCCGGCGAACNCCGGGCCGCCGAGTTCCTGGATCAGCGCGGCGGCGAGGAAGGCGGTGTCGCCGACGATGACGTCCGCGGGTTCCCGCTCCAGCAGCGCGCGCAGATCCCGGACGTGTCCGGGCAGGGGAAGGGCGAACCCATGAACCATCTCGAACTGCAGCCTGCGCAGTCCGGTGCGCCTCTGGTGGCCGGGGAACCGCTCGTTCAGGTCGAGGACGCTGAAGTCGTTGTGGTGTTCGCTGATGGGATGAAAGGCGGCGCCGGTGGCCGTGATGGCGTCGGCGAATGCCGCACCGCCGTACCACCGGACGCTGTGGCCGCGTCCCACCAGAGCCCGGGCGACCGGGTAGGCCGGGGCGGTATGGCCTACGCCGGGAGTGGTGGCGAACAGAAAACGGGCCACGGAGGTTCACCTTTCGGATGGACCGTCAGGCGACCGGGCTCAGGCCACCGTCGAGGTTGACGGCCGTGCCGGTGATGTAGGCGGNCCGCGCGGAGAGCAGGAAGGCGACGAGGTCGGCGAACTCCTGCGCCCGGCCCACCCGGCCCAGCGGGATGTTGGAGTCGCGGCCCATCCGCGCGTAGAGCTCGTCGATCCCGATGCCCTGCGCGGCCGCAGCCCGGTCCCACTGACCGCTCTCGACCATGCCGATGAGGATCGCGTTGACCCGCACGTTGTCCGGGCCGAACTCCTTGGACAGGGCCTTGGTGAGCGCGAGCCCGGCGGCCCGGGTGACCGACGTCGGCATGGAGCCCGCCCCCGGCGTCCGGGCGGTGATCGACAGCGAGTTCACGATGCTGCCGCCGCCCGCCCGGCGCAGGTGCGGCAGCACGAGCCGGGACGCCCGGACCGCCGCGTGCAGCTTCAGGTCGAGGTCGCCCTGCCAGACCTCGTCGGTCTGGCGTTCGAACGGCCCCGCGGAGCTGGCCCCGGCGTTGTTGACCAGGGCGTCGACGGCGTCCCACCGCTCGGTGGCGGCGGCGACGAACCGTTCGAGGTCGGCCGGTTCGCGGACGTCGGCGACCACCGGCAGGACCTCCCCGCCCGCACCGCCCGCACGGCCAGCATCGCCCGCCGCCTCGGCGACCGACCGCAGCCGCGCCTCGTCCCGACCGCAGAAGGCCACCCTGGCCCCCTCGGCGGCCAGCGTCCGCACCAGGGCGGCGCCGAGGCCGTCCGAGCCGCCGGTCACCAGCACGACCCGGNCCGCAAGCTGCAGATCCATCCCGCTCCTCTGTTCGCGGCCGCCGTCCTGCCAGCCACCCCGCTGACGCCGGCCGTCCCGCTGACGCCGGCCGCCGACGAAGACCGCCGTCCCTCTGTCCCTACTGAAGGTAGTGCTCGACCTGGGAGACGCTGCCCGGCTCGGCGCCCTGCGGATCCTGGCCGGCGTCGCGCCGGGCGCGGCGGCGGCGCAGCAGATCCCAGCACTGGTCCAGCGCCTGCTCGAGGCGCTCGAGGCGCTCGTGCTCGGTCTCGGCGTCGATCTCGCCGCGGGCGCGGCGGCCCCGCAGCTCGTGCTCCTCGGCCACGAGGGCGCTGACCTGGGCGTAGATCCGCTCGTCGTCCACCCGCCCACTCAATCACGCCGACCCGAGGCCGTGGGACCGGACCACAAAGCGGACGACCTTCGCGGAACGTGATTCTCGGAATGTGAGCTGGCATACTGCTCGCGTGGAAATCGCGAGGATGCGAGCCGCGGTGTGTCATCGGCTGGGCACACCGGACGAGATCACGACCGAGCTGGTACCCAGGCCCGAACCGGGGCCTGGCGAGGCGTTGATCAGGGTACACGCGGCGGCGGTGAACCTGCCCGACGTGCTCATCGCCGCCGGCCGCTACCAGGTGCCGGTGCCGCCGCCGTTCACCCCCGGCAGCGAGTTCGCGGGCGTCGTCGTCGGCGTCGGGCCACAGGTGACGGGCGTCCGGGTCGGTGACCGGGTGGCCGGCGCGGCGATGAGCGGCGCGTTCGCCGAGTACGTCGCCGCCCCGGCGGAGTCGCTCATCCCGGTGCCGGCCGGGGTGGATCTCGCCACCGCCGCGGCGAGCTGGGTCTGCCACCTCACCGCCTACCACGCGCTGCGCTCGATCGCAGCCATCGCGCCCGGCGAGCGGCTGGTCGTGCTGGGGGCCGCCGGCGGCGTCGGGCTCGCCACGGTGGAGCTGGGCGCGCTGCTCGGCGCACGGGTGATCGCCGCGGCGTCCAGCCCGGAGAAGCTCGCGGCCTGCAAGGAGCGCGGCGCCGAGCACCTGATCGACTACGAGCGCACGCCGTTGCGCGACGCGATCCGGGCGGCGGCCGGCGGCGCGGACGTGGTCGTCGACCCCGTCGGCGGACGCTTCGCCGAGGCGGCGCTGCGCACCCTGGGCTGGGGCGGGCGGTTCATCACGGTCGGCTATGCCAGCGGGGAGATCCCGCGCATCCCCCTCAATCTGCTGCTGTTGAAGGGCATGATCGTGCGCGGCTTCGAGCTGCGCACCTTNCCCCGGTTCGAGCCGGAGCTCGCGGCGCGGGACCGGGCCGAGCTCGCCGAGCTGCTCGACACCGGCCGGGTCGCCCCGCTTATCGGCGCCCGCTTCCCGCTGGCCGACACCGGCGCCGCCCTGACCCACGTCGCCGAACGGCAGGCGATCGGAAAGGTCGTCCTGGAGATGACGGCCGGCGACGACACCGGGGACGACACCGCCGGCGAAGACCAGGACCGGCGGCCGGGGTCGGCGGGCGAGATCGATGGCTGAGGCGGCCGTCGCCGCGGCGTCCGACCAGGTTGACCGAACCGGCCAGCCCGGCCAGCCCGGCCAGCCCGGCCAGCCCGGCCCGCCCGGGGACGTCACGCAGGCGCAGGTGCGGCGGCTACTCGACGCGGGGCTCACCCTGCTGATCGATCGGGGCACCTCGGAGGCGGTGCGGGTCGCGGACATCGTCGCGGCCGCGGGACTGTCCAACAGGGCGTTCTACCGCTACTTCGCCAGCAAGGACGACCTGGTCGCCGCGATCGTGGACGACGGGATGCGGCGAGCCGAGTCCTACCTGCGGCATCTGATGGACCGGGAGACCTCGCCGGAACGCCGGCTCCGGGCGATGATCGCGGGCTTTCTCCGCCAGGCGACGGACCCCGTCATCGGCGCGGCGACGCGGGCCGTGCTGGCGCAGTCGGAGCGGTCCCGGGACGTCGCCGGCAGCGCCGCGCGGGCCGCACTGGACATGATCGCCGGACTGGCGGCCGACCCGCTGGCCGAGCTGGGCGTGGAGCGTCCGCGGGACAAGNCTCGGCTGGTCGCCATCACGCTGTCCGGTGCCGTGCAGGACGTGCTCTGGGGTCGCCACGAGCGGTCGTCGCGGGCGGAGGAGGTCGCCGCCTACTGCCTGGCCGGGGTACGGGCGCCGGTCGACGCCCGCTGAGGCCACGACCACCTCCCGTCACTGCGGAGCAGACGACCACGTTGCGTCACCATTCGCTGGTGGCGGCACCGCATGGGGGCGCGGCCGCCCGGGTATGGACAAGGCCGGGCCGCAGGGGTGGGTCGGGCCGCACGGGGTGGGTGAGGAGTCTTGGTACAGGAGCGTGCGGACCTCTTCGAGCTCCTGAACCTTGCGGTGACCGTGACGGATCTTCGCACCGGACGCCTGCGCCGGGCCAACGCGGCGGCCTGCGACCTGCTCGGCCGTTCCGAGGACGAGCTGGTCGGCACGTACTGGCAGGACGTCACGGTGCCCGAGGAGCGGGCGCTGTGGCACGAGGAGATCCACCGGCCCGGACGGCACGACCCGCCGTCCCGGCGGCTGGTCCGCCTGTGGCGCCCNGACCACAGCACCGTGCACGTCCTCGTCACCTCGGCGACGGTGCCCGGACCGGCGGGACGGCAGATCCTCAGCCAGCTTCAGGACGTCTCCGACGAGATCACCGCGAACGACCGGCTGCGCCTGATCCTGGACAACACGCCGGTGTCGATGTTCCTCGTGGACCGGTCGGGATTCGTGCTCGCCAGCGAGGGCCTCATGGACGCGACGCTGTCGCGTCTCGCCGAGCACCCCGACGTCTCGGTGTTCACGCTCTTCGAGGACCTGCCCGACGCCCTCGGCCTGCTGCAGGCCGCGCTCGCCGGGCGTCCNCTGCACCACGTCATCGAGGCGTTCGGCCGCTGCTTCGACCTGCACCTCATGCCGATCGAGGGGCCCGAGGGCGAGGTGAGCTACCTGACCTGCGTGGCGACGGACGTCACCGAACACCAGCAGGCGCTGGCCACCCTGCGGACCCGCTCGGTCGAACAGGCCATGGTGGCCGACCTGGGCCAACAGGCGCTGGAGAGCCGCGACGCCGCCTCCATGTGGACCCGCGCCGCCCGGACCCTCGCCGAACACCTCGCGGCCGGCACCGTCAGGATTCACGAACTCGACGACGCCGGCCGGCGCACCCGCACCCTCGCCGACGTCTCCCCGGACGGCGTCTCCCCCGACGGCGTCTCCGTCGACGACCCGGCCCAAGCCGGCGGCGGGGCCGACGAGGCATCGTGCCCGTCACAGATTTCTGCCGGGACCGTCATGGGCGGTCACGAGCTCGTCGTCGCGGCCGGCCGGGGTGATCGTCCGTCGGCGGTGATCGAGGTGAGCCGCCGCCCACCCGCACCGGCGTTCAGCGAGCAGGACGTGCAGTTCGTCCGCTCGGTCGGCGCCGTGCTGGGAGCGGCGGCGGTGCGCCTGCGGATGGAGGACGAGATCCGCCGTCGGTCCCTGCACGACGGGCTCACCGGGCTACCCAACCGGACGGCGCTGCTCGACCGGCTGGACCGGGCACTGCGGCGGGCGCGCGGGGACGGGACCCGCATCGGCGTGCTGTTCATCGACCTCGACGGCTTCAAGACGATCAACGACACCCTGGGCCACCAGGCCGGCGACCACCTGCTGCGACTGACGGCGGACCGGCTCGAGCACGCCGTGCGGCCCGCCGACGTCGTCGGGCGGCTCTCCGGCGACGAGTTCGCCGTGCTCTGCGAGGACGTCGACTCCCCCGCGGCCATCGAGGCGATCGCCGACCGGGTGCTCGCCACCCTGGACACCCCCTGCGTGCTGCGCGAACGCACGGTCCTGCTGTCAGCCAGCGTCGGCATCGCCCTGTCCGAGCCGGAGACCGCCGACGGCGAGGATCTGCTCAACGCCGCCGACATCGCGATGTACGCCGCGAAGCGCCGCGGGCCGGGGCGGCGGCTGGCGTTCGACGAGGTGATGCGCACCCGGCTGATGGCCCAGATCACTGAGAACGACGAGCTGCGCCGGGCCGTGACCGCCGACGAGCTGGTCATGCGCTACCAGCCGATCCAGGACCTCGACCGGCTGATGGCCGGCGCGGAGGCGCTGCCGCACTGGCGACATCCACGCCGGGGGCTGGTGCCGCCCGCACAGTTCCTGCCCGATCCCGCGCAGGTCGGCCTGCGGGTGCCGATCGACCGCTGGGCCGTGGGCCGGGCCTGCCGCGCCGCCGCCGCCGCGTGGGCGGACGGACGCCCTGACGGCACGCCGCCGCCGCTGCTGACCGTGGCCGTCTCCAGCCGCTGCCTCGTCGAGGCGCGGTTCGTTCCCGAGCTGGACGTGCTGCTGGCCGCCACCGGTGCCGACCGCCGCTACCGGCTGTGCCTCCAGATCACCGAACGGGAGGTCGCCGATGACGAGACGGCGCTGTCGGCGGCCTTCGGCGAGCTGCGCCGGCTGGGAGTCGACCTCTGCGTCGACGACTACGGGTCGGCCCGGACGATGGCCTCCGCCATGAACCGGGTGCCCTTCGGCTACATCCGGCTCAACGGGACGTTCGTCGACGGCGTCGACTCCAGCCCGGTGCGCCACGCCGCCTCGGGCGCCCTCATGCACTTCGCGCACGCGCTCGGCATCCGGGCGATGGCCGGCGACGTCGGGACGGCCTCGCAGCTGGACGCACTCCGGGCGCTGCGCTGCGACCTCTTTCTCGGCCCGGTGATCGGCCCGAGCACGGCGCGGCTGCCCCGGCTGGCCGGACGCGGGGACGCGCCGGACCTCGCCCACCGCCCCGCGCCCCCGTCGCGCGAACGGTGACGACCTCGCCCGGCGGCCGACTCCCAGCGGTGACGGCCAGCGACCACCACCCCGGCAAGGTGGTGACGATGCTGTCAGACCTGCCTCGGTCACGGGGCGCCGCGAGCAGCCCGGCGTCACCTGCTCGCCCGCCGCGACGACCGCCGCGGCACGCTGCGAGGACCTCCCACCCGACGGATCCGGCGGATCACCGGCGGCGCCGGGCCGGCGTCCGGCGGGGGCGGCCGCGCGCCGCGGCGGCCCGACGGCCTCGCCACGGCGGGCAGAACCGGACCGGGCAGCAGGTGATGGCCGTTCCGGCCGGGCGCCGGCGCATCGGCTGCCCCCAGTCCGAATCTGAGGTTCAATGAGCGATGAAACGTCTAACTTCGCACATGAGATGTACGGCCGGGTTCCGGCACGACCGGGATCACGCCGCGGACATACACCTGCAAACGGGGCCTGCCCACACCCGGCGTCACGTGACATCGTTGTTAGAAATCGAGGTAGCCTCGTATGCTTGGGTGAGACGTCGCCGCGTGCGGGCAGCCGCCCCGGCGGCGGCTGCGGTGGCCGGCATGGGCGTGCTCGCCCGGCGGCCGTCGGCCGACCGGCCCGCGGGCGAGATCCCGCCGGGGCCCGTCGGCGTTCACCTCGATCCACGTATGGGCGGCGATGTCGCTTCCGCCCGGGGCGGTGGCGCCTCATCCCCCCGGGCAGTAGAAATCAGGAAAGGCGTGGCTCCCTCCGCTCCGCGAGAGGAACACGCGCGAGCGAGGAGGTCGAGAACGTGAGCCTTGTCACCAAGCCCGGTACCCGCTACCGGTCCGCCGTCGACCAGACGGAGATCATCGTGGTGAAACCCGCGAAGGGACCGATCGATCTGCGGTGTGGCGGCCATCCGGTCGTGGCGATCGGCACCGAGGCCCCCACCGGGCTCACCCTGGACCCCGCCTTCTCCGCCGGNACGCCGCTGGGCAAGCGGTTCGCCGACACCGACACCGGCCTCGAGCTGCTGTGCACCAAGGGCGGCACCGGTTCCCTGTCCATCGGGGAGGTCATCCTCGCCCAGAAGGACGCCAAGCCCCTGCCCTCCTCTGACTGACGGGTAGCCACGATGCACCTCGGGATGCTTCTCGAAATGGCCGCGGACGGCATGGCCGACCGGGTCGCGCTCGGCCCGTTGGCCTCCGGTCTGACGTTCGCCGAGCTGGCCAGCCGGGCCCGGCGCCTGGGTGCCGCGCTCGAGGCGCGGCCGGGCGAGCGGGTCGGGCTGATCGACCTGAACTCCCCCGCGGTTCCCCTGACCCTGTTCGGCTCGGCGATCGCCGGCAAGCCGTTCGTGCCGATCAACTACCGCCTGGCGGATCCGCAGCTGCGCGCCATCGTCGCCCGCACCGCCCCGGCGACGATCATCGTGGGTGAGGGTGTCGTCGAGCGGGTCGGGCCAGTCGACGGCGTCGAGTTCCTCAGCCGGGCCGAGGCCCTGGCGCTCGCGGAGGACCCCGAGGGCAAGGAGAAGGACGNCTGGGGCGGCGACGCCGACGACATCGCCGTCCTGCTGTTCACCAGCGGCACCACGGGCGAGCCGAAGGCCGCCGTGCTGCGGCACAGCAACCTGACCGAGTACATCATCTCCACCGTCGAGTACGCCGGCTCGGCCGAGGACGAGGCCGCGATCGTCAGCGTGCCGCCATACCACATCGCGGGCATCTCGGCGGTGCTGTCGTCGACCNATTCCGGGCGCCGGGTGGTCCAGCTCGAGGCGTTCGACCCGACCGCCTGGGTCACCATCGTCCGGGAGGAGTCGATCACCCACGCGATGGTCGTCCCGACGATGCTCGGCCGCATCCTGGACATCGTGGAGGCCGACGGCCTGGGTCTGCCGTCGTTGCGCTCGCTGTCCTACGGCGGCGGCCCGATGCCCCTGCCGGTCATCGAGCGCGCGGTCGGCCTGCTGCCGAACGTCGGGTTCGTCAACGCCTACGGCCTGACCGAGACCTCCAGCACCATCGCGGTGCTGGGTCCCGACGACCACCAGGCGGCGTTCGCCAGCGACGACCCGGCGGTCCGCGCCCGGCTCGCCTCCGTCGGCAAGCCGCTGCCGACGCTCGAGGTGTCGATCCGCGACGCGGTCGGCATCGAGGTGCCCGTCGGCGAGCGCGGAGAGATCTACGTGCGCGGCGGCCAGGTGTCCGGCGAGTACCTCGGCCGGGNCACGACGCTGGACTCCGACGGCTGGTTCCCGACCCGCGACGAGGGCCACCTCGACGAGGCCGGTTACCTGTTCGTCCACGGCCGGCTCGACGACGTGATCGTGCGCGGCGGCGAGAACCTGTCGCCGGGCGAGATCGAGGCGGTGCTGCTGGAGCACCCGGGCGTGCTCGAGGCCGCGGTCGTCGGGATCCCGAACAAGGAGTGGGGCGAGCAGGTCGTCGCCGCCGTCGTCACCTCCGGTGGGGTGACGGAGGAGGACCTCAAGGCGCACGTCCGCACCCGGCTGCGCTCCAGCCGGACGCCAGACCACATCCAGTTCCGCGAGGAGCTGCCGTTCAACGAGAGCGGCAAGCTGCTGCGCCGGGTGCTTCGGACCGAGCTGTCCGAGGCCTTCACCTGATCGGTTCCGCATCGCGCGCCCGCCGGTCGGCTGCGACCGGCGGGCGCGGGACGCGGACGGGGCGCGCGGCCGCGTCCCGTCAGCTTGCGGGCCTGCCACGGACGGCCGGCCCCTCGGGCGTGCCGGGGACTGACCGCTGTTCGGTGACGCGCGCCGGCGAGGACGACGAGGCGAGGATGAGCTGATCATGACTGTCGTTCCCACCGGCCCCGGTCCCGTCGGGGAGCCGGCCCTCGGCGCCCCGTCCGCCGCCGCGGCCGCCGATGTCGCCCTGCCGCTGCAGGATGTTCTCGGGGTCCGGGAGTCCGAGCCGGACGTGTTCGTCGGTGCCCGGGGGGCGCGCGCCCGCGCCGGCATCTTCGGCGGGCAGCTCGCCGGCCAGGCACTCGCGGCGGCCCAGCAGACCGCCGAGTTCCCGGCGCACTCGCTGCACGGCTACTTCCTGCAGTCCGGCGACCCGGAGATCCCGGTGAGCTACCACGTCGAACGCCTGCGCGACGGTCGCTCGTCGGCGGTGCGCCGGGTGGTCGCCCGCCAGCAGGACCGCCGGCTGTTCGAGGTGATGGCGTCGTTCACGATCCCCCGGGACGGGCTCGACCACGCCGATCCGGCCCCGCCCGACGTGCCCGATCCCGAGTCGGTCGCCGACCTGCCCAGCCATCTCGCCGCCTGGGGTTTCGGCGGCCCGCTGCCCCCGCACTTCGCGGTGCTGGACTTCCGGCCGGTCAGTGTCGTGTCTCCGCTCGCGCCGCGGGCGTATCCCCCCAGCCAGCAGGTCTGGTTCCGGGTCAGGACCGCGCTGGGAGACGATCCCCGCGTCCACCTGCAGGCGATCACCTACGCATCCGATCTGTATCTGCTGGCCACCTCGCTGCGACCGCACGGCATCGCGTCGGCGAGCCCCGGGGTGTCGTTCGCCAGCCTCGACCACGCGATCTGGTTCCACCGCCCGTTCCGCGCCGACGAGTGGCTGCTGCACGACCAGCACTCCCCGACCGCCTCCGCCGGCCGCGGGTACTCGACCGGAAAGATCTTCCGGCGGGACGGCACCCTGGTCGCGACGACCGCCCAGCAGGGCTTCATCCGCCCGCCAGCCGGCGCCGTCGGCGAGCAGCGCCCGCCGACGCGCTAGGACTGCCCCGCGCGTCAGGCGTCCGGGCCGTCCTCGTGGTCGTCGGCGGCGGTCTCGAGTTCGTGGATCCGCGCGTAGGCGCGGTTGCGCAGCCGCAGCACCACCGTCGCCAGCAGGGCGGCGGTGACCGAAGCGGTCAGCACCCCCACCTTGACGTGATCGTCGCGGGCGCTGCCGGGCCCGAACGCCAGCTCCCCGATGAGCAGCGACACCGTGAACCCGACCCCGCCGAGCAGCGCGAGCCCGGCGACGTCGACCCAGGCCAGGCCGCGCTCGAGGCTCGCCCCGGTGAAGCGGGCGACGAACCAGGTCGTCGCGAAGATCCCGATCGCCTTGCCGACGACCAGGCCGACGACGACGCCGAGGGCGGCCCGGTCGGACAGCGCGTCGCCGAGTCCGCCGAGCCCGCCGACCGTCACCCCCGCCGAGCAGAAGGCGAACACCGGCACGGCCACGGCCGCCGACAGNGGCCGCCACCGGTGCTCGAAATGCTCCGCGAGCCCCGGTCCCGCCTGCGGTCCCCCGGCCCCCTCGCTGCGCAGCACCGGCACGGCGAAGGCGAGCAGCACCCCGGCGACCGTGGCATGCACCCCGGAGGCGTGTACGAGCGCCCAGGTGAGGACCGCGAGCGGCAGCAGCAGCCACCACGCCCGCACCCGCCGCTGCACCAGCAGCGTGAACGCCGCCAACGGGACGACGGCGGCGACCAGCGGCACCACGGACAGCTCACCCGTGTAGGCGACGGCAATGATCACGATGGCCAGCAGGTCGTCGACCACGGCGAGGGTCAACAGGAAGGTGCGCAGCGCCGTGGGCAGGCACCGGCCGACGACAGCGAGCACCGACAGGGCGAAGGCGATGTCGGTGGCGGTCGGGATCGCCCATCCCCGCAACGCCCCGCTGTGCAGGTTCAGCAGCGAGTACAGCACGGCCGGGACGGCGACTCCGCCCGCGGCGGCGGCCACCGGCACCACCGCGCGGCTCGGGTCGCGCAGGTCTCCGGCGACGAACTCACGCTTGAGTTCGAGACCGGCGACGAAGAAGAAGATCGCCAGCAGCCCGTCGGCCGCCCACTGCTGGACCGAGAGGTCCAGGTGCAGCGCCGCCGGGCCGAAGTCGGTGGCCAACAGCGAATCGTAGGTGCCCGACCAGGGTGAGTTCGCCCAGCCGAGGNCAAGGACGGTGGCGGCGAGCAGCAGCGCCCCGCTGATCGTCTCGTCGCGCAGGATCCCCGCGATCCGCCGGNTCTCCGCCCAGGAACCGCGGGCGAACAGGCGGACACGTCGCGTCTGCGGGTTCAGCACGGTCTCCCAGCGTCCCGGGTCGGGCCGATCATCGCCGACCAGACTTCCCGGCACACCATGGTCGACCGTAGCCGAGCGNCGCTCACCTGGCCGCGTGCCGCCTGGCGGCCCACCCACGCACAGCCGCCGCCCCCGCGCTGACCATCGCGAGCATCATCGGCTGCCCGCACCGCCACCAGCCGTCCTCCCCCGCACTCCCGACATCGACGCTCCCAGCACCGACCCAGCCGACCAGCGCCGTGGCCACGGCCGTGAACCCGGCCAGCCGGGCCGCGGCTCGCCCGGGCAGCATCGGCCCGATCAGCACCGCGGGCAGCGAATCGGAGCGAGTGTCCCCCAGCGGTCGCCACATTCCACGGCGAGCAGAGCGGCGACGAAGGTCGCGCCCACGGCCACGCGCAGCAGGACCGACACCGTCCCCGCCGCCGAACCGCCCGGCCCGCCGCGCACCGGCCTCACCGACCGGGTGTTCCCGCCATCGTCAGAAATGCGCCCGAATCGTTGCGCCCGTCCCGGCCGTTCCGCTCCTCCCGGCCGTTCCGCTCCCTCCGGCCGGCGAGGTTGACTGCGGGCGCCACCCCCTCCCGGTAGGCCGCACCGTCAGGTCCGTAACGGACGGGTCGGCACAGCGCCGACGCCCCGAAACGGCGCCGGTCCCGGACCTGGTCATGCCAGATCACCAGGGCGGGCAGGAGGAACATCACGGTCAACAATGCGACGGCGAGAAGTATTCGATCCCATTCGAACTCGGATTCCACCGGTTACCCCTTCGGTCGATGAGCGTCTTCCGGCGAGCAGTCTCCGAAAAGCCCGAACTCCGAGGCCGGTCCTCTGCCGCCACCGCAGCGCCACCGGGAGCCGCATCCACCGGACGGATGTCCGAAAACGCCGAAGGCGGCCAACGAGTGCGGACCAGCGGGTGCAGCGAGAACGCGTGCCAGCGGGCACGCACCACTAGCGGCCTTCCGCGCCGCCGGCGCAGGTCCGCAGGTGGGCAGGTGGGCAGCCGCCCTGCCGGCTCGCGAAACGCGACACGGCGGGTGGCCGATTTGGGGCGCGCGTCCCCGCGGCGTCAGCGCGCGGAACACCTGTCCCCGGCCAACCCGGCACTCGGCCGCGGCCCCGGGCCGATCCCAGGACGACCGGTGGCAACAAGACCGAGGTCTCGCAGACGCCGGTCGGTCGCTGCACAGGCGTCGCGAACACCAGGCAGTCGCTGCACAGGCCTCGCAAGCGCCAAACAGGCGCGCCGCGGGCTCAGCGGGCGCCGGGCGGTCCCCGGCGCGGGCCTACCTCGAGAGTGGGCGGGACGGCCGCGGCGGGCCGCGAGCGGTCCGGCGCTCGGCGGGGCCGTCGGGACGGCCGCTGCGGCGCATGGTGCGCCGCCAGCGGCCAAACCGAGGAAGGGCGAGGGCGACGGCGGCCGCGGCGAGGACGAAGGTGCTGGGATGGCCCGCCGACCAGGGCCCCGTCACCAGGGCTCGCGCATCCTGGCGGGGGGAGGTGGTCTCCGCGGGACCGACCGGGACGGCAACCGCGGTGACCGCCGGCAGCGCCCGCTCAGCCGCCTGCAGGCCCGCCGGCCGACCGCCGACGCCGGAGGTGAGGAGGCCCGTGAGCAACAGCAGCGGGGCCACCCAGGCGGCGCGCAGGCGCCGGTGCTCGAGGGTGGCCATGCGCACAGGCTAGACCAGCGGGAAGGCCCGGGCCGACCGGACCGTGAGGTGAACACCACCGCGGTCCGTCGGGGGTGTTCGCCCGGGTCGTCAGCCGGCCGGNGCCACCCGTGGAATCGACCAGGGGCCGGGTCCCCTGGAAACGGAAGCTGGCCGCCGTCGTGGCGATGCGCGTCCGCTCGAACCCGGCTGCGGCGAGCCGGTCGGGCAACCGACCTGGGTCGACCGTGACCGAGGTGTCGCCGAGGTGGATGAGGCGGAAGCCGAGGCTCGTCAGGCTGTCGCTGCCCGCGAAGACCCCGCCCGGCCGCAGCACCCGGAAGGTCTCGGCGAAGAGCTGATCCTGTTTCGCCGGTGAGGGCACGTGATGCAGCATCGTGAAGGCCACCACCGTGTCGAAGGAGCAGTCCTCCGCCGGAATCCGGGTGGCGTCACCGTGCAGGATGCGCACCCGCTCGCCGAGGCTGCCGTCGAGCAGGCGCGCCGACTTCTCGTCTATCTCCAGCGCGGTCAGCGACGGCGTGAGGTTCACGAGCACTCGGGTGGTCGCGCCGAAACCGGGCCCGAGTTCCAGCACGTCCTTTCCCAGGGAGACGTCCTCAAGCGCCTACGGGAGGAATTCTTCGCCGCCGCGTCGGCCCATCGTCCGGACGCGCACAGCTTTCGGTGCACCAGATTCATCGCCATGTTCGGACCCTAGATCCGCCCGTTCGCGACGGCCATCCACTAGCCTGCCAATGTATGTGGAGCAGCGGTCACCTTCCCGGGATCACCGACGGCCGGCTTCACGGCGGCGGCCCTGGTGCCGTCGCGATCGCGGACTTTCAGATGTCGCCGAGGCACCGATTCGNCCAGCATCGCCATCTCGTCCATCAACTGGTCTGGGCGCGTCGCGGGGTGCTGACGGTCCAGGTCGAGGCGGAGGCGTGGTTCCTGCCGCCGACGCTCGCCCTGTGGATCCCCGCCGGGCTGGCCCACCTGACACGCAGCGCGGACGACGCCTGGATGCGCAGTCCGTACTTCCTGCCCACGCGCTGCCCGATCCCCTGGTCGTCGGCGACGGTGGTCGCCGTCGGGCCGCTGCTGCGCGAACTCCTCGACCATCTCGCCGTGTCCGATCAGCACCGCCGCCCGCCGCGCCGGCTATGCGACCCCGAGCGCCTTCGTCGCCGCCTTCCGCCGCACGATCGGCGTCCCGCCCGGCGTCTACTTCGCCCACCACCCCGCCCGGCNCCACCCGCCCGGCAAACACGACGACCAGCCCACCTGACCCACGCCACCCGCATCCCCGGGGACCCGCCCTCGGGGTTCGGGGAGCTCAGCCCCACACACAACAATGAAGACGACCCGTTTCTCCGCCCAGCGCAGACGGGAGGATCTCGGGCTCTCCGGGCGAACGGCAGGAGTATTCGGTCTTTCCCCTGCGACCTCCGGTGACAGCAGCCCCGGAATGCCGCAGGGCCCCCGACCGTGAAACACGGCCGGGGGCCCTGTGCACTCTCAGGGCGGAATCGGAGGTCAGAAGCCGACGAGCTCGTAGAGGGTCGGTGAGACGCTGGCGGTGAAACCGGTGGTACCGATGTAGATCGCCTTGATCCGGTGTAGGCCTGCGGTGAGGGGGGCGGTGAACGCCGCGTGGCCGGTGTTGTCGAGGGTGGCGACGTTGCGAAGCGCGGGCCCGTCGACGAACGCGACGAGGCCGGTGGGGACGGTTGTGCCGGTGCCGGCCACGACGGTGGCGGTGAAGGTGACGGGCTGCGCCGTCGGGGCAGGGTTGCGGGTGGAGACGAGGCCGGTGGTGGTGCTGACGGGGCCCTGGACGCCGACCGGGCGGGTGATCGTGTCGGTGTCGAGGGTGACTGNGCCGTTGCGGGCCAGAATGCGGCCGTCCACGGTCACGCCGGTGGTGACGGTGATGGAGGTGAGGGCGAGGACGGTGCCCCTGAGAATGGAGTAGGTGCCAAGGGTCGCGGAGCTGCCGACCACCCAGAAGACGTTGGATGACTGGGCGCCGTTGAGGAGGGTCACATTGCTGGCGGATGCGGTTATCAGGGTGGACGCGGCCTTGAAGATGAAGACGGCGTTCGGGTCGCCCTGGGCATCGAGGGTCAGGGTTCCGGTGATGCCGAACGTGCCGGCCGGGGAATCGTACACACCGGGGGTTTCAGTGGTCCCGCCGAGTTCCACGGGAATCGTGGCGGTGGTGGGGGTCGCCGCGGCGGCGTCGTAGGCGGCAGCGAGGTCGTTCTTGGCCTGGATCGCGGCGCTGTCGGCGGCGTGAACGGTGCCGGTTACCCGGCCGGGCGGGAATCCGGTGACCGCGGTGCCCGGACTGAGCCCGAGATCGCCGTCGACGGTGGTGATGCCGGTGTTCGTGATCGTGGACCCAGCGAGAGTCGCGTAGCCGGCGGCGGTGCCGAGGTTGACCGTCGGGGTGGCCGCGTGGGCACCCGTGGCGCCGACCAGCCCGATCAGGATGGTTGTCGCGCCGACGACGGTGAGGGTCTTGGTGTACCGGGATCGGGCGGTCTTGCGGTGGGTTGTGGCTCGGTGGGTGGTAGCGCGGTGGATGGCGCCTGGGAGGCGGGTAGTCACCATGGGTTTCCTTAGGAAGGCCTACAGCATGGCCGATCTTTCGACCGCTCCGTAGCTTAGGGCATCCATATGGATACTTTAGGTAAGCTGTTGTAGTTTCCCAGTCGCCTGTCCTCGCGCGCAGCGGTCGTTCCCCGGGGTTCGCTGGCGCGCGGCCTACCGGCGTCGAACTCCACGGGGGCGATCAGGAAATGTACGCCGAAATGTCCAGGAGTCGGCTGTGACGACTCAGGTTGTCGGACCGAAATCGGCTGGTACGGGGCTGTGGGACTGTCTCCGCGAGTCTCAGCACACCCCGCGCGTCACCCGCGATCATGACTGCTTGGCCGCTGGGAAGAGTCACACCAGTTGTTGCGTATTCCGTGTCCGGCGAGCCGGCCCTGCCGGCTGTCGCGGGAACACTGCCGCGACAGCCTCGGCGCCGTCAGCGTGGTAAAGGCGATCGGCTTCCGACAGTGCCGCCGCGCAGGTCTGCCTCCCGCACCTCACCCGAGGGCTGTCCGGCGTAGGACGTGAAGCGTTTCGATCCGGGCACTTCCGCCCTGTTCAGTCTCACGAATCGTGGAGACACCGAGGTCGGCCGCTTTCCGCACGTGCTTCCTGGGTCAGGCCCCGCCGCCGGCGCAGGCTCTGGAGAGTGACGCCCGGTGCCGGCTCGTCCACCGCCGCACCCTCTTCTCGCCCCAAGCGCGAAAGGTCACCCACCCCCACTCACCCCACCCACGGGCAAGTTCGTGGGGGGGTTTCGGGGGGGCTCGGCCCCCCCGACAAAATAAAGAGGCGCCCTGTTTCTCCCCAGAAAGGGAGAAAACAAGACGCCCAAAGTCTCGTGGAGCTGAGGGGATTCGAACCCCTGACCCTCACACTGCCAGTGTGATGCGCTACCAGACTGCGCCACAGCCCCAACTGCTGTTCATTTATATCAGACCGAGTGGACCTCGGTGTGTTGCCCCCCTGGCACCGATACCGCCGCGCCTGGTGGGCTACTTCGGCAAGTGTACAGGCTCCGTGTCGGACTCCGTCGGGGCCCCCTGGCTCGGCAGGAGGGACTCGGACAGACCCGATCCGGCGACGCCGACCTTACCAGTCAGCAGCGGACCCGCGTTGTGCTCGGCGAGCCGGTACCCGCCCTCGACCTGGCGCAGGACCGACCACCGGCAGTTCGCCAGCGGCCCGAAGTGCCACCACAGCTCCGGCGGCAGGCCGAGCACGTGGCCGATCAGCGAGCGCGCCGTGCCGCCGTGCAGCACGAACACGACGAGACCCGCCGGCCCGGACGGCTGCCCTTCGGCGCGGATCTCGTCGAAGACCTCCCCGGCGCGCCGGGCGACCTCGCGGTAGGTCTCACCGCCGCCGCGGCGGACGTCGTCGCCCCGGCGCCAGGCCCGGTCCTCCTCGGGGAAGCGGTCGGCCGCCTCGGCACCGGTGAGTCCGGACCACAACCCGAGATCGATTTCGCGCAGGCGTGCGTCGGAGCGAAACGGCAGGTCGAGCCCGGCCGCGGTGTCCCGACAGCGCTGCAGATCGGACGAGACGACCAACTCCGNACGCATCGCCCGGATGATCGGGGCCACGGCGGCGACCTGGGCCCGGCCGGTGGCGTCCAGGGGCGGATCCGCATGCCCCTGGAAGCGGCCGACGTCGTTCCAGGTGGTCCGACCGTGCCGCCAGAGCAGCAGCCTCACAGGGCGTTCGCCGGGCCGCCACCGAGCGGGCCGGACGCCGAGGAGGCCCCGGCCGCCGAGGTTCCCGCCCCGGCCGCGACCCCGACGGTCGCGTCGGTGAACGGAATCACCGGGCAGTCCTTCCACAGCCGTTCCAGGGCGTAGAAGACGCGCTCTTCGTCGCGCTGGACGTNCACGACGACGTCGNCGAAGTCGAGNAGGACCCAGTGGCCCTCTCGCTCTCCCTCGCGCCGGACGGGCTTGGCCCCGAGCCGGCGCAGCTTCTCCTCCACCTCGTCGACGATGCCCTTGACCTGCCGCTCGTTGCCCGCGGAGGCGATGACGAAGCAGTCGGTGATGGCCAGCCGCTCACTCACGTCGAGGATGAGCAGGTCGTGGCCGAGCTTGTCGGCCGCCGCCTGGGCAGCGGCGAGGGCAAGTTCGACGGCTCGCGGGGAAGCGGTCACGCTGAGGGTCTCCAGGGTGGCGACGTCCGCGGGACGGCCACCACCGGTCGCCCCGCGCGCCGCCCGGGGTCGGGCGGCTTAGTCCAGCGTGACACATCCCCGCCCGGTCAGGGCAGCCATCAGGCCGGCGACGGNCCGAAAATCGTGATATTGCCGGACCACCACGGTTCGGGACGGTCCCGCACCGCGTCAGGCCGACGGCCTTCGTCGTCGTTGGCATCTACCGGCCGGGCACCGGTGGGTGCACCGGAGCGTCGGGGCCGTCGTCAGGCCGTCGTCAGGCCCTCGACTGGTAGAGGTGCCGCTTGGCGATGTAGCGCACCACGCCGTCCGGCGTGAGGTACCAGATCGGGGCGCCGCGGCCGACCCGCTGACGGATGTCGGAGGACGAGATCGCCAGCGCCGGCACCTCCAGCAGGCTCACCGAGTTCGCCGGCAGCGCGGCGTCCAGGGCGAGCTGGTAGCCGGGGCGGCTGACGCCGACGAAGTGCGCCAGCTCGAACAGCTCACGATGGTCCCGCCAGGTGAAGATCTGGGCGAGGGCGTCGGCGCCGGTGATGAAGAACAGCTCGTCGTCCGGTCGGGCTCCGCGCAGATCGCGCAGGGTGTCGATGGTGTAGGTCGCCCCACCCCGGTCGATCTCGACCCGGCTGACGGTGAACTGCGGGTTCTCCGCGGTGGCGAGGAACGTCATCAGGTAGCGGTCCTCGGGGTCCGAGACCACGCGGTGGACCTTCTGCCAGGGCTGCCCGCTCGGCACGAAGACGACCTCGTCGAGGTCGAACAGGGCGGCCACCTCGCTCGCGGCGANGAGGTGCCCGTTGTGGACGGGATCGAAGGTCCCACCCATCACGCCGAGACGCACGACGCCGACAGTAACGCCGCAGGCCCGGCACACGCGCGCGGCGCCGGGCCGGACGGGAGATGTCCCACAAAGCCCCCCACCAGAGGTGCGGTGCGCTGTGCCCGGTTCTGGGGCCCGGAGCGTGCACAGCGCACCGCAGTCGAGCCTGGGACGAACCAGCCCCGCGGGGGACGACCCGACTAGGCTGACGGCAGGCCGCCGGCCACCCCCGTCCCACCGCGAGGAGGCGCCGCCCATGCCGATCAGCCCACGCGCGGGCCAGCCCGCCGCCCCCGAGGACCTCATCGACGTCGACGCTCTGCTCGCCGCGTACCAGGACGTCCATCCCGATCCCGCGGACCCCGCTCAGCGGGTGTCGTTCGGGACCTCCGGGCACCGCGGATCGGCGCTGCGCGGCTCCTTCAACGCCGACCACATCCTCGCCACCACCCAGGCGATCTGCGACTTCCGGGCCGCGGCGGGGGTCGACGGCCCGCTGTTCCTCGGGATCGACACCCACGCCCTGTCCGCCCCCGCGCTGGCCAGCGCCCTGGAGGTGCTCGTCGCGAACGGCGTGGCAGTGCGCATCGCGCCGGACGGCGAGGCGACGCCGACCCCGGTGATCTCGCACGCCATCCTGGGGCACAACCGTGACCGTGGCGCCACCGCGGCGGGCGGGGCGTCCGGGCGCGGGCTCGCCGACGGGATCGTGGTGACGCCGTCGCACAACCCGCCGGCCGACGGCGGCTTCAAGTACAACCCGACCCACGGCGGACCGGCCGACACCGCCGTCACCAAGGTCATCCAGGACCGGGCGAACGCGCTGCTCGAAGCGGGTCTCGCCGGCGTCGCCCGGGTGCCCTACGCGCAGGCGCGGGCGGCCGCGGCGGTGCACGACTACGTCGGCGCGTACGTCGCCGACCTGGGCGACGTCGTCGACCTCGACGCGATCCGCGCCGCCGGCGTCCGCATCGGCGTCGATCCGCTCGGCGGCGCGAGCCTGGTCTACTGGNAGGCCCTCGCCGAGCGGTACAAGCTCGATCTGGACGTGGTCAACACCACCGTCGATCCGACCTTCTCGTTCATGACGACGGACTGGGACGGCAAGATCCGGATGGACCCGTCGTCGCCCTACGCGATGGCCTCCCTGCTGCGCCACGCCGGCTCCTTCGACGTGGCGGTGGCCAACGACGCCGACGCCGACCGGCACGGCATCGTCACCCCCGGCGCCGGGCTGCTGAACCCGAACCACTACCTGTCCGCGGCGATCGCCTACCTGTTCGGCCACCGCACCGGTTGGCCCGCGGGCACGGCGATCGGCAAGACCCTGGNGAGCTCCAGCATGATCGACCGGGTCGGTGCGGGCATCGGCCGCGCCGTCGTCGAGGTACCGGTCGGCTTCAAGTGGTTCGTCGACGGCCTCACCGACGGCACCCTCGGCTTCGGCGGGGAGGAGAGCGCGGGCGCGTCGTTCCTGCGCCGCGGCGGCGGGGTGTGGACGACGGACAAGGACGGCCTCATCGCCTGCCTGCTCGCCGCGGAGATGACGGCGGTGACCGGCCGCGATCCCGGGGCGCTCTACCAGGAGCTGACCGAGCTGCACGGCGCGCCGGCGTACCGGCGGGTCGACGCGCCCGCCACGGCGGCGCAGAAGAAGATCCTGGCCGCCCTCACCCCGGCGAGCCTGGCCGCGACCACGCTGGCCGGTTCCCCGGTGACCGCCGCGCTCGCACAGGCGCCCGGCAACGGCGCGGCGATCGGCGGGGNGAAGGNCGTCACCGCCGACGCCTGGTTCGCGGCCCGCCCGTCCGGCACCGAGGACGTCTACAAGATCTACGCGGAGAGCTTCCGCGGGCCGGAGCACCTCGAGGAGGTGATCACACAGGCCCAGGCGATCGTGGACGCCGCCCTCCTTCGCGGGTGACCCGGCTCCACCCCCAGGACCCCGGCGGGACCCCCAGGATCCCGGCGGGACCGCTAATGCCCGCCAAGGCCCCCGAGGTCGGCCCGCCAGGACCTCATCCGGTACCGATCCGGCAAAGGTGACCGCGCTCCCCCTCCGCGGACGACTACCGTGCAACGGTGCTCAGCGCACTCGCCGTGTGGATCCTTGGGGGGAGACCATGACGCCCACACCCGAGAACGCCCCGCCGGACAACACCTCCGCGGCCCCGCCCGGTACGGGGGACGAAGCCTCCACCGCCTTACCGCCCGCCACGGCGAAGCCGCACAACCCCGCCCTCGACGGGCTGCGGGCGATCGCCGTGNTGGCCGTCTTCGTCCATCACATGGGCCTGCTGCCGGGCGGGTACCTGGGCGTCGACCTGTTCCTCGTCCTCAGCGGCTTTCTCATCACCGGCCTGCTGCTCGCCGAACGCGACCGCACCGGCCGGATCTCGCTGCGCGCCTTCTGGGGACGGCGCGCCTTCCGGCTGCTACCCGCCTTCTACGTCTTCGCCGTCGTCGGCGTGCCGCTGGTACTGCTGCTCAAGAGCCACAGCGACCAGGTCCAGTTCCTCTGGAACGGGCTGGCCTCGGTGTTCTACGTGGCGAACATCCAGCGGACGTTCGACCCACCCGGCGGCGACTCGTGGTTCGGCCACACCTGGACGCTGTCCATGGAGGAGCAGTTCTACCTGCTCTGGCCGCTGGCGCTGGTGGTGATCTGCGGCCGTTCTCGGCTGCGGCGACGGCTGCCGACCCTGCTGATCGGCGCGATCCTGCTGGTGGTGATCTGGCGGGAGATCCTCATCGTGGACGGTCAGGAGAACCTGCGCATCTACTTCGGGCCCGACGGTCGCGTCGACTCGTTGCTGGTCGGCTGCCTGCTCGGGGTGTGGCGGCATCAGGCCGTCGCGCCCCCGGCGCTGGGCTGGAGCTCCCGCGGCCCCCGCCAGGCGGCGATCCTGCGCGACGTCGCCCGGCTGGGACCGGCGGCGCTGATGGCCCTGGTCGCCCTGTTCGTGTTCGGCCCGGACCTGCACGGCCGGCCGAACTGGCTGGCCTACGGGGGCTACACGGCGGTCGCCGCGGTCGCCGCCGTCGCGGTCCTCGCCGCGGACCAGCAGCGCCCCGCCTGGCTCGCCGGTTTCCTCAGCACCCGGGTGATGAGCTGGATCGGCCGGATCTCCTACAGCTTCTACTTGTGGCACTTCCCGGTCACCGGGACGGCCCTGGACAAGCTGATGCCCCGGGTCGGGCGGGTGCCCGCGGCGGGCGTGGCGCTCGTCATCAGCATGGGTCTGGCGAGCGCGTCGTACTACCTCGTCGAACGGCCGGTGCAACGGCGCCGGCCCGCCTGGACGAACCCGGGGACGGGCCGCGTCCCGCGCCAACGCACCGACGCGGCGCCCGCCGGCGGCGTGGGTGTCGCCGGCGTCCCCGGCGCCGTCATGCCGGCCACCGCGACCCCCACGGGCCCCGTCGGCGGCATCGCACCCGTCCCCGCCGACTGACCCCGGTCCGGCCCCGACCGGCCGCCGAACCGCGCCGCGGGACGGCCGCCGCGTCGGGCTCTGCTTATCCAGAGGGTTCCGCGCCCGATTTATCCCTCTGGATAAGCAGCCGGGACCTCGACGGCGACAGCCGGGGCTAACGGGTCAGGAGGGCAGGAGGCGCTCGATGAAGACCTGGAGCTGGTCGATGTTGCGGCACTCGACCATCTCGTCGACCAGCTCGGCGTAGACGTCGGTCGCCGAGTCGCCGGAGCCCCAGTAGGTGCGCGGCTCCGGGTTGAGCCAGTAGGAGTGCCGGGCCTGCGCGCACAGCCGCCGGAACACCGTCGCCGACGTCGGCCGGTAGTTGTTGCGCGCGTCGCCGAGGATGAGCAGCGACGTCTTCGGGCCCACCGCCTCCGGGTACTTCTCGGCGAAGACCTCGATGGCGTGGCCGTAGTCGCTGTGCCCNTCAAACCAGACCAGGTCGGCCTCGCCGGAGATCCGCGCCATCATGTCGCCGAGGTCGAGGCCGCGCAGGAAGCGGGTCACCTCGTCGGTGGTGTCGATGAAGGCGAACGCGCGAACCTTGGAGAACTGCTCGCGCAGCGCGTGGGTCAGCATCAGGGTGAAGTGGGCGAACGACGCGACCGAACCGGAGACGTCGCACAGCACGACGAGCTCGGGCTTGTGCGGCTTGTGCGGACGGTGCTTGGTGTCGACCGGCACGCCACCGGTGGCCAGCGAGGCGCGGACGGTGCGCCGGAAGTCCAGCCGGNCGGTGCGGCCGAGGCGGCGCCGCGCGGTCAGCCGGGTCGCGAGGCGGCGGGCGAGCGGGTGAACCTGCCGGCGCAGCTCGACGAGGTCACGCTGGGAGGCGCGCAGGAACTCGACCTGGTCGCTGAGCGGCTTGACCGCGCTGCGCTCGACGGCCTCGATGCCGCGCTCCTCGGCCATCCGGCGGCGCACCTCCGCGCCCACCAGCTCCTCGAACTCGCGGATCCGGTCGGTGATGGTCTGCCGGGCGGCCCGTTCGGCGAGGCCCCCGCGTTCCTGCTCGCCCAGCAGCGCCGAGAGCAGGTCGGAGATGAGCGTCTCCGCGGACATCGCGCGCAGCACCCGGTACAGGAACCAGGAGCGCCCGGCGCTGCCCCGTGCCGACCCGAACGCGCTCACCGCCTGGCGGGCGAGCTGACGCAGCGCCTCGTCGTCGCCGTCGCGCAGGGCGTCGAGCAGCTTGTCGCGCAGCGCCTGGCGCAGCGCCTCGAGCTCCTCCGGCGTCAGGTCGCCGGGATCCGGCTCGCCGTCGCCGGCCGCGCCGTCGCCGGCGGCCGCCGGGTCGTCAGCGAGGTCGTCCAGCGAGACGCCGTCACCGATGCGCGGCGGGAAGTACAGGTCGAACAGGGTGTCGAAGGCGGGCCGGTACACCGGTCGTTTGCACAGGGTCGCGGCGAACGACGCCCGCACGCCGTCGCGGTCGGCCCAGCCGAGGGCCCCGACGGCGCGGGCCGCGTCCACCGTCTCGGCGCTGCTGACCGGGACGCCGGCCCGGCGCAGGGCGGCGGTGAACTCGACGGTGCGGTCCAGCAGGTTCATGCCGGCGCCCCCTTAGTTCGCGGTGAGCTTGAGGTGGCCGATGGCGCGGGCCTGGTCGCTGGCGTGCTTGAGCACCACGCCGAGGGTGGAGGCGACGGCCGCCTCGTCGAAGGTGTCGAACCCGAGCGCGAGCACCGTCTGCGCCCAGTCGATGGTCTCGGCGATGGACGGTGCCTTCTTCAGCTCCATCGCGCGCAGCGCGCGCACGATCCGAACCAGCGACTCGGCGAGCTGCTCCGGNAGCTCCGGGACCCGGGAGAGCACGATCTCCTTCTCCCGCTCGGCCGAGGGATAGTCCAGGTTCAGGTAGAGGCAGCGCCGCTTGAGCGCCTCGGACAGCTCCCGGGTCGCGTTCGAGGTGAGGATGACGAACGGGCGCTGGGTCGCGCTGATCGTCCCGAGCTCGGGAATCGTCACCTGGAAGTCCGACAGCACCTCCAGCAGCAGGCCCTCCACCTCGACGTCGGCCTTGTCGGTCTCGTCGATGAGCAGCACCGTCGGCTCCTCGCGACGGATCGCCGTCAGCAATGGCCGGGAGAGCAGGAACTCCTCGCTGAAGATGTCGTCGTGGGCCTGCTGCCAGCCCTCCGTGCCGCCGTCGCCGGAACCGGCCTGGATGCGCAGCAGCTGCTTCTTGTAGTTCCATTCGTACAGGGCGCGGGCCTCGTCGAGGCCCTCGTAGCACTGCAGGCGGATCAGCTCGGCACCGACGGAGGTGGCCAGGGCCTTGGCGAGTTCGGTCTTGCCGACCCCCGCGGGGCCCTCCACGAGCAGCGGCTTACGCAGCCGGTCGGCAAGGAAGACCGTGGTGGCGATCGCCTCGTCCGCGAGGTATCCGGTCCCGCGGAGGCGTTCCCGCACGTCCGCGACGTCGGCGAAAGCGTGTTCCTGAAGCGACATGGCCACCTTCCGTCCCCGTGTCAAGCATCGCCACGTCCATAGTGCCAGGATGAAGCCCCAGACGGGCGACTACGCCCCGCCCGCGGCTTTGGTCCGGCCCTGACGGGCGATACCGTGCGTGCGCACCGGGGCCGCAGCACCCCCGGCCGCCGCCGGGATCGCCTNAGCTCACGAGATGACCGTCGCCGACGCCGACCCACGTCGTCGAGGTCAGCTCGGGCAGGCCCATCGGCCCCCGCGCGTGCAGCTTCTGGGTGGAGATGCCGATCTCGGCGCCCATGCCGAACCGCTCCCCGTCGGTGAACCGGGTCGAGGCGTTCACCATCACCGCGGCCGAGTCGCAGCTCGTGATGAAGCGCCGGGACGCGCCGAGCGAGCGGGTGACGATCGCCTCGGTGTGCCCACTGCCCCACCGGCGGATGTGCGCCACCGCGTCGTCGAGCGAGTCCACGACGCGCACGGCCATGTCGAGCGACAGGTACTCGGCCGCCCAGTCGTCGTCGGTGGCGGGCACGGCACGCGGGTCCACCGCGCACACGGCCTCGTCGCCGTGCACGGCGACGCCGGCGTCGTGCAGCGCGGCCAGCACCCGCGGCAGGAACCGCTGCGCCACCCCACGGTGCACCAGCAGCGTCTCCGCCGCGTTGCAGACCGAGACCCGGTGGGTCTTGGCGTTGACGGTGATCGCGAGCGCCTGGTCGAGATCGGCGTCGACGTCGACGTAGACGTGGCAGTTGCCGACCCCGGTCTCGATCACCGGCACGGTCGACTCCTCCACCACCGCCCGGATGAGCCCGGCTCCGCCGCGGGGGATGAGCACGTCGACGAGACCCCGCAGCCGCATCAGGTGCTTGACGGAATCGTGGTCGAGGCCGGGGACGAGCTGGACCACGTCGGCCGGCAGACCGCCCGCCGCGGCGACGTCGCGCAGGACCTCCACCAGAGCGGTGTTGGACCGCACCGCGGAGGCGCTGCCGCGCAGCAGCACCGCGTTGCCGCTTTTGAGACACAGGCCCGCGGCATCGACGGTGACGTTCGGTCGCGCCTCGTAGATGATCCCCACGACGCCGAGCGGGACGCGGACCTGCCGCAGCTCCATGCCGTTGGGCAGCACCCGCCCGCGCACGACCTCGCCGACCGGGTCGTCCAGCGTGGCGACCTGACGCAGACCGTCGGCCATGCCCGCCAGGCGGGCCTCGGTGAGGGTGAGCCGGTCGACCATGGCACCGGGCGTTCCCGCCGCCCTTGCCGCCGCGACGTCCTCGGCGTTGGCCGCGAGAATCCCCGCGGACCGGGCCAGGAGCGCCTCGGCCATCGCGAGCAGCACCCGGTCCTTCTCGCCGCGGCTGACCGGGGCCAGCAGGGCCGCCGCCGCCTTCGCGCGCACTGCCACGTCTCGGACAGCCTCCGCAGAGGTGATCATTTCCGGATCCTCCGTATGTGCGGGCGCCGCGGCGCAACCCACTGTCCCGAGGCTACCGGCGCCGGGCGACACTCGCGGCCGCTCGCGCCGAGCGGGTGACGATTCGGNGTTCTGGCTACCCACCGGCTCGGTGCCACGACCACGCCGGACCCCCGTGCCGAGCGGCCGCGGGCGCCTGCCTACCGTGCTCACATGCTCGCCCTGCACACCTCCGACTGGCATCTCGNCCGCGGCCTGCACGGCCACGACCTGCTGCCGGCCCAGGCCGCGTTCGTCGACCATCTCGTCGAGGTCGTCCGGGCGGAGTCCGTCGACGTGGTCCTCGTCGGCGGCGACGTGCATGACCGCGCCATCCCGCCGGTGCGCGCGCTGGAACTGTTCGACGAGGCGCTGTCCCGGCTGCGCGACGCGGGCACCCGGGTCGTGGCCATCAGCGGCAACCACGACGCCGCCCGCCGCCTGGGGGACAAGTCCGGCCTGCTCGACCCGCGGATCCGGCTCAGGACGGACCCGGCCGCGGTGGGCGTCCCCGTCGTCGTCGAGGACGGCGACGGCCCCGTGCGGATCTACGCGATCCCCTATCTGGAGCCGACGACCGCCAACGCCCTGCTGCCGGCACCGCAGGCCGGCAAGCCCACCGACGCGAACCCGGACACGGACCCGTACGGCGCAGACAGGGCCGGCGCAGACACGGCCGGCGCGGCGGCGTACTCGCAGGCCGCGACGATGCGCCGCGCGATGCGCGCCGTGCGGGCGGACCTCGCCGGCCACCCGGGCGCCCGCAGCGTCGTGCTCGCGCACGCCTGGGTCACCGGCGGCGCGGGCAGCGACAGCGAACGCGACATCTCCGTCGGCGGGGTCGGCAATGTGCCGTCGAGCCTGTTCGACGGCATCACGTACACCGCGCTCGGTCATCTGCACCGCCCCCAGGCGATCACCCCGGCCGTGCGCTACAGCGGCTCGCCGCTGGCCTTCTCCTTCTCGGAGGCCGCCGACCGCAAGACCTCCCTGCTGGTGGACATCGGCCGCGACGGGATCCGGACGGTCCGCGACGTGGAGGTGCCCACCGAACGGCGGATGGCGGTGCTGCGCGGCACCCTGCACGAGCTGCTGACCGCCGCGGCCTTCGCCGCCCACGAACGGGACTTCGTCGCGGCGGTGCTGACCGATCCGGTGCGGCCGGGTGACGCGATGGCGACGCTGCAACGGCGCTTCCCCCACGCGCTGCGCCTCGCCCACGAACCGCCGGCCGGCGCGGCCGACGAGCGCAGCTTCGGCGAACGGACCCGCGGCCGGAGCGACCTGGAGATCGCCACGGCGTTCGTGGCGCACGTGCGCAGCGATCCGTCGCCGCGGGAGCGGACGCTGCTCGCCGAGGCCCTCGACGCGGCCCGGATCGCCGAGGAGGCGGCCTGATGCGCCCCCACCGGCTGCGCCTGGCGGCGTTCGGGGCCTTCCCCGGGCAGGTCGACGTCGATGTCGACCGGGTGAGCGGCGGCGGCCTGCTGCTGCTGTGCGGCGAGACCGGCGGGGGCAAGACGACGCTGCTCGACGCGATCGGCTTCGCGCTGTTCGGCGAGGTCCCCGGCCTGCGGGGAAAGATCGCCGGCGGCCCGGACCTGCGGTCCCATCACGCCGACGCCTCGGCCCGACCGGAGGTGAGCCTGGAGTTCTCGGTCTCGGCCGGGCGCTACCGCATCACCCGCAGCCCGGCCTGGGACCGGCCCAGGCGCGGCGGCGGCACCACCCGGACCCATCCCACCGCCCGGCTGGACCGGCACACCGCCGACGGCTGGGACACCCTCGCCACCCGCCCCCAGGACGTCGGCCACGAGATCGGCCTGCTGCTGGGGATGACCCACGACCAGTTCTTCCAGGTCATCATGCTGCCGCAGGGACGATTCGCCGACTTCCTCCAGGCCGGGCACGACGACCGGGAGAAGCTGCTCAAGACCCTGTTCGGCGTCGGCCNCTTCGAGTTCACCGAGCAGTGGCTGCGCGACCGGGCCAAGACCGGCCGCGACGGGCTGGCGGTCGCCACGGCCGAGCTCGGTCGGGTGGCCGCGCGAATCGCCCAGGTCGCCGGGGTGGCCGAGCCCACCGACCCGACGCACGACCCCGGCTGGGCCACCGAGCTGGCCCGCCAGGCAGACGCGTCGGCTGCCGCGGCCGAGGCCGCGCACCGGACGGCCGGCCAGGCCCGCGCCGCCGCCGACGCCGCGCTCGCCGACGCCCGCGATCTCGTCCGCCGCATCGACCGGCGCCGGGCGCTCACGGCGCGCCGCGACGAGCTGGACGACCGCCGGGTCGCCGTCGATCGGCTCGCCGACGACGCCGACGCGGCTCGGCGGGCCGCGGTCGTCTCCCCCGCGCTGACCGAGCTGCGCCGGCGCACCGCAACCGCCCAGCAGACCCGGGCGGCCGCCGACGCCGCCCGGCAGCGCCTGGCCGAGCACCCCCCGGGCCTGCTCCCCGCCGGCACCCTCGCTGCCGGCACCCTCGCTGCCGGCACGCTGCCCGCCGGCACGCTCCCCGCCCATCAGCGCGACGATCCGAGGGAGCCCGAAGGCGTCGAGGAGCTCGCCGGCCTCATTCGGCTCGCCCACGTCGAGGTCGGCCGGCTGGAAGGTCTGACGCGGACCCTGGCGGAGGCCGAGGACGACGACGCGGCCGCGAGGGAGGCCGAGCGCGAGGCCGAGGAGCATCGGCGCGACGCCGAGGCGCTCACCGGCCGGATCGACGCGCAGCTGCCGGCGGTCCGGGCGGCGGCCGAGTCCCGGGTGGCCACGGCACGCCGCGCCGGCGCCGCGCTGCCGGCCCTGACCGAACGGGCCCGGTGGACCCGCGAACTGGCCGACGCGGTCGCCGAGCAGCACCGCGCCCGTGCCGACGCCGACGCCGCCCGCGACCGCGCCGCCGCAGCCCGGGCGCACGCCGGGGACGTGCGTCGGCAGCGCTTCGACGCAATCACCGCGGAACTCGCCGCCGCGCTCGTCGACGACACGCCCTGTCCGGTCTGCGGCGCGTGCGAACACCCCGATCCGGCGGAGGTCCGTGCCGATCATGTGAGCAAGGACGAGGAGACCGCCGCCGAGCAGGCGGCGGACCGCCTCGGCGCCGACGCGGCGGCCGCGCTGCGCGCCGCCGACCGGTGGGAGACGCAGATCCGCACGCTGCATGCCGAGCTGGCCCGCGAGCCGTCCGACTCCGTGGAACCGCCAGTCCCGCCAGTCCCGCCGGTCCCGCCGGTCCCGCCGGTCCCGCCCGGCGCAGGCGCGGACGAACCGCCCGACCCGCTGTCACAGGTCCGGCGCTTCCAGGTCGTGGAACTGCTCGACGACCGGGCGCCCGCGTCCGCACACCGGCTCGCCGAGCTCGCCGCCCGAGTGGACGACCTGGTGGCGGCCCGCACCCGGGCCACCGCGGATCTGACCCCCGCCGAGGCCGCGACGCTCGCCGTGTACGAGGAGGAGAAGGACGCCGCCGCCCGCCTGGCGGCCGCTCGGTCCAGCGAGCAGGCGGCCCGGTTGCGCGCCGCGCAGATGCGCCGGCTGGCCGCGACGAGGCTTACCGCGGTTCCCGCCGACCTGCGCGACGCCGAGGCCCTGGCGGCCCGGCTGAACGCGGTGACGACGCTCGCCGCCGACCAGGAGGCCACGCACGAGGCGGAGCTGGCGGCCGAACGGGCCCGCGCGGAGCACGTCCGGGCTGGCCTCACCGCGCTCGACCTCGTGCGCCAGGCCGGCTTCGTCGACCTGGACGACGCCGCCGCCGCCGTCCGCGACGAGCCCTGGAGACGCACCGCCGAGCAGGAGGTCCTGGAGTACCGGGAGGAGACCGCCGCGGTCGCCGCGGCGCTGGCCGGTGACGATCTCGCCGTCGACCCCGACATCACGGTGCCCCTCGCCGAGCACGCCGCGGCCGCCGAGGAGGCTCGCCAGGCACACGAGTCCGCCGTCGCGACGCTCGCGCGGGCGAGCGGGCGGGNCGCCGAGCTCGCCGCCCTCCACACCACCTTCACCGCGGATCTCACCGCGCTGGGTCCCCTGCGCGCCGAGGCCGACGAGCTGCATCAGCTCGCCGAGCTCGCCGCGGGCCGCGGCGGCAACACCGAGGGAATGCCGCTGTCGAGCTTCGTGCTCGCGGCCCGGCTGGAGGAGGTGGCGGCCGCGGCCAGCCGGCGGTTCGCCGCGATGAGCGGCGGGCGCTTCACCCTCGTCCACGACACCGAGGAGCGACGCGACCGGCGTCGACGGGCGGGGCTGGGTCTGCTCGTCGAGGACGCGTGGACGGGCCGGCGGCGCAACACCAGGACGCTGTCCGGCGGCGAGACCTTCCAGGCCGCNCTGTCGCTGGCCCTCGGCCTCGCCGACGTCGTGACCGCCGAGGCCGGCGGGCGGCGGATGGACGCGCTGTTCATCGACGAGGGCTTCGGGACGCTGGATCCCGACAGCCTGGACGAGGTGATGGGCGTGCTCGACGAGCTGCGCTCCGGCGGCCGGCTCGTCGGGGTCGTCAGCCACGTCGCCGACCTGCGCCAGCGCATCCCGAACCAGATCCAGGTCGTCAAGGGCACGAACGGCAGCCGGGTCGAGACCACCCCCTGACCCGAANCCCCCGCCCCCCGCCCCGACGGCCCGACGGCGCGACCGCGCGGACCGCGGTGCGTTCTGCGCGGTCCGCGGGCCGACACCGTCCAGAACGCACCGCAGGGGCTCGCCACGGCGGCGAGGGAACGAGGGGGCGGTAGGGACGGCGGGTACGAAGGGGCGGCGAGGAAGATCAGCGGGTCGGCAGCAGCAGGACGAGGTCGTCCCGGTGCACGATCTCCCGTTCGTAGGAGGGGCCCAGTTCGGCGGCGAGCTCGGCGGTGGACCGCCCCAGCATCGCCGGCAGCTCCGCCGCGTCGAACGCCACCAGCCCCCTGGCCACCGGGCGACCGCCCGGATCGACGAGATCGACGGGGTCGCCCGCGGAGAAGTCGCCCTCGATGCCGGTGACCCCGGCCGGCAGCAACGACGCCCGCCGCCGCACGACGGCCGCGACGGCTCCGTCGTCCAGGCGCAGCAGCCCCTCCGGCGCGGTGGCGTGCGCCAGCCACAGCAGCCGGGAGGCCCGGCGCGGGCCGGTGGGGTGGAACACCGTCCCGACCTCCTCGCCGCGCAGCACCGGCGCGGCGTTCGCCGCCGAGGTGATGATTGCGGTGACGCCGCCGGACGCGGCCATCCGGGCAGCCTCGATCTTGGTGGCCATGCCGCCGACGCCGACGCCGGCGGTACCCGTCCCGCGGGCGGTGAGCCCGGCGAGATCCGCATCCGAGCGGACCTCGCGCAGCAGGTTCGCCGGCCCGTGGCGGGGGTTGGCGTCGTAGAGGCCGTCCACGTCCGACAGCAGCACCAGCAGGTCGGCGGACACCAGGTGGGCGACGATCGCGGCGAGGCGGTCGTTGTCGCCGAAGCGGATCTCCTGGGTTGCCACCGCGTCGTTCTCGTTGACGATCGGCACGACGCCGAGCTCGAGGAGCCGGTCGAGCGCGGTCCGCGCGTTGCGGTAGTGGGTGCGGCGGATGACGTCGGTGGCGGTCAGCAGCACCTGGCCGACGCGGAAGCCCGCCCGGCCGAAGGCCGCGGCGTAGCTGTGGACCAGGGAGCTCTGCCCCACGCTGGCCGCGGCCTGCTGGGTGGCGAGGTCACGCGGCCGGCGGGCCAACCCCAGCGGGGCGAGACCGGCGGCGATCGCCCCGGAGGAGACGAGCACGAGCTGCCCCGCCCGGGGCAGCAGCGCGGACACGAGCCCCTCCAGGCGGGCGACGTCGAGTCCGCCCGCCGCCGTCGTCAGCGACGACGACCCGACCTTGACGACGACCCGTTGCGCGTCGGCCACGAACGCCCGCATGCCGACGCCTACGCGTCCGCGTCGACGGCGCCGCCCGTCCGGGCGTCGGCGCCCGAGGCGTCGATGTCGGCGTCGGCGTCGGCGTCGGACAGGCGGGCGCGCCGCGCCCGGGCCATCCGCTCGGCCCGGGTGAGCCGGACCGAGCCGCTGAGCCGGTCGTCGCTGCCCCGGGGCCCCAGGGAGGCCGTCGCGGCCACCGCGCGACCCGCGGGACGCGGCGGCGCGGCCGTCGGGACGCCCGGGCTCCGCTCCCCCGCCGCGGCGGCCTGGGCACCCGCTCCCGGCTCGTCGGCGCCGAGAAGATCCACGGCGGTGCCATCGCCGGCCAGCCCAGCGCCGCCCAGCCCGCCGCCGCTGAGGGTCGGCTCCCACTCGAAGGTGACGTCGCCGATCGTGACCTCGACGCCCGCGGTCGCGCCGAGGCGGGCGAGCTCCTTCTCCACCCCGAGCCGGGCGAGCCGGTCGGCGAGGAAGCCGATGGCCTCGTCGTTGGTGAAGTCGGTCTGGCGCACCCACCGCTGCGGCTTCGCCCCGGAGATGAGGAAACCATCGCCGTGCGACGTCACGGTGAAGTCGGGTTCGTTCACCGCCCGCGGGCGCAGGACGACGCGGGTCGCCGCGCGGCTCGGCGCCGCCGCCCGCAGCGCCGCGACCCGCTCCGCCAACGCCAGCGACAGCGCGTGCACCCCCCGCCGGGTGGCGCTGCTCACCGCGAACACGTCGAGCCCACGGGCTCGCAGATCGGCGGTGACCAGGTCGGCGAGGTCGGCGGCGTCGGGCACGTCGATCTTGTTGAGGACGACGAGCCGGGGACGGTCGGACAGATCGGCGGAGTACGCCGCGAGCTCGGCCTCGATGACGTCGAGATCGGTCAGCGGGTCGCGTCCCGGTTCGAGGGTCGCGCAGTCCAGCACGTGCACGATCAGCGAGCAGCGCTCGATGTGCCGGAGGAACTCCAGGCCCAGGCCACGCCCCTCGCTCGCGCCGGGAATGAGACCCGGGACGTCCGCCACCGTGTACGGCGGATGATCCCCCGCCCGGGCCACTCCGAGGTTGGGCACGAGGGTGGTGAAGGGGTAGTCGGCGATCTTGGGCTTGGCGGCGCTCAGCACCGACACCAGGGACGACTTCCCCGCGCTGGGGAAGCCGACGAGCGCGACGTCGGCCACCGTCTTGAGCTCCAGGACGGCGTCGAGCAACTCGCCGGGCTCGCCGAGCTCGGCGAATCCGGGGGCCTTGCGCCGGGCGGAGGCCAGCGCCGCGTTCCCCCGACCACCGCGACCGCCTCGGGCGAGGACGAACGCGCTGCCCGCCCCGACCAGGTCGATGAGCTGCTCGCCGTCGCCGGTGAGGACGACCGTGCCGTCGGGCACGGGGAGGATGAGGTCCTCCCCGTCCGCGCCGCTGCGGTTCGAGCCCTGCCCGGGCCGGCCGCGCGAGGCCCGCTGGTGCGGATGGAAGTGGAAGTCGAGCAGCGTGGTGACGCTCGGGTCCACGACGAGGCGCACGTCGCCGCCGCGGCCGCCGTCACCGCCGTCCGGACCGCCCAGCGGCTTGAACTTCTCCCGGTGGATGGAGGCACAGCCGTGGCCGCCGTCGCCGGCCGCCGCGTGCAACACCACCCGGTCGACGAAGGTCGGCATCGCTGCCCCCTCTTCCCTGGTCCGTCTCGTACGGTCCGCGTGCCGCCGTCAGCCGGCGGCCCGCCTCATCCCCGTCGTGCGTACGTACATGCCAAAACCGCGCGCACCAAACCCAGGCGGGATGATGCGCGCGGCTGTGTGCGTGGCGTCGGGGCGGCGCTGTGGTGGNGGAGCCAGGTCTGGCTCCGCCGGCCGGCATCACCGCCCGGGCAAGTCAGGCGGCGGGCGCCGCCACCTGCTCGACCACGTTCACGACGCGGCGGCCGCGCCGGTGGCCGAACTGCACGTGCCCGGCCGACAGTGCGAACAGCGTGTCGTCCTTGCCTCGGCCGACCAGCTCACCGGGGTGGAAGTGGGTGCCGCGCTGGCGGACGATGATCTCGCCGGCCTTGACGAACTGCCCACCGAAACGCTTCACGCCCAGCCGCTGGGCGTTGGAGTCCCGACCGTTGCGCGAGGAGCTCGCGCCCTTCTTATGCGCCATCTCGCTCAGGCCTTCCCGGTCTCGATGCNGGTCACCTTGAGACGCGTCAGCTTCTGGCGGTGGCCCTGACGCTTGTGGTAGCCGGTCTTGTTCTTGAACTTGTGGATCCGGATCTTCGGACCCTTGACGACGCCGACCACCTCGGCGGTCACCTCGACGGACGCAAGCGCGCCGGCTTCGTGGGTGACCGAGTCGCCGTCGACGAGCAGGAGCGCCGGAAGGTTCACGGCCGCGCCCGGCTTCCCGGAAAGGAGTTCGACGTCGACGACATCGCCGACGGCGACCCTGTGCTGCTTGCCGCCGCTGGCAACGACCGCGTACACCAGATCTCCCTGCTGTTGTTGAACCGCTGTGACCGCACGGAACCACGTTCCCCGCGGAGCTTTGGGTGCGCCCCCCGCCGCCGCCGGCCGCACAGCAGCCGTCGAGCGGCTCCTCCGGTGGGCCGGGCCCAGTCCGGATGAACGCGCGGACTCCACCTTACAGGTCATCGCCGCGGGGGTGACGATCGGGAGCCGCGCCGGTGGTCCCCGCCGACGGCCGCCCGGGGCGACGACAGACGCCGAGGCGTGCGCCAGACGCCGAGGCGGGCGCCAGCCGGCCGGGACCCGCCGAACCGCAGGCGGACCGGTCACCCCCGGTCGCGTCCCGCTGTCCCCCCGCATGCGGGCCATATCTCCGGATGACCCGGACGGGCCATGGTGGAGCCGGCCGGGGAAGGAGAAGCATGGAACGTCCACATGGCGCAGTTCCACGATGGATCGTGAGGCTTCGACGCCGCAGACAGCATCGTGGGAAGCAACGTCGCGTCGGGGGTGATGGGGATGGTCTGGCAACTGCTCGTCTGGACCGCGGGCGCCGGGACCGCCATGGCGCTCGTCGTGGNATGCCGCCCAGCGGCCGAGGCGGCCCGCCGCCACGGCTCGGTTCCCGGTACGGTGCCGGCCGCGACCGGCGCGCTGGCAGCCCTGGTCGTGGTCGGCCTGGCCCTGACGGCCTTCGCCGGTGTGCCGCCGTGGGCGGGCGCCTGCTGGCTCGTGGGGACCGCGATGGCGGCGGGATGGATCGCCCTGCGGCGTCGGGATCCGGCCGCCTGGGGGGTGCCCGCGACGCAGCCGGTGAGCGGGGATGCGGGGCAGGACGGTTCGCCGCGTCAGCGGATGAGCCCGGACCTCGCCGATCAGGACGATCTCGTCCAGTCGCTGACGATCGCGTCATACGCGTTGCAGATGGGCGACGCGGGGCGGGCCCACCAGGCCGTCGAGGTCGCGCTGTCGCGCTCCCGGGCCACCCTGGACCTGCTGATGCGCGAGAACCCGGGCCGCGGGTTCGTCCGCTCCGGCCCGGCCACGTCGCAGACTCCGGCCGGTCCGACCGCCGCCTGAGGCCGCCTCAGCCCGACCGCGCCTCCCGGTCGGCCGCCCCCCCCCCGTCCCGTCCGAAGGAATCCGGACGGGACGGGGCGACCTACCTGGGCTCGCGTGCCCGCGCCGCTCGGCGCGGCGGGCACGCGCAGTGCCTGCCGCGGCCGGTCAGGCGCCGGTGGACTCCGCCGAGGGCGGCACGGACTCCAGCGACTCGGCTGGCTTCGACACCGGACGGGACGCCCGGCGCCGCCGGCTCCGGACGGGCTTGCCGGCGGCCCCACCGCTGTCGGCGGTGGCGAGGCTGTCGGGGTCGTCGGTATTCGCGTACACAGGCGGTGTCGCGGCCCCACCACCGCTCTGTGCGAGGGGGGCCGCCGGGGCGGCCACCGTCACCGCTCCCGCGGGAACGTGGCCGTTGCCGTTCGCCGTCACGATCGGTCCGACAGCGCTGGCGTCCGCCACCGCGCCGGTGGGCGCCGACGGCGAGTCGGGGGCACCCCCGGCAGCGCCGGCCACCACGCCGGCGTCGTCGTCGCCCGCCGCGGCCGGCTGGCCGAGGTCCGCCGCCGACACGACGCCGTCTGCCACCTCGGCGGCCCCGACGGCAGCACCGACCGAGGCGGCCGCGACGAGCGCGGGGCCCCCGGCGGCACGGGTGGCGGCGCCGCGCGAGCGCCGGCCCGACCCGCCGGACCCGGATCCGACCGCGGCCGGTTCGGACTGGCCCGCGCCGGAGCCGGCGGAGGCGGCGGAGGCGGCCGGCTGGTGGGCGTGCCCGCCGCCGTTGAGGTGGATGAGCACGCCGCGGCCGTTGCAGTGCACGCACGGCTCGCTGTATGCCTCCAGCAGGCCCTGGCCCACCCGCTTGCGGGTCATCTGGACCAGCCCGAGGCTCGTCACCTCCGCGACCTGGTGGCGCGTGCGGTCGCGCCCGAGGCACTCGGTGAGCCGGCGCAGGACCAGCTCCCGGTTGCTCTCCAGGACCATGTCGATGAAGTCGATGACGATGATCCCGCCGATGTCCCGCAGCCGGAGCTGGCGGACGATCTCCTCCGCGGCCTCCAGGTTGTTCTTGGTGACGGTCTCCTCGAGGTTGCCGCCCTTGCCGGTGAACTTGCCGGTGTTGACGTCGATGACCGTCATCGCCTCGGTGCGGTCGATGACCAGCGATCCGCCCGACGGCAGCCAGACCTTGCGGTCCAGCGCCTTGGCGAGCTGCTCGTCCACCCGGTAGTCGACGAAGACGTCCCCGGACCCGGTGTAGCGGCGGATGCGCGGGCGCAGGTCGGGGGCGACGGCGTCGATGTACTCCTCGATCGTCGCGGCCTCGCCGGAGCCCTGGACGACCAACTCGGTGAAGTCCTCGTTGAAGATGTCGCGGATCACGCGCACGACGAGGTCCGGCTCGCCGTAGAGCAGCGACGGCGCGGATGCCTTCTTGGCGCGGNGCTGGATGTCCTCCCACTGCGCGGCAAGCCGTTCGATGTCACGCTCGAGCTCGGCCTCGCTGGCACCCTCGGCGGCGGTACGCACGATGACGCCGCCGTCCTCGGGTGTGATCTTCTTGAGGATGCTCTTGAGCCGCGCCCGCTCGGTGTCGGGCAGCTTGCGGCTGATGCCGGCGTTCTGCCCGTCCGGGACGTACACGAGGTAGCGCCCCGGCAGGCTGATCTGGCTGGTGAGCCGGGCGCCCTTGTGGCCGATCGGGTCCTTGGAGACCTGGACCAGGACCGACTGCCCCGACTTGAGCACCTGCTCGATCTTGNGGGGACGGCCGTCGAGCCCGGAGGCGTCGTAGTTGACCTCGCCGGCGTACAGGACGGCGTTGCGGCCCTTGCCGATGTCGACGAACGCCGCCTCCATGCTGGCCAGCACGTTCTGCACCCGGCCGAGGTAGACGTTGCCCGCGTACGACGCCGAGCTCGCCCGGGTGACGAAGTGTTCGACCAGCACGCTGTCCTCGAGGACGGCGATCTGGGTGCGGTCGCCGGCGTGGCGCACGATCATGCGACGCTCGACCGCCTCGCGGCGGGCGAGGAACTCGGCCTCGGTGACGATCGGCGGGCGGCGCCGGCCGCTGTCGCGGCCCTCACGGCGCCGCTGGCGCTTGGCCTCCAGCCGGGTCGAGCCGCTCAGGCCGCGGACCAGGTCCTCGTCCCGGCGGACCTCCCGAACGTGCACGACCGTGTTCGGCGGGTCGTCGACCACCGCCGGCTCGTCGCCGCCGGCACGCCGACGCCGCCGCCGACGCCGGCGGGAACCGCCCGCGCGATCGTCCTCGTCGTCGTCGTCGCCGTCCTCGGCGCGCTCCGCCGCCTCGCCGCCGTCCGCGGCGGCGGGCTCCAGCTCGCCGCCCCGCCCGGGACGATCGGCGGCGTCCGCGGCCGCCGCGGCGTGCGGGGCCTCGTCGGTCTCGCCGGCGCCGTCCTCGACGTCGGTCTCGGTGCCGTCCTCGTCGCCGCGGGCCCGGCCACGACCCCGCCGGCCACGCCGCCGGCGGCGGGTGGAACCCGACCCGCCGGCCTGGTCATCCTCGTCGAACTCGCCGTCCTCGTCGACGGCGGCGAGTTCCTCGACGACGGTGTCGATGTCGATGTCATCGTCGGCAGGCTCCGCCTCGACGGGCCGCTCGGCGGCGGCGGTCGGCGCCGGCTCGACGGCGGGTCCCGCCTCGTCCGCACCGACGGCGTCGGCACGCCGCCAGCGCGGCGCCTCGGCGGCCGCCGGCTCCGGCGCCTGGAAGGTCACCATCGCCACCGGACGGCGGGCCGCCGGGCGAGAGACGGGCTCGGCGGGCGGCTCGTCGCCGATGCCGGCCCAGGTCGGGGCGGTGACCCGCCGGGTCCTCGTCCGGGTGCGGGTGCCGGCCGGCGCCGATTCGGCGGCGGCCGGTTCGGGCTGCGCCGGCTCGTCCTCGGCCGGTGCCTGTCCCTCGGCGGGTGCCTGTCCCTCGGCGGGTGCAGAACCTGTGGCGGGTGTGGACACGGGAGCCGAACCGAACGGCGTGCCCGTGGCCGGGGCCTCGAAGACCCCGAGCGGCTGGACGGCGTCGACGACGGACGGCTGGACGGCGGACGGCTGGACGGCGGGCGACTCGACTGCGGGTGGCTCGGCGACGGCCGACGATCCAGCGACCGCGGACGGCTCGGCGACGGCGACCGTGGGGTTCTCCTCGGCCGAAACCTCGCTCGTCGGGACCGGGCCGGGGGGAACGTCGGCAGCCGAAGATCCGGCGACCGGCGCCTCCGCCGCCGGCGCGGAACCGGATGCGGCCTCGGGGGCGCCCTTCGCGGCCGTCGCGCGACGCCTGGTGGTCCGGGTACGGGTGGCTCGAGTCCTGGTGGGCTCCCCGCTTCCGGCCTCGGTGGGCTCGGTGGCGGCCACCGGCGCCGGTTCGGCAGCCGACGGCTCGGAGGCAGGGGCCTCGGCCGCCGCGGATTCCGTGGCAGCGCCAGGGGCGGCGGGTTCCGTCGCAGCGGCGGTGGCCTCGGCTGCGGGGGGTACGGCAGGTGCCGTCACCGGGCCGGACGTGGCCCGCCGGGCACGGGTCCGCTTGGGCTTCGGCGTGTCCTCGACAGGCGGCGTGGCCGCGGTCTCCCTGGACGGCGCTCCGGCGACAGGCAGAGCTGTCGCGTCGGCTTCGGCCACGGGTTCGGCCGGGGTCGGGATCTCCGGGGTCGGGATCTCCGCCGCGGCGACGTCACGGACGGCGCGGCGGCTGCGGGTCGCCCGGGTACGACGGGCCGGCGCGGCCGGCTCGGCACCCTCGCCGGTGACGTCACCGGCAGCGGCGCTGCCACCGGCGGGCGTGGCGGTCTCGGACGAGGCGGTGACGGCCGGCAGCGTGACGGCCGGCGACGTGACGCCAGACGACGTGGCCGGGTCGTCGGGCGGGACGGCCCCGGAGACGGCCGGCTCGGCCGTGGCAGCCACCTGCGCCTCGGTCGGGTCGGAGGTGGCCGCAACGCTCGTGTCGGCCGCCTTCGCCCGGGTCGAGCGGGTGCGCGTCGTGGAGCTGGTCCTCGTTCGCCGGCGGGCGGGCGCTGCGTCGGCGGACGCCGGCTCGCCGGGCGGTACGGCGTCGTCGCCGGAACCGGCCGCGGGGGCCGGGGAGCCGGCCGCGTCGCTGGTCACGCTCGGGGCGGCGATTGCCACGGCGCCGTCGGGAGCGGACCCGTCCGGGTGCTCGGGGGGCGGACCGGCGGCCCGCCCTGCGGCCCTGCGCCGACGCGGCGCTGGGCGAGTGGATTCGGATTCGGTCTGAGTGGTCAGATCATCGTCGGGCACGGGTTAAGAAGCCTCTCGGGCTCCCGGGCGCGCTGCCTCGTGCAGTCGCGGCCGCGCAGAAGCCAATGTCTCGGTCCGGCTAGGGTGCCACCGGGAAAGCCTGCGACGCCCTGCATCACGCTGATGACCGACCTGCCAGCCGGCCAGCGTCGTTGCGGTCCGGCGCCAGCGGGTCCGCCAGCGTCCTATCCTCGCGCAGTCGGCCCTGCTCCAGCCGGGTTGGCTCGGGCGGCACCGACGGGCGCAGACCGGCTACCACGCCAAGGGCGGTCANCACGTCGTCTNGTCGCACAGCGGGCGTCGTGTGCCGCACGACCATCTCCAGTATCGCACACGTGTCGTTCTCTGCACGACAAACGGCCAAGACCATGGCCGCACGCACATCGAATCGGCGCCGGCCGTCCTTGGTCGCGCGCTCGACCTCGACGACATCACGGCGCAGCAACTCGGCCACCGCGCCGCGCAGCTCGGGCTCCGCGACCCCCGGCAGCCGCACCACCCACCGGGAGGCGTCGATCCGCTCGGCGAGTCCGGCGCCCTCGGCCGCCACGGCGCCCACCACGTCCAGTCCGGGCGGCAGCGCCGCGTCCAGGGCGGCCCGCAGCAGCGCCGGCTCCACCGTCACGGCCAGCGCCAGCTCGACGTACTCGGCCTCGCTCGCGGCGCCGGTGGGCGCGGCACCCACCCAGGAGATCCGGGGATGCGGGCTGAAACCCGCCGAATACGCCATCGGCACCGCCGCCCGGCGCAGCCCCCGCTCGAAGGTACGGGCCACATCCCGATGTGACAGGAATCGCAGCCTGCCTCGCTTCGCAAAGCGCAGGCGAACCCGCTGGACCACCGGCGGGGGCGGCGGCCCCTCAGGCCGGCGTGCCACTACCCACCGCAGCGGGGTCGAGCCGGACGTCGCCGGCCGGCCCGTCGCCGGCACCGCTGCCGGCCCCGGCCGACTCGGCCGAGTCGGCCGACTCGACGACCTCGGCGACCTCGACCCGGGAGGCGACCACCGGCGAACCCGCCGACACGCCCACCACCGGCAGCAACGACCGGCCGGTCGGGCCGATCTGGGTGTCCGTCCCCATCGTGGGGCAGACGCCGCAGTCGTAGCAGGGGGTCCACCGGCAGTCGTCGAGCTCGGTCTCGCGCAGCGCCTCCTGCCAGTCGGCCCACAGCCAGTCCCGGTCGAGGCCCGCGTCGAGGTGGTCCCACGCCAGCACCTCGCGCTCGTCGCGCTCGCGGGTCGTGAACCAGTCGAGGGAGACCCCGAGCGGTTCGAGCTCGGCGGCGCACGCCGACTCCCAGCGTTCGAACGAGAAGTGCTCGTTCCAGCCGTCGAAGCGACCGCCCTCGCGCCAGACCCGCTCGATCACCGCNCCGACCCGACGGTCGCCGCGGGCCAGCAGGCCCTCGATGATGCCGGGACGGCCGTCGTGGTAGCGGAACCCGACGGCGCGGGCGATCTCCTTGTCGGCCCGCACGGTGTCCCGCAGCAGCTTCAAGCGCGCGTCGGTGACCTCGTGCGACGCCTGACCCACCCACTGGAACGGGGTGTGCGGCTTCGGGACGAAGCCGCCGATCGAGACCGTGCAGCGGATGTCGCGGTGGCCGCTGGCGCGTCGACCGGCCCGGATCACCTCCCGGGCAAGATCGGCAATCTCCAGCACGTCCTGGTCGGTCTCGGTCGGCAGGCCGCACATGAAGTAGAGCTTCACCTGGCGCCAGCCGTGGGCGTAGGCCGTGCTGACGGTGCGCACCAGGTCCTCGGCGCTGACCATCTTGTTGATGACCTTGCGCAGCCGCTCGGAACCGCCCTCCGGGGCGAACGTCAGCCCGCTGCGCCGGCCGTTGCGGGAGAACTCGTTGGCGAGCGTCACGTTGAAGGCGTCGACCCGGGTCGAGGGCAGGCTCAGCGAGACGTTGCCGCCGTCGTAGCGGTCGGCGAGGCCGGTCGCGATCTCCCCGATCTCGGTGTGGTCGGCGCTGGACAGCGACAACAGGCCGACCTCGTTGAAGCCGGTGGCCCGCAGCCCCGCCTCGACCATGGCGCCGATGGTCTCGATGTTCCGTTCCCGCACCGGCCTGGTGATCATCCCGGCCTGGCAGAACCGGCAGCCCCTGGTGCAACCGCGGAAGATCTCCACGCTCATCCGCTCGTGCACCGTCTCGGCGAGCGGGACCAGCGGCGCCTTCGGGTACGGCCAGGAGTCGAGGTCAGACAGTGTGTGCTTGGTCGGCCGGGCCGGGATGTCGTCGCGGTTGGCGGTGACCGCCTGGATGCGGCCGTCGGGCCGGTAGGCGACGTCATAGAACGCCGGCACGTAGACCAGCCGCCGCCGGGCGAGCCGGGCGAGCAGCTCGGTGCGCCCGCCGGGGGCGCCGGCCGCCTTCCAGGCGCGGATCACGTCGGTGATGCCGAGCACGGCCTGCTCGCCGTCGCCGAGCACCACGGCGTCGACGAACCCGGCGATGGGCTCGGGGTTGAACGCGGCGTGCCCGCCGGCGACGACCAGCGGGTCGGACTCGCCACGGCGCTCGGCGTACAGCGGGATCCCGGCGAGGTCGAGCGCGGTGAGCATGTTGGTGTAGCCGAGCTCGGTGGAGAAGCTGACGCCGAGCACGTCGAAGTCGCCGACCGGCCGGTGGCCGTCCACGGTGAACTGCGGCAGGCCGTGCTCGCGCAGCAGCGCCTCCAGGTCGGGCCACACCGAGTAGGTCCGCTCGGCGAGCACGTCCGGCTGCTCGTTGAGGATCTCGTAGAGGATCTNCAGCCCCTGGTTGGGCAGGCCGACCTCGTAGGCGTCCGGATACATCAGGGCCCAGCGCACCGCGGCGGCGTCCCAGGGTTTGACGATGGAGTTCCCCTCGCCACCGACGTATTGCACGGGCCTTCGCACCCGCGGGAGCAGCGGCTCCAGGCGAGCGAACAGCGACTGTCCGGACATGCAGGCGAGCCTACGGCACGGGCGCACCCCACCAGGCGTCCGAGCGATCAGCCGAACCTCGGGACACTCCCGACCATCCACGCCCACCGCCCGCCCGACCCGTCCCTCCAGGTGAGGCTCCCTGCTTGTCCNGAGGCTTCCGCGCCCGATTCATCCCTCTGGACAAGCAGGGGAGGCCGGGCGGCGGCTACAGGGCGTAGGGGTCGGAGCGCGAGCGTAGGCGGACGTTCTGAAGCAGTCCGACGGCGATCATGTTGGCGAACATCGACGAGCCGCCGTAGGACAGAAACGGCAGCGGCAAGCCGGTGACCGGCATGATCCCCAGGCACATGCCGACGTTGACGAACGACTGGAAGGTGAACCAACAGACCACGCCGGTCGCGATCAGCGCGCCGAAGGAGTCCTGGGAGGCGAAACCGATCGACAGCGCCCGCCACAGCACCACGCCGAGCAGCACGATGATCCCGCCCGCGCCGAGATAGCCCAGCTCCTCGCCGGCCACACTGAACACGAAGTCGGTCTGCTGCTCGGGGACGAACTGCCCCTGGGTCTGCTGGCCGTGCAGCAGGCCGCGGCCGGTCACGCCGCCGTTGGCAATCGCGATCATGGCCTGGGCGACGTTGTAGCCGGTGCCGGAGGAGGCCTTGTTCTCGGAGACGAACGAGGTGAGCCGGGCCTCCTGGTACGGCTGGAGCAGATGGAACTGCAGGATCGCGCTGCCGAACAGCACCCCGCAGAGGATCAGCCCCAGCACCCACCGCCGCGGCGCCCCGCTGACCGCCAGCATGCCGAGGGTGGTGAAGACCAGCACCATGACCGTGCCGAAGTCCGNCTGAAGCATGATCAGCGCAATCGGGACCACGGTCAGTCCGAGCACGAGCAGGACGTCGCCGTGGCCGGGGGCGCTGCGCCGGATCCCGGTCTGGCGGTCCTCGTGCTGCTCCCCCAGGANCATCGCCGCGCCGACGACCAGCGCCACCTTGGCGAACTCCGACGGCTGCAGCTGGAAGCCGGCCGGCAGCACGATCCACGAGTGCGCGCCATTGATCGTCGATCCGAACAGCAGCACCGCCACGAGCCCGACGAGCGAGCCGAGGTAGACGAACGGCGCGTACGCGCGCAGCACCCGGTAGTCGACGACGGTCGCGATGGCACCGAGCACCAGCCCGATGGCGAGGTTCAGCAGATGGCGCTTGAGGAACGTCTGCGGATCAGCGCCGGCCTCGCCGAGGCGCTGGCGGGTCGCCGACCACACCAGCAACGCGCCCACGACGGACAGGCCGATGACGCAGAGCTGCAACGTCCAGTCGAGCCGCCGCAGCGGCGAGTGGCGCCCGGAGGCGCGGTCCCGCAGCTGCCCGATCCGCCCTCGGACGGGTACCGGGGACGAACGCAGCGCGGTCGGTCNCGCCTCCTGGTTCACCACGCCTCCTCCCACACGTCGCCTTCATCGCCCGGCCGGCACGGGGCCGGCCGGACATCACCGGACCGGGGACGTCGTGCTCCTGAACATCGGCCCGGCCGTCCGTGCGCGCCCGGGACCACGCCGACACCGGGTGGTCCGGCGGGGCGGGTCACGGGCGCGGGGTGCCCGCGGGCGGGGCCCGGCTCGGCGCCGACGACAGGACGCCGACGGCGGCGGGCGGCCCCGCGATCCCGGCCGGCCGGTGCCAGCCGGCCGGGCCGGTCCCACCGGTCGCCACTGCGGGGCCGGTGCGGGCGGCGTCGACGGCCGTCGACAGCGCGGGCAGCACCGCAAGCGGACCACCGACCGGCGCTCCGGCGACCGGCCCCCGTCCCGGCGCCGACACCGGCTGCGCCACGACGGTCCCGACCGGCGGCGCCGCCTGCGACGCCGCCTGCGACGCCGGCACGGATCCCGCCGGGGACGGGATGATCGACGGGAACGCCGCCGCGGCGGACGTCGCCGCGATCGTCCCGTCCCGGTTGATCTTCGGCAGGGCGCCCGGGGGCTGGCCGCCCGGCATCGCCGCCGCCTGCCCGACGCCGTAGATGGCCTGGTAGATCCGTTTGGCGACCGGGGCGGCGTACTCGGCGCCGGTGCCGGAATCCGGGATCGTCACCACGACGGCGAAGCGTGGGTCGTTCGCCGGGGCGAAGGAGGCGAACCAGGATGTGTCGCCCTTGCCCTCGACCTCGGCGGTGCCCGTCTTGGCGGCGATCGGGACGATGGTGCTCGGCCAGTCCGCGAAGACGCCGGTCGCCGTGCCGCCGCCCTCGGTGGTGACGCCGGCCAGGCCGCCGCGGATGTAGGCGAGGATCTCCGGGGAGACCGGCAGCGTCCCGGCCTTGCGCGGCGGGAAGGTCTGCACCACCCGGCCGTCCGGGGCGACCGCAGCCTTGGCCAGCGTGGGCTTCCACAGGGTGCCGCCGTTGGCGATCGCGGCGTAGGCCGTGGCGAGCTGCAGCGGGCTCAGCGACAGGTACTGCCCCTGGCCGATCGCGAACTGGGTGGCCGCGCCGGCGTTGTAGAGGTAGCCGTCCACGCACGCCTCGGCCGCGTACTTGCGGAACCGCTCCGCCTTGACCGGGTCGTGCTCCTCCGGGTAGCCGTTCTTCGCCCGCCGGCAGTAGGAGTCCTTCAGCTCCTCCCAGATCGCCTTCGCGCCGGCGCGGTCGACCACGGACCCCTTGGCCTCCCCGGGCAGGTCCAGGCCGGTGGCCTTGCCGAAGCCCATGGCCTGGGCCATCCGGACGAAGTACTCCTTCGGCGGCGCGTAGGGCCCACGGCCGTTGCNCAGGCCGCCGTCGGCGAGCCACGAATCGTAGGCGAACTGGTCGAAGATGACGTCACAGGAGATGACGAGCGCCTGGTGCAGGGTGATCGGCCCGGCCGACTCGCCGTCGAAGTTGTGGAAGACCTGGTCGCCGATCTGCAGCGCCGGGGCACAGTCGAAGCGCTGGTCGCCCCTGGCGCCCAGGTTCTGCATCGCGACGGCGGTGGAGACGGCCTTGAACGTCGAGCCGGCCGCCCCCGAGCCCTGGTAGGCCCGCGAGAGCAGGGGGATGCCGTTGGCCGGGTCCGACAGGGCCCGGTAGTCCTGCTCGGAAACGCCGCCGACGAACACCGACGGGTTGTACGACGGCAGGCTGGCCATCGCGACGACGCCGCCGGTGCGCACGTCGAGCACGACCGCCGAGGCGGTCCGGTTGCCGCCGCCGAGCTGGTTGATGGTGTCCTGCAGTGCCTGCTCGGTCGCCTGCTGGACGCCGAGGTCGAGGTTGAGCACGAGGTGGTCGCCGCTGATCGGCGCCGTGGTCGACGCGGTGCCGGCCACCCGGCCGAAGCGGTCCACCTCCAGGCGCTCCACCCCGTCGGTGCCGCGCAGCTCGTCGTCGTAGGTGCTCTCCAGACCGGCGACGCCGATCAGGCTGTTGAGGTGGTAGCCCTTCTCGTCGCCCTGCTTGTCGAGCTGGTCCTGGGTGACCGGGGCGAGGTACCCCAGCTCGTGCGCGGCCAGCGAGCCGTGCGGGTACTCGCGCACGGCCTGCAGATCCGCCGACACGCCGGGGAAGCGGTCAGGATGCTCGATGACGGCGAGCGCCTGCTGGGGGCTGACGTCCTTGGCGACCGGAACCGGTTGGTAGGGCGAGCCGTTCCAGCACGGCGGCTTCACCTGGGCGGTGCAGAACCTGATCCGCCTGGTCAGCTCGTCGGCCGGGGTGTTGATCNCCCCGGCGAGCCGGGCGAGGACCGCCTTGCCGTGGTCGGCCTGCCGGTCCGTCGCGGACCGGTTCACCGAGATGACCAGCGAGGTGCGGTTGCGGACCAGGGGCTGGCCACGGTCGTCGAGGATCATCCCGCGGGTCGCGGGGGTCACCACCTCGCGCACCCGGTTCGTCTCGGCGACCTGGCGGTAGTGGTCCCCGTCGAGAACCTGCAGCACCCACAGCCGCGCACCCAGGGTCGCCAGCAGCGACAGGACCAGCACCCGCAGCAGCAGGACGCGGATGCGCATCCGATCGTTCATCGGCCGCCCCGCCGGGAGCGGCCGGACAACCGCCGGGAGCCCGCGGCCAGCAACGGGAACAGGAACGGGGTCAGCAGCACCGCGTAGACGCCGGCGGCCAGCGCGCGGACGACCGCCTCTCCGCCGGTCAGCGCCGCCTCACCAAAGATCGAGGTCGTCGCCGCGTAGCCCAGGGTGCCCGCCACGCAGGCTCCGGCGATCACCGCGAGGGGCACCGCCACCGACCGCTCCGCCGCATCCATCACCAGGCCAACAGCGTAACCGACCAGACACATAACGAGAGCAGACTGGCCGAGAACGTGACTTGACGCCAGATCGGCCAACACCCCGACCACAAACCCGCTGACCGCTCCGACCAGCGGACCCTCCAGCAGCGAGATCNCGGCCAGCAGGATGAGCACGAGGTCCAGCCGGCCGCCGGGCAGGCCCAACCGGGCGACGATCGAGACCTGCACGACGAGCGCGACCGACAGCAGCGCGACTGCGGCGACGAAGGTGNGGGCGCGCAGGGTGTCCGCGGAGCCGGNGATGTCCCACATGCCCAGTCAGCCCGCCCCGCCCTGGCCGGGCTGGATCGTCCCGGAGGTGGTCGTGCCGGGCCCGGTCGTGCCGGAGGTCGTCGTGCCGGAGGTCGTCGTGCCGGGACTGGCCGGGCCGGACGCGGGCGGCTGCGCGGCCGGCGGGGTCGGCACCGGCTGCGGCGCCAGCAGACGGTCACCCGGGTCCGTCGCCGGCCGGCCGACGACCACGCCGACGAGGTCGAGCGTCCCGACCGACACGTACGGCCTGACCTCCGCCGTCCGGGACAGGCCGCCGACGTCGGTGACCTTGGTGACGACGCCGATGGGCACGCCGGCGACGTAGTCCATGCTGCCGAAGGTCACCAGCCGGTCGCCCTTCTGCACCCGATAGGAGGCGTCGTACAGGGTGAAGGTCAGCGTGCTCGGCCCCTGGCCGCCGGCCACGGCGCCGAGCAGCTGGGTGCGTTCCAGGCGGGCGCCGACCCGGCTGCCCGGGTCGCAGGCGAGGCGGACCACGGCGGTGTGGGCCGTGGCCGAGGAGACGGTGCCGACGAGCCCGTCGGCGTTGAGGACGGTCTTGTCGACGTCGACGCCGTCGTCCCGGCCGGCGTTGATGGTGACGGTCCAGTCCGTGCCCGTCACGTCGCCGACCGCGATGACCTTGGCCGGCACGATCGAGTACCGGCCCTTGTCCGCGATCAGCCGCAGGTCGCCGAGCTGCTTGGACATCCGGCCGATCTCGGCGTTGTCGGCGAGCTGGCGGCGCAGCCCGGCGTTCTCCTGGGCCAGCCGGTCGGCACGGTCGTGGTAACGGTTCGGATGGCCCAGCGACGAGGCGGTCCGGCCGATCGGCCGGGTCACCGCGGTCACGCCGTCCTCGACGCCGCCGAGGACGGAGTGCACGACCCCGCGGGCTCCGCTGGCGGAGCGGCCGGTCTTGTAGTCGAGGGTGATCAGGGTGAAGGCGGCGATGAGCAAGGCGACGATCACCAGGCGGGATCGCCTCGTGTCACGCCCCACAGCAGCCTCCGAACAAGCTCTCAGGCCCCGCGCCGCCGCACGGCAGGCGCCGGGCGGCACGGGGCACCTGCCCGCTCACCGCGGGGCGGGCACGGCACCGGCCGGGTGGCGACGGGCCGGCGGCGCCGGCCGGAGCCGGCCGCCGCGCGCGGTCCGTCGCTGAGGTCGGACGATCCACATCGCCGCGACGTTCCCGGATCTGACACGAAACTCCCCACCGGTGGGGACGTCCTGGACAGCGCCCGCAGGGACGCGCCGGGGGGTGCGACCGCGGCCCGTTACCGCCGCGGCTCCGAGATCAGTACCTGCTGGAGCGCCTCGAACTCCTCGACGCACTTGCCCGAGCCCATGGCCACCGAGTGCAGCGGGTTCTCGGCGATGTGAATGGGCATGCCGGTCTCGTGCCGCAACCGCTCGTCGAGCCCGCGCAGCAGGGCACCGCCGCCGGTCAGGACGATGCCGCGGTCCATGATGTCGCCGGACAGCTCCGGCGGGNAGCGGTCCAGCGTCACCTTCACCGCGTCGATCACGGCGTTGACCGGCTCCTCGATCGCCTTGCGGATCTCCTCCGCGGTCACCACGATCGTCTTGGGCAGGCCGGTGACGAGGTCGCGCCCGCGGATCTCGGCGCTGGGCTCGTCGGGCACCTTGTGCGCCGAGCCGATCGCCATCTTGATCTCCTCGGCGGTGCGCTCNCCGAGCATCAGCGAGTACTCCTTCTTCACATAGGAGATGATCGCGACGTCCAGCTCGTCGCCGGCGGTGCGGATCGACTGGCTGGTGACGATGCCCCCCAGCGAGATCACGGCGACCTCGGTCGTCCCGCCGCNGATGTCGACGACCATGTTGCCGGTCGGCTCGTGCACCGGCAGGCCCGCGCCGATGGCGGCGGCCATCGGCTCCTCGATGATGTACACCTTGCGGGCGCCGGCCTGGTAGCCGGCGTCCTTGACGGCCCGCTGCTCCACCCCGGTGATCCCCGACGGCACGCAGACGACCAGCCGCGGCTTGGCGAAATGGCGCCGCCGGTGCACCTTCTGGATGAAGTACCGCAGCATCCGCTCGGTGGTCTCGAAGTCGGCGATNACGCCGTCCTTCAGGGGGCGCACGGCCACGACGTTCCCCGGGGTTCGGCCGATCATCCGCTTGGCGTCCGTACCGACCGCGAGGATGCCGGAGGTCGTGGTGTTGATGGCGACCACGCTCGGCTCGTTGAGCACGATCCCGCGGCCGCGCACGTACACCAGGGTGTTGGNGGTACCGAGATCGACGGCCATGTCACGACCGAGGAACGACAGCGAACTGGACATCGTCGGGTACCGACCTTCCCGGGGNGATGCGGTCCTGGCCGCCTCCGGCGCGGCCGACGGCACGGCCAGCCAGGGAGCCGGAGAAGCGCGTGGAACACGTACAGGGTTCGTAGATCGGGCAGGACGACCCGGAGCGCCCCACGCGGAAACGACCGCGGCAACCAACCGTCACAGCCGGTCACTGCGACCCACCGGACACGCTCCGGGCAAGTACTTGAAGGGTAGACCGCCGGGCAGCCCCCCGCCGCCCCGGCCGGTCACGGGACGGCTCGTGTCACCCTTGGGTCAGACCGACCCAACGACCATCAACGGGTGACAGCCCCCCTACGCAACGCGTCTCAACGAGGCCCCGACGGANGGACGAAGACGCGATGCAGGCACGAAACAGCCGGCTGCGATCAGCAGAGTGCGTCCACAGCTGCGCGGACGAGGACTCCCGGGGGCCACGTGGCGCCGGGGAACTCACCCGAATCCGGTGAGCGCACGGCGTCGTCCGGTCCGCCCAGGACCACGCCGCGACCACTCACCCATCCGTGCCAGCGGGGATGGGTGCCCGTCCGTCCGCACCCGCCGAACGGACGAGGACGGACGAGCCGGCGCAGGTCAGCTCAGGCCGGGGAAGAACAGGTCGATCTCGCGCTTGGCGGACTCCGGCGAGTCGGAGCCGTGCACGAGGTTCTGGCCGATTTCCAGCGCGTAGTCGCCGCGCAGCGAGCCGGGGGCGGCCTTCACCNGGTCGGTGGCGCCGATCAGCCCACGCGACGCCTCGACGGCCCGCGGACCCTCGGCGACCAGCGCGACCAGCGGGCCGGAGACGATGAAGTCGACCAGCTCGCCGAAGAAGGGCTTGCTGGCGTGTTCGCCATAGTGCGTCTCGGCGACGGAGCGCTCCAGCGTACGCAGCTCCAGGGCCACCAGGGTGAGCCCCTTGCGCTCCAGCCGGCCGACCACCTCACCGACGAGGCCACGGCTGACGCCATCGGGCTTGACCAGGATGAGGGTGCGCTCGGCGGACACGGTACTCCTTCTCGATCATCGACTTCGTCGTCCTCGACGGGCCCGCGGGCCCGGTGTCAACTTACAGGGTGCCCGCGCCATCACCATGGCCGAACCGGGCCACCTCAGGACCGCAGCAACGCCCGCGCCCGACCCACAACGGGGGCCGAACCCGTCACCAGCACCCCGGCTCCGCCGAGGTCGGCGTCCTCCTCGGCGAGCCGCACCGCGTCGTCGACCGCGTCGTCGAGCCGGGGGGCGACCTCGACCCGGTCGGCGCCGAACACACCCGTCGCCACGGCCGCGAGATCGTCGACGCCCAGCGCCGCCGCCGTCGCCCCGCTCGTGACGACCACGTGGGCGAGGACCGGCTCGAGCGCGGCCAGGATCCGGGCGGCGAGCGCCTCGTCGCCGTCGACGGCGACCACGCCGACGAGCACGTCGAAGCCGAACGCCTCCTCGACCGCGCCCGCGAGGGCCGCCGCGCCGAGCGGGTCCTGGGCGACGTCGAGCACGATCGTCGGTGAGCGGCGCACGACCTCCAGCCGGCCCCGGACGTCGACCTGGGCGAGCCCCGCCCGGACGGCGTCGAGGTCGAGCGCGCTGCGGCCGCCGCCCAGGAACGCCTCGACCGCGGCGAGGGCGACCGCCGCGTCATGCGCCTGATGGGCGCCGTGCAGAGGCAGGAAGAGCTCGTCGTACGTGCCGCCGAGCCCCTTCAGCGTGATCACCTGCCCGCCGACGGCGATGCGGCGGCCGAGCACGCCGAACTCCATGCCCTCCCGGGCCACCGTCGCCCCGCTGCCGGCCGCCCGCCGCAGCAGCGCCTGCGCGGCCGGCAGGGCCTGCTGGGCGAGCACGACGAGGGTGTCCGCCCGGATGGCCGAGCCGACCCGCGCGGCGATCCGGGCGAGCTCCGCCTCGGCGGCGTCGGTGTCCCCGGCGAGCACGGCGGCGTCGACGGCGTCGGCCGCGCTGCCGAAGGCGTCGACGGCGTCGAGCGGGTTCACCCCGGCGACGCCGTCCGGGCCGGTGACCGCCACCGGGGTGATCGCGGCCACGGGCGCGTCGAGCAGGTCGGCCAGGTCGCCGAGGACCACCGAACCGTCCCAGCCCGACTCGACGACGGCCACGTCGACCGGGGCGTCCGCGAACGCGGCGAAGGCCACGGCGGCGAGCAGCTCGACGGCGCTCAGCGGGCCGTCATCCTCGATCAGCGGCAGGTACGGCGCGATGTCGTCGAAGGCCGCCCCGAGCACGTCGGGCGAGATCGCCGCGCCGGCCAGGCCCACCTGCTGGGCGCTGCCGAGCCAGCCGGGCGAGCGCAGGCAGCCCGCGCGGATGCCGAAGGCGTCGAGCAGCGCGCTGATGGCGGCCACGGTGGAGCTCTTCCCCACGGACCCCGCGACCACGATGCTGGGGAAGGCCCGCTGCGGCTGACCGAGCAGGTCCAGCAGGCGGCGCAGCCGCGCCAGCCCCGGCGGGACCGCGACGGCGGCACGCTGCGCGTACGCGGCCGCGAACGGGGCGGGACCCGCCCAGGCGTCACCGCCGGATGCCGATCCCGACGTCGATCTGGATGTNGATCCCGATGTCGATCCGGATGTCGAGGTGGTGCCGGCGTTCGCCGCGGCGCCTGTCACGGCCCCGATCCTACGAGTCCGGACGACCGGCGGTCCCCGGGCACCGCGGCGGCCCGCCGACCTGCCCGTCGACCGCCGCCGGCAGCACGGCCGACTCGTCCGGGTTGCGCGGGTCGCTACTGTCGAGCTCGGGTGAAGGAGGCGGGAACAGCAGGTGACGTGGACCTATGAGGCGGCATGCGCCGCGCTGGCCAGCTCGGTGGACCTGGAGAAGCAGGCGATCACGGCCGAGCCGCCGGTGCCGAGCCTGGACCGGATGCGGGAGCTGGCCCGCCGNCTCGGCGACCCGCAGAACCGGGCCGCGATGATCCATCTGACCGGCACGAACGGCAAGACGTCGACGGCGCGGATCACCTCGGCCCTGCTCGGCGCCGCGGGCCTGCGGGTCGGCCAGTACACCAGCCCGCACCTGGAGCGGACGAACGAGCGGCTGGTCGTCGACGGCCGGCCGATCGACGACGCCGAGTTCGCCCGCTGCGTCGGCGCGGCGGTGGACGCGGCCGCGCCGATGGCGGACCGGCCGACCTTCTTCGAACTGCTGACGGCCGCGGCGTTTTACTGGTTCGCCGACCGGGCCGTCGACGCCGCGGTGGTCGAGGTCGGGCTGCTCGGCCGGTGGGACGCCACGAACATCGCCGACGGCCGCGTCGCGGTCGTCACCGGCATCGGCGCGGACCATCTCGACTACGCGGGAAGCCTGGCCGGGGTGGCCCGGGAGAAGGCCGGCATCGTCAAGCCCGGCGCGGACCTCGTGCTCGGCGAGGTCGACGCCCGCTTCGACGACGTCTTCACGCGGACGCCGGCGGCCCGGGTCCTGCGCCTGGGCCGGGACTTCGCCATGTCCGGCGGCCGTCCCGACCCCGCGGGGCGCCGCGGCGATCTGCGCACCCCCGCCGGCCGTCACGACGACGTCCTGCTGTCCCTGCACGGCGCCTACCAGGAGGCCAACGCCGCGTGCGCGCTGGCGGCGGTGGAGGCGTTCCTCGGCCGGCCGCTGCCCGCCGAGGCGGTCCGGGCCGGGCTCGGCTCGGTGCGGGCGCCCGGCCGGCTGGAGATCGTCGGGACGGCTCCGCTGCGCGTGCTCGACGGCGCCCACAACCCGGCGGCGGCGGCGGCGCTGGCCCGCTCGCTCGCCGAGGAGTTCCCGGGGCGGCGTTGGACGCTCGTCTACGGCGCGCTGCGCGGCCACGACTTCGCCGCCACCCTGGCGGAGCTGCGCGGCCAGCCGATCGACTCGCTGGTGGCGTGCGAACCGGCGTCCCCTCGGGCGATCCCGGCCGAGCAGGTCGTCGAGGCGGCGCGTCGGTGGGCGATCCCCGCGCAGAGCGCCCCGGGGGTCGCGGCCGCGGTACGGCTCGCCCGGCGACGGGCGGGGACGACCGGCGCGATCCTGGTGACCGGGTCGTTCTACCACCTCACCGAGGCGCGACGGGCGCTGGCGGAGTAGCCGGGGAGCTGATTCGGAGCCGGGACGGGGCGGGGCGGAGCGGGCAGTGGGATCCCGTCCCGCCCCGGCCCGGCTGCGGCCTCAGGCCGACTTCTCCTGGCGGGGCGCCCGCTTCGAGGCGACGTCCCGCGGCACGAGCGTGGGGTTGACGTGCTCCAGGACGACCTCGCGGGTGACGACGACCCGGGCGACGTCCTTGCGGCTCGGGATGTCGTACATCACCGACAGCAGCACCTCCTCCATGATCGCCCGCAGGCCGCGGGCGCNGGTGCCGCGCAGGATCGCCTGGTCGGCGATGGCCTCCAGCGCGTCGGAGGTGAAGTCGAGATCGACGCTGTCCAGCTCGAACAGCCGCTTGTACTGCCGGACCAGGGCGTTCTTCGGCTCGGTGAGGATCCGGATCAGCGCCTCGCGGTCCAGGTTGGACACGCTGGTGATGACCGGCAGCCGGCCGATGAACTCCGGGATCATGCCGTACTTGAGCAGGTCCTCGGGCATGATGTCGCCGAACACGTCGGAGGCGTCCGGGTCGTCCTTGCCGTGCAGCACGGNACGGAAGCCCAGCGACTNCTTGCCGATCCGCGACTCGATGATCCGGTCCAGCCCGGCGAAGGCCCCGCCCACGATGAACAGGACGTTCGTCGTGTCGATCTGGATGAACTCCTGGTGCGGGTGCTTGCNCCCACCCTGCGGCGGCACGCTCGCGGTGGTGCCCTCCAGGATCTTCAGCAGGGCCTGCTGGACGCCCTCGCCGGACACGTCCCGGGTGATGCTGGGATTCTCCGACTTGCGGGCGATCTTGTCGACCTCGTCGATATAGATAATCCCGGTTTCGGCCTTTTTGACGTCGTAGTCGGCGGCCTGGATCANCTTGAGCAGAATGTTCTCGACGTCCTCGCCGACGTAGCCCGCCTCGGTCAGCGCGGTCGCGTCGGCGATGGCGAACGGGACGTTGAGCATCCGCGCCAGCGTCTGGGCCAGCAGCGTCTTGCCACAGCCGGTCGGGCCGAGCAGCAGGATGTTGCTCTTGGCGAGCTCGACCTCGGCCTTGGCGCCCTCGGCACCACCGCCCCCGCCCGAGCCACCGGCCTGCACCCGCTTGTAGTGGTTGTAGACCGCGACGGAGAGGGTCTTCTTCGCCGTCTCCTGCCCCACCACGTAGCTGTCGAGGAACTCGTAGATCTCGCGAGGCTTGGGGAGCTCGTCCCACTTGAGCTCGGAGGACTCGGAGAGCTCCTCCTCGATGATCTCGTTACACAGATCGATGCACTCGTCACAGATGTAGACGCCAGGGCCGGCGATGAGCTTTTTCACCTGCTTCTGCGNCTTACCGCAGAACGAGCACTTGAGCAGGTCACCNCCATCACCGATGCGTGCCACCGAGGACTCAGTCCCTTCGTCCAGACGATGGTGTCGCCTGCGTGTCAGGGGCGGTTGACACCGCCCGGTCGTCGCGTGTCTGCCTGCAACCATCCCCGTGGGGACGGTACCCCGCCGAGCGGCCCGGTGAGTGCCCTATCGCTCGGCTCATACCGGTCAGCCTACGGTCACCATGGCCGTCCTCGCGCGTCCGCGCAGTCCCATAAGGCCAACGCGTCACGGACATCGAGCGGCCGACCACTTTCGACCCGTCGGCGCGTCGCGCAGGCCGGCCCCCGACCGCCCCGCGCCGCGCCGGCGACCTCGCGCGGCATCGTGCCGCGCGAGGCGTCGGCCGCGGGGCGCGCGAGGCACCCGACCGGCGCCCCGACCTGCGCCGGGAGTCCGGTGAGTGCCCGTCGTCCGGCCTGTCGTCCGGCACCGCGTCCGGGACCCNCCGCTAGCGCGTGGTCGCGAGNCGGGAGGACTTGCGGGTCTTGATGACCTCGTCGATCAGGCCGTACTCCTTGGCCTCGTCGGCGCTGAAGATCTTGTCCCGCTCGATGTCCTTGCGGATGTCCTCTTCCTTCCTGCCGGTGTGGGTGGCAAGCATCCGCTCCAGCAGCGACCGCATCCGCAGGATCTCGCGGGCCTGGATCTCGATGTCGCTGGACTGGCCCNCCCCCTGCGCCGACGGCTGGTGGATCAGGATCCGGCTGTTCTCCAGCGCGAACCGCTTGCCCGGCGTCCCCGCCGCCAGCAGCACCGCCGCCGCCGACGCCGCCTGCCCCATGCAGATCGTCGAGATGTCCGGCCGCACGAACTGCATCGTGTCGTAGATCGCCGTCAACGACGTGAACGACCCACCCGGCGAGTTGATGTAGATCGAGATGTCCCGGTCCGGATCCTCCGACTCCAGGAACAGCAAC
>NZ_LJFZ01000016.1:0-164207 GCF_001420875.1 Frankia sp. AvcI1 | reverse complement strand
GTCCAACGCCAAGGCCGCCGTCGAGGAAGGCATCGTCGCCGGCGGTGGCGTCGCGCTGCTCCAGGCCTCGATCACCGCCTTCGAGAAGCTCGACCTCTCCGGCGACGAGGCCACCGGCGCGAACATCGTCCGCCTCGCGCTCGAGGCACCGATCAAGCAGATCGCGTTCAACAGCGGTCTCGAGGGCGGCGTCGTGGTCGACAAGGTCCGCAACCTGCCCACCGGCCACGGCCTCAACGCCGCCACCGGCGAGTACGTCGACCTCATCGCCACCGGCATCATCGACCCCGCCAAGGTCACCCGCTCCGCCCTGCAGAACGCCGCCTCCATCGCCGGCCTCTTCCTCACCACCGAGGCCGTCATCGCCGACAAGCCGGAGAAGAACCCGGCCCCGGCCGTCCCCGGCGGCGGCGGCGAGATGGACTTCTAGTCCAGCTCCTCCGCGTCACCCAGCGCACGCGCTGGATCAGCACCACCGTCACGACGAAGGCGGCTCCGGCTCACGGGGCCGCCTTTCGCCGTTCCCCATCGCCCGCCNTGCGCCGTACCCGCACGAAGGCGCAGCAGTCCACTCGGCCTGTGGGCGGACTACCGCGCAGACCTCCACCCGTTCCGACGCCACGTCAATGCCGCAATACCCCTTTATTGGGGTGATGAATATCAGAGTCGTGCGTCACACTGAAAGTGTGCACCATCGACACTCGCACGGCAAAGCCGACATCTCCGGCTTTTCGTCGAGCTTGACCGGCCCAGGAAGATCGCCGAAGGCGATCTGACGGACACCCCGAACGGCGCCCTGGGCCAGGGGTCCCCGTGAATCGCCGAAGGCCCCAACGGCTCCCCCAGGAAGATCGCCGAAGGCGATCTGACGGAGACCCCGAACGGTGCCCTGGGCCAGGGGTCCCCGTGAATCGCCGAAGGCGATTCACGGGGGAAGGCGCCGCCTCCGCGGACGGGAGGTTCCGCGGAGGCGGGCTCATCGGCCTGGGAGCGGCGCCACTCGGGACGGAGCGAACGCCGGGAGGTGCCCCCAAAGACGGCCTTGCGCCAAGAAAGATCCTCGGCCACCAGCAACGGCGATCAAGTTACCACCCGGTATTGGGGCCGACAAGAGCTTTATATCACTTCTTTTCAACAATTCGCGGTGGGGCCGGTTAGAGCTCGACTATTTGCACGACACGGACAATTAACGCAGCCGGCCTTTCGACAGGACCGCCACGGCGGGGCACCATGGACACGTGGTCCAGGCACCCGCGCAGTCCCGCTCCCACCGCCCGTCAGTGACCGTGCCCGCGCCTCCGGTCATGGTCGAGGACCTGGATACCGGCGGGTATGACGATGCCCGGCTGGAGCTGCTCGACGGGCTGTGCCTCCTGCGCCCGTGGCCGACCCCCCTGCGCGCCCGGGTGACCAGCCGGCTGACCCGGTTGCTGACGCGGGCGGCGACCTCCGGCGCCCACGTCCTGCCCGCCGGCGTCGGGGTGGAACTGTCGGAGCGATCCCTGCTCGTGCCGGACATCGTCGTGGCCCCGAGCGCCGAGGTGGTGGGCCGCCGGCTACGCGAGACGCCCTACCTCGTCGTCGAGGTCGCGGATGCGAGCACCCGCCGCTACGACCGCACGCTGAAACTCGACCTCTACCGGGAGCGCCGGGTACCGGCGTGCTGGCTGATCGATCCGGACACGGCGACGCTGGAGGCGTTCGAGCTGGTCGGTGGCGTCTACGTGACCGCCAGCGCGACCGGCCCACACGGTGAGTTCGCCGCGACCCGACCCTTCCCGGTGACCGTCCGACCCGCCGAACTGATCGACCCGCCCGACGCCGAGTAGGCGGCGGCGCCGCCGCGGGCCGGGCCGGTCAGCCCCGGCCGCCGGCGAGGTCGTCCGGATCCGCTAGATCGTCCGGATCCGCGAGGTCTCGTGGACTCGCCCCGTCGCCACGGCCGGTGTCACGCGAATCGGGGATGTCGTCGGCGTCGACGATCGTGTACGCGTAGCCCTGTTCGGCGAGGAAGCGCTGGCGGTGGGCCGCATACTCCTGGTCGAGGGTGTCGCGGGCGACCACGGTGTAGAAGTGCGCCGCCCGGCCGTCCGCCTTGGGCCGCAGCACCCGCCCGAGGCGCTGCGCCTCCTCCTGCCGGGAGCCGAAGGTGCCCGAGACCTGCACCGCCACCCCGGCCTCCGGCAGGTCGATGGACACGTTCGCGACCTTGGAGACGACCAGCGTGGTGATCTCGCCCGTGCGGAACGCCTCGAACAGCCGCTCGCGCTCCCGGTTGCGGGTCGAGCCCTGGATGACGGGGGCGCCCAACAGCTCGCCGAGCTCGTCGAGCTGATCGAGGTAGGCGCCGATCACCAGCACCCGGTCGTCGGAGTGCCGGCGGACCAGACGCTCCACCACCGCCCGCTTGCTGTGGGCCGTGGCGCACATCCGGTAGCGCTCCTCCGNCTCGGCGACGGCGTAGGTCATCCGCTCGTCCTCGGTCAGGGTGACCCGCACCTCGGTGCACTGCGCGGGGGCTATCCAGCCCTGCGCCTCGATCTCGCGCCACGGCGCGTCGTACCGCTTCGGCCCGATGAGCGAGAAGACGTCGCCCTCCCTGCCGTCCTCACGGACCAGGGTCGCCGTGAGGCCGAGCCGGCGGCGGGACTGGATGTCGGCGGTCATCCGGAAGACCGGCGCGGGCAGCAGGTGCACCTCGTCGTACACGATCAGCCCCCAGTCACGGGCGCCGAACAGGTCCAGATGCAGGTACTCGCCCTTGCGGCGTGCCGTCATCACCTGGTAGGTCGCGATGGTGACCGGGCGGATCTCCTTGCGCTCGCCGGAGTACTCGCCGATCTCGTCCTCGGTCAGCGAGGTGCGACGCAGCAGCTCGTGCCGCCACTGCCGACCGGCGACCGTGTTCGTGACCAGGATCAGCGTGGTCGCGCCGGCCTGGGCCATCGCCGCGGCGCCCACGATGGTCTTGCCCGCGCCCGAGGGCAGCACGACGACCCCCGAGCCGCCCTCCCAGAAGCCCGCGACCGCGCCCTTCTGGTACTCGCGCAGCTCCCAGCCGTCCTGCCGGAGCTCGATCGCGTGCTTCTCACCGTCGACGTAGCCGGCCAGGTCCTCGGCGGGCCAGCCGAGCTTGAGCAGCGCCTGCTTGAGCCGGNCGCGCTCGGACGGGTGCACGGCGATCGTGTCGTCGTCGAGGCGCGTGCCCAGCATCGGCGCGACCTTCTTCGCCCGCGCGACCTCGACGAGCACGGCCCGGTCGAGCGCCCGCAGCACCAGGCCGTGGACCGGATCGTTCTCCAGCCGTAGCCGGCCGTAACGATCCATGGTGTCGGCGACGTCGACGAGCAGCGCGTGCGGGACCGCGTACCGGGAGTGGCGGACGAGCGCGTCCACCACCTGCTCGGCATCGTGCCCGGCGGCGCGGGCGTTCCACAGGGCCAGCGGGGTGACCCGGTAGGTGTGCACGTGCTCCGGGGACCGCTCCAGCTCGGCGAACGGCGCGATGGCCGCGCGGGCCTCGGCCGCGCCGGGATGGTCGACCTCCAGGAGCAGGGTCTTGTCCGACTGAACGATCAACGGGCCGTCCGCCACCCTCACCATCCTCCAGGTCCGCCGTAGGGCACAGGCCCACGCCGGGCAGGTCCCGACGGGCACGCCACCGTGCTGGCGACGTCCTTCGACGGTACAGGCGCCCACCGACAGGTTGTCGACCCCGCCCCACCGCGGCCCACGGCTCAGCTCGGGTCGGCCGCGTCCGGCGTGGCCGCCGTCCAGTCCGCCGGCGTCGCGGCGCCACCGGCACCGAACCCCTCGTCGATGTCGGCGACCCCGGTCACCCGGTGCAGGGCGAAACGGCGCGGGCCCGCGCTGAGCTCGTCCCAGGCTGTCAGCCAGCCGCCGTCCACCGCGGTCGGCCGCACGATCCGGTCACTGGGCGTGCCCTGCTGGTCGACGTACCCGAGCAGGACCCGACGCCGGTCCCGGACGGCGCCCTGCAACATCACCAGGATCAGCGGGGCGGAGCGGGTGAGTCCGATCTCGGCGCCGGCGACGCCACCGGCCGCCCGCAGCGCCCGCGCGCTGTCGTCACCGCGGCGGACCAGCCGCAGCACGTCGCGCGCCTGCGCGAGCCGCCCGTCGGCGACGTCGACCGGCGCCGGGCGCGGCCTGGCCGGGGTCCGGTGGGCGGCCGGCCGGCTGAGCACCACCCTGCCGTCGGGAGCCTCGGCGACCGGCGCGTAGCCCGCGGCGCGCAGGCCGGCCAGCAACTCGCCCGTCGGCAGCGACGAGATGACGATGGTCGGCGCGATCCGACGCAGCCCCAGCGCCTGCGTGCGACGGCTCGCGACCACCTCGGCGAGCAGCGCGGTGTCGTCGCAGCGCAGGTAGCTCGACGCCGGACCGGCGCGCAGCCGGCCGTGCCGGCGGGCGGTGTCGTCGATCAGGTAGGTCAGTCCCTGGGGAACGCCGGTGCGGCCCAGGCGACCGAGCGCGGCGTGGATGTCCTCGGCGACCAGCCCCGAGTCGAACCCCCGACGCAGCGACTCCTCCGAGAAGCGGTAGACAGTCGCGGCCCCGGACGACTCGACGTCCGCCATCCGCGCGAGCTGCGCGGCCACCCGGGGAACCAGCGGGCCGGGGGCGACCGCGGTCAGGTCCGCCTGCAGCAGCAGCTCCTCGACCGGTTCGGGCAGCAGCGGCGCCAGCGCGTCGGCGAGCCGGGCGCACAGCGCCGCGTCCCCACCGGCCGGCCGGCTCGGCAGGCCGACGACCCGCGCCGGGTCGGCGCTCTCCTCGTCGAGCTGCGCGGCCAGCAGGCGCCCGACGGCGCTGGGTGCGCCCCGCCCGGTCAGACCGAGCAGCTCCGCCTCCGCGAGCGTGCCGTCGATCATGCCGGCCAGCAGCGTGCCGGCCCGCCGCGGCGCCCGCCAGGTCAGCAGGGCGCGCAGCGACTCGCCGGTCGGTGCCACCCCGGCCGGCGCCGCCGCGAGTGCGCGCAGCACCTGGGCCCGCAGATCCGGCGCGTTGGAACGGCGGACCTCCAACGACAACGCGGCGATCTGGCGGCCCCGCTCGTCGCGCTCGCCCACCAGCCAGGCGGCGCTCGGTGACCGCAGCCAGCCCTCGACAAGCACCGCCCACCGCGCCGCGACCAGGTCGGTGCCCCAGCGGTCGTAGGCGGCGGTGGGCACGTACTGGACGTCGACGCCGGCGGTGGCGTCGACGAGTCCGGCGGCCGCCGCGAGCTCCACGACGAAGGCGGCGGTCCGCTCGTCGGTGTCGAGCAGCTTGGCGGTCGCGCGCAGGTCGCGCACGCTCAGGCCGCCGGTGCGCAGCGGCGTCACGGGCGTCGTGCCCCACGCCTCAAGCAGCGTGGTGACCCAGCGCACGACGGTGTCCGCGGNGAGCGCGGCCGCGGCGTCGGCGGCCGAGGCGCCGACAGCGCCGCCGGTCAGCTCGGGCGGATGCGGATGCAGCCGGCCGGCCGGCTCGTCGCCGCGCACCGCGAGGCCCACCTCCCGGGGCAGCTCGACGGTGTCGTCGTCGATCCCGACCAGCAGACCCCGGGCGAGCAGCTCCTCCACCGGGCTGCGGGCGGTGGCGACGGTGAGCAGCCGACCCGCCTCGGTGGTGGTGCCGAGCGCGGGCCCGGCCGCCAGCCGGAGCAGGAGCTGGTGGGCCCGTTCGGAACATCCGTCGAGCCAGCCGCGGACCCGGCTCGGTTCGGCGAACAGGTCGGCGATGGCGTCGACGAGGTCGGCTCGCACGGTGAACCTGCCCCCGGACTCCGTCGGATCCGTCGCGGCCGGGATCAGGTCCAGGGCGCCCGCGATCCTGGCGAGCTGGGTGTGCCGGTAGACCGACAGGCACTCCCGCACCGGTCGGCCGAGCCCGAGCGGCCGCGCCCCCACGAGGTCGACGACCATGCCGACGACCCGGAGTGCGCCGTCGTCACCCCAGAGCAGACCCAGCTCACGCAGCCGGCGCACCACCCCGGCGACCTCGTCGTGCCCGCAGAACGCGGTGAGCTCGGCGAGCGGCACCGGGGAGGGCAGGACGGTCAGCGCCTCCAGCACCTCGCAGGCGAAGGTGTCGAGGCGTTCCAGGGCACGCGCGACGCTCACCCGGATCTCCAGCCGGGCGGCCAGGACGTCGAAGTCGGGGGGCGGTGGCGTCGCGAGATCGGGCCGCAGCAGGAAAAGCCGGATGATCGCCTCGTCGGGCAGCGCGCGCAACCAGCCCACGAGCGTCGTGGACTCGTCTGGCGCGCGATCGGCCGGCATCGACACCATCATGACGGTAGCTGGCCCGGCGGCGGCCGGACACAGCGCCGCGACCTACCCCGAACGCGCCGCGTCACCCGTCCGCAGGACGGAGTCGCAACCCCGGCGGACGCCGCCGTCACGGCGGACCGGCGGCGCCCCGGCGACCTGAAGGTCCGCGCGCCGCATGGTCGGGCCGCCACCGCCGCCCGCCCCGAGTCCGAGCCGGGCCGTGCCGACCTGGTCCAGCACCCAGCCGCAGCAGGTGTCCCAGCGCAGCACGGCGATCGCCGGATCGGTGCCACCCGGGGTGCGCAGGACGGCGAACGCCCAGTCCGGCGCGCCGGTCGAGGTACGGATGCCGGTGATGCGCAGGTCCGCCGCGACCGTGGCGACCAGCGGGCTGTCGAGCACGGCGGCGGCGATCGCGGCGGCCTCGGCCTCGGTCGCCGGGCGACCGGGGCCNTCGGAGACGTCGGCCGTGGTGGCCCCCGTCCCCGTGAGACCCGGCGCCGTCCAGTCCCGCTGCGGCACCCCGCGACCGGCGTCGCCAGCCAGCGGGACCGCAGGGGCTACTGCGAGTCTCGGACGCACGTGGCCTCCTTGGATGCCTTGGCAGGCCAGGGCACGCATTCGGTCGAACATCGGCGACCAGGCTGCCCGGCGGTTGCGGGCGCTCACGAGACGAGGCCGACGGAATGCGACAGACCTACCAATACCGATTGGACACGCCGAGGACCGCCGAACGCAAGGGGATTCGGCAAACTGGGACGCATCAATTTCGGCCGGGTCCGCTTCCCCCTCCTCGGGGGCGGGGAACGTCACACGCAACCTAGATCGCAGGTTACCCGAACATTGACTTGATCACACGCAAGGGCGACCATAAAGCGACAAGCTCGACAACGGCGACAACAATGCCCCTCCACCTGACAAACCGGTAACTATGTCACCGCCTGCGACGGCATTCCCACCCGGACCACCAAAACGGCCACCTGTCGGGCCCTCAGCGCAGCGCGTCGACCCGATCGACGAGGAACGTCAGGTGGTTTGCGCGGCCCCAGTCCGCGATCCGCGAGATCGTTCCGGCGTCCCCGGGCAACGCCAGCGTCCGGCCGAGCGACACCCCGACGACAAGCGCCACCAGCACGAGCACGGCCTGCAGCAGGCCGGGCCGACGGCGCCCGCCCGGGCGAGCGCCAGGCCCGCCGACCGGTCCGCCCGTCCGGGCACGTCCGTAGCCGCGTTCGCGCGCACCCCGGCGGTCGTGTGAGTCGTCGCGGTCGTGCGGGTCGTCACGGTCGTACGGGTCGCGGTCGTACGAGTCGTCACGGTCGTACGGGTCCGGCGGCGGGCGCCCCTCCTCGGGCGGGCGGTCGAATCGCCCGCGAGGTCGGTCGTCTCGGCGCACGGCCGTGCCCCCGGTGGGCCCGCCGGCCTGCGGCGATCGCCCGGAGGTCCGGGCCCGCCGGTCATCCGGGAGACGGTGACCCGCCCCCAGTCGCTCGGCGCCGGCGGGTGGCCGCGTCCCGTCCCGGGTCGCCCCGCGGGGCTGCCAGCCCTCGCGGACGGCGGGCTGATAGCCGGTGAAGCTGACTTCGTCCAGCGCCGAGCCGCCGTCTGGACTCCGTCCGCGGGGGCCGGCCGGCCCCGGTTCACCGACCGGGACCGCCCGCTGCACGCCGGTGAAGCTGACCCGGTCGAGCAGGCTGGGCGCGGCGGGCAGATCGCTGGTCGGCCCGGCGGCGGGGCGCGGCTCGGGCTGACGGAGCTCCCGGTCCCGGTGGCGAGGATCCCGATCGCGGGGATCGCCGTGGCGAAGATCCGGATCGCGGCGATCGCCGTGGCGGGGATCGCCGTGGCGGGAGTCTGGGTGACGAGCGTCCGGACGGCGAGGGTCCGGACGGCGAGGGTCCGGCGCCCCGGGGACGGGGGCGACCGTGGCCTGCCGACGCTGGTCGGGAAAGCGCCGGCCGCCCGGCGGATCGACCGCGGGAAAGTCGCTACGGCCCGGCGGATCGGCGTCCCGGAATCCCCGCCAGGCCGGCGGGGCATCATCCCGAAAGCCGGTCGGCGGCGGCGCCGGTTCGCCGCCGAACTCCGCGTACGCCGGCCGTCGCCGAATTCCGGCGAGGTCCGATCGGTCGAACCGGTCGGACCGATCGGACCGGTTCGACCGATCGGACGGATCAGCCAGCGGATCACCGCCCGGAGTGCGGTCGGGGGGATCGGGACGCCACGGGCCCGGCGGCGGTATCTCCGCGGGATCGAACGGCACCACCTCGGCCCCGCCGGCCGTGGGATTGCCGAAGGCCACAGCTCGAAACGTCTGGCGGGCCCGGCCCCGCGGCGCTCGCCCGGAGGGTGGAGGGACGGCCGGGGGCACGTCGGCGGACCGAGTCGGCAGGCCACCGTCCGGGGGCTGCGCGGTCATCATGTCCGCCGGGTCGAACCCGGTCACGGNCGCGATGCGCTCGGCCCGGGGCTCGGGGCGCCTGGTGGGGCCGGTCTGCAGGGTGCCGAAGGCGACGATCCGGCCGCCCCCGGTCTGCTCCAGCCCGGGTGGGTCCGCGTACCGAGNCGGCTCCGGAGGCGGGAGAGGGGGCGGGGCCGGGAGAGGGGGCGGGGCGCGTCGGCCGGCGTCGGACGGGTAGCCCCGCGCACCATCGCGGCTCCGGCCCTCAGCGACCACCACCCGCACCTTCCCGCCTTCGCGTCCTGCCACCGCGACATCGGCCGATCAGCAAAATTCCTGCCAATCACCACAAGGTGGTCTTAACACGGACAACCCTGGCACCGATCGGGGTCACATGCGGCGATTCACCTCAGAGTAGCTCCGGTGTCGAGCTGCCCAACAACCAGCTCGGCGGTCGTGACCAGCCCCGATCCGCCCACCGCGGGCACCGGGAGACGGCAGGCTCGTTCGGGCCAGCACAGTCGTACCCCGGCAGGTCGGGACGCCGGGCGGCGGGTCGGGCCCGCCCGCACCAGGCGCGGGAGTCCGACCGGGGCGGCGCCGATTCCCGTGNCGCCCCGGCACAGTAGTTGCGGTACGTCCTGCATGGTCTGACACGGCGAACCGTGCACACCGCGCCGCAGCCCAAGCCACGCAGGCCGGCACCGAACACCGGAGTCGGTGAGCGGCTGCGCTACTGCTTCTTGACCCGGCACACTCGTTCCAGGACCAGCCCGCCGACGACGAGCACGACGGCGGCGGCCAGGCCGAGCCCCGCGCTGATCGCGTCGCCGCCCGCGGTCGGGAACTCGTCCGTCCGCGGCGTGGTGTACGCGAGCGCGCCCGCCCAGGCCCCCGCGAGCGCCGCTCCCACGACCGAGCTGGCCTTCGCCAGGGCCGCCAGGCGGGCAACGGTGAGCGGCAGGATCGGCCGGGTGCCCGGCCGGCCCTCCAACCGGTGCCGGGTCTGGGCGGCGACCTGAAGCTCGATGACCCCGATGACCAGCACCGACAGCGACGCCGTGCGGGGCAGCGTGGGAATGGACCGGTAAGCCCACCACAGCAGCAGGTAGCCGAGGATCCCGAACACGACCGCGGCCAAGGCGAGATCGCGCGGTCGGGTGGGTCTCACGCCGACGCACCGCCTGCACCGAGCTCCCCGGCCGAGGTGGACGTCCTGGCGGTGCCGGACGGATCGGGGCCGGACGGATCGGGGCCGAGCCGGCCGGAGGCCCGCCGCAGGCCGGCGAGCTCCCCGGCGCTCGCCATCCTGGCGACCAGGTCCGCGACCCGGCCGTGATCCGGCAGGGTCGCCTCGGGGTCGACGTCCAGCCAGGGAACGCAGACGAAGGCCCGCAGGTGCGCCCGCGGGTGCGGGATGATGATCTCTGGGTCGTCGCTGTGCAGCGTGCCGAGGGCGATCACGTCCACGTCGAGCGTGCGCGGCCCCCATCGCACGGTCCGCGTCCGCCGCGCCCGCTCCTCGACGGCACGCACGGCAGCCAGCAGCTCCCGCGGTGGCGCCGGCGCCGTCAGCACGACCGCGTTGAGGTAGTCGTCCTGCTCGGGACCGCCCACGGGGTCGGTCTCGTACACCGACGAGCATGCCCTCACGCCGAGGAGCTCGTCGAGCTGGCGCACGGCGGCCCGCAGCAGCGCCCAGCGGTCACCCAGGTTCGAGCCGAGCGCCAGCACCGCGTGGGCGGCCTCGGCCATCGGGTCAGCGGCCATCGGGTCAGCGGCCATCGGGGGCGGGGCCGATCGGAGGCGGCGGGACCGGGGGTCGGGCCCGGGTCACGGTGACGGCGACATCCCCGAAGGGGAGCGGGATCGGCGCAGCCGGCTTGTGCACGGTCACCTCGGCGCGCACCACCCGGTCAGCGCGCAGGCAGGCGGCGACGAGACGCAGGGCCAGGGTCTCGATCAGATCCACCGGCGGCCCGCCGACGATCTCGGCGAGCGTCTCGGCGAGCTCGCCGTAGTGGACAGTGCGGGTGACGTCGTCGTCGCGCGCCGCCGCGGAGACGTCCAGCCAGACGACGGCGTCGATGACGAACTCCTGGCCGAGTTCCCGTTCGGCGGCCAGCACCCCGTGGTGGCCGCGGACCCGCAACCCGGTCAGGGTGATCCGGTCCAGCGGCACGTCGCCAGGCCCGGCCCCGACCAGCTCCGACCGGCCCGCCTCCGACCGGCCCGCCTCCGAGCCGTCCGTCACCGGGCTCACCACGGCACCTCCCGCTCCCCCGCACAGCCGGGCGTGGCCGCGGGTCGGGCCCGGCGACTCGGCCCCGAGTCGACGCTGCCGCCGCCGCTGCTGCCCGTGCCCCGGGCCGGGCCGGCGCCGGTCCGCGGCGCCGTGCCCAGCCGCGGCCGGTGCTCGGCCGAACCGCCGGCGGTGCCGGGCACGACCACCGGCAGACTCGCGGTCCTCGCCGCGTCCCCGGCACCGCCCTGCCGCCATGCCCGCACGACGCGCACCGCGTCGGCCGCCGGTCGCACCGCGTGCACGCGCACGGCCCACACACCGGCGGCGGCCAACAGCGCGGTGGTCGCCTGCGTGGCGTCGTCGCGCTCGTCGCTCGGGCGCGCCAGCGCGCCCCCGGTGGCCAGGACCGTGCCGAGGAAGGACTTGCGCGACGTGCCCACCAGCAGCGGCCGGCCGAGGGCGGCGAACGCGTCGATGTTGTTCAACAGCGCCCAGTTGTGCGCCGCCGTCTTGGCGAAGCCGATTCCCGGGTCGAGGATCACTCGCTCCGGCGCGACCCCGGCGGCGACGACCACCTCCAGCCGCGCAGCGAGCTCGGCGATCACCTCTGAGACGACGTCGCCGTAGACGGCTCGGCTGGACATGTCGACGCTGGGCCCGCGGGCATGCATGAGCACATAGTGAACGCCGCGGTCGGCCACCAGGGCGAGCAGATCCGGGTCGCAGCCGCCGGAGACGTCGTTGACCAGCACCGCCCCCGCGTCGACGGCGGCGGCGGCCACCGAGACCCGGCTGGTGTCGACGCTGACCCGTACCCCGGCGGCGGCGAGCTCGGCGACGACCGGCAACACCCGGCGCATCTCCTCCGAGGCGACCACCCGGGACGCGCCCGGCCGGGTCGACTCGCCGCCGACGTCGATGAGATCGGCACCCTCGTCCACCATCCGCAGCCCGGCCCGCACCGCGTCCACCGGGTCGAGGAACGTGCCGCCGTCGGAGAACGAGTCGGGCGTGACGTTGACGACGCCCATCNCCCTGGTGAGGCCATCCGGCTCGAGGAGGTCGTCGACGCTCACGCGACCCCCGTCCCCGCCGGCCCGCCGTCCCGGGCAGCCGGCAGGTCCCGGGCAGCCGAGAGCGGCGCCCGGCGGTAGGAGTACCGGTAGACCGGCCGGAAGCCGAGATCGGCGTACAGACCCCTGGCCACGGTGCTGACCTCCTCAACCTGGAGATAGGCGTGCGTGGCTCCGCGCGCCCCGGCCCACTGCGCGAGCGCGGCGACGACGCGGCGCGCCGCGCCCCGGCCGCGGGCCGCGGGCAACGTCGCCATGCTGTAGATGCCCAGCCAGCGATCGTCGGCGACACCACGGCCCACCGCCACCGGCGCACCGTCGACGGTCAGCGTCACATAGACGGTGGGCAGGCGCAGCGCCGAAAGCACGGCGAGGGTACCGGCCCGCTGCCCGTCGAAGGTGGCGAGCACCTGCCCGGCGACCCGCAGCCACGCGTCGCCGGGCACGTGGGCCGTGGTCACCGCGAGCGAGGTCGATGTCGACGGCGATGTCGACGGCGATGTCGACGTCAGCGCCCCGAGCGGCGCCACGCACACGTCGGTGGGCCCCGTGTCGTCGTAGCCGGCGGCGTCGAGCACGGTGGCAAGCTGCGACGGCTCGGTGACGGGGGTCTGCTGGAAGGTGGGCGGCAGGCCGGCGGCGGCGTAGAAGTCGGTGACCGCGGCCAGCGCGGCCGGCACGTCGGGCACGCCGCCATGCGCCCAGACCGAGTTCCCGCGCCGGGACGAGCCGGCGGAGGCCCGCAGCGTCCAGCCGCCGATCTCGATCTGCCGCAGCGGCGGCCACGCCCGGTGGGCCACGGCCTCGAGCTCGCGGGCCACCGACGCCTCGGCCGCGGGTAGATCGGCCCGCGGGCCGATCAGCGGGTCCGACGCGCAGGGCGCCGCCTGGTCACCGGGCACGGCGCNCCCCGGTCGACCGGGCCGGTCCGCGCCCCCGGCGCGACCTGCTGGAGTGGGAGTTCTGCTGGGCCGCATCCGCCATCATCCCGAGGCTACCGACCCGATGGCGTCGATGGACGGCGGCACAGGTCGGATGAGCACCACCTCTGTACCCCACCCAGCAGCGGCAACCATGACCGAATGTCATAATTTCCGAACTATTGCCGCTTCGTTCCCATTCTGGCGCAGACCGACGGTCGGTTGCCACCGGCGACCGATCCGGCCTCACCACGCAAGGCCGGNGGATTCCGACGGCACCTGCACAATCCTTCACCGTTCGGTCCGGTCAGGACGTGATTTCCTTCTCCCGCGGCCGCCGGAACCGGTCTCGGCGCAGCCCCACCAGGCGATCGAGAGCCGCCGGCCACAACAAGATCAATTGTGGAAACCTCGGAGAAACACCACGTAGAGCCACAATGACCGGCACATTGCGGCTGCTTCATCGTCACCCTCCGGCGCAGTGGTCCTCCTACTATCGAGAACGAGGAACCGGGAGAGCCGGGTCACCACGACCGGCGTGATCGGCCGGTGGCAGCGTCGCCACCGCGCGATCGCCGGAACAGCCGGCCATCGACCGCCGAAGCAGACCGGACCGCCGCCGGAGCAGCCGGTGGTCACGGAACCCGTCAGATCGCGTGGTCTCACTGTGCGCTTCCGACGGGTTGCCCCTCGAAGCGGACCTCGCCCCTCGCTACCTTGTCAACACGGTCNCAGACCGTGATGTCTTCGGAAGGAAGGACGCGCGNCATGCCGCAGTCGAGCGGATCTTCACCGGGCCGTGGAGCCGACCACGGGTCCTCGGGTCCGACCGGTCGCTCCGGCCCTCTCCCGGTGCGACGAGCGACGAGCGAGTCGATCAGCATCCCGCCGGCCCGCACCCCCCCGGATGATCATCCGGAAGACTACCTGCCGGAGCCGCCCGCGCAGCCGCCGGTCGACCGGTGCGACCTCGGCCCCATCAGCGCGCCGTCCGCCCAGCGGCTCTGGGCCGCGGACGACCTCGCGGACCTGGCCCGTGCCGCGTCCCTGTTCGGCCAGGATCCAGTCGGCCCCGGGAGCACCATCGGGAGCGGGAGCACCATCGGGAGCGGGAGCCCGATCGGTTCCGGCTGGTCGGCGGGTGGCCCGCACCCGTCGTGCGCGGCGCCGTCGACGCATCCGGCCACCCTGTCCCTGACGATGTTCGGCGGCCCGGCCGCGTTCGCGCCGACCACGGCCGGGCCCGCGCCCGCCGACGCCGCACCGCCGGCCGCGCGGCCCGCGGCCCCGGGCGTCTCCGACCGACGCCAGTTCCACCGCTACGCCGGCGCGGCGATGATGACCGCGATCCTCGCCGAGGGCCAGATCATGGAGGTCTCCGACGTCCTCGCGGCCAGTCCCATCCAGCTTGCGCTGGAGCGGGCGGACGACATGCTCGGCGACCTCCTCGACGCCCACGAGGCGACCCCACCGGNGCACATCTTCGCCCAGACCGCCCGCCTGCGCCGGGGGCTGGAACGACTCGGCCGCCGCTCGATGCCGACCGGCGACGCCCGTCGCCGCGACGTGCTCACCGGGCGGGTCGCGGTCCTCGGCGCCGACGCGGCCTTCAAACTCGGCGACATCGAGACCGCCCGGTCACTGACCGCCCTCGGTTTCCAGGCCGGGGGGCTCGCCGGGGAGGGGGCACTGCGCGGCTCCGCCCGGGAAGTCGCCGCGGTCAACGAGTTCTACGCCGGCCGCCCCGACGAGGCCCTCCGCCTCGCCCGCGACGGGCTGACCCACGTCGGCGACGGACCCGTGCGTGCGCGGCTCACCTGCCAGGTGGCCCGTGCCCTGGCCGCCCTCGGTGATGTGCGCGGCGCCGCCCAGGCGTTGGACCAGGCCTACGATCTGGCGGATCTGATCCCACCGGACCAGTGGGGCCGNCCGGGGCCGAGTTTCGAGAACTTCAACCCGGTCGAGGTGTCCTACAACGCCACCACCGCGCTGTGCCTGCTCGGCCGGCCGAAGGCGGCGCAGGAGCACGCCGAACTCGCCCTGCCGAAGCTCGACGCGATGAACGCCCCCGGCTTCCGTTCGGTCATCCGGCTGGACCTCGCCCTCGCCCTCGCCCGCCAGGGCCGGCTGGAGCTCGAACGGGTGTGCGACCTGGCCACCGAGGCCATCCAGATCTCCTGGGGACGCACGGTCGCCTCCGTTTCCGGGCGCGCCGACCAGCTCCTGTCCGCGACCCGTCCGCACAGCGAGGTGCGGGAGGTCCGGGACCTCGCGCTGCTCGTCCGGGAATGGCAGCGCTCCGCCGCCGGGCAACGTCCCGGACCGGGTGCGGTCACCGCCCCGGGCCTGACCGTCTGATCGGGCACCCCGACCCGGGGTGTCCCTCGATCGGGAGGACCGCGGCGATGGCCGACGACAGTCCTGCTCGGCACGATCCACCCGGCCCGCCGCGGCGGGCCCGTTTCACGGCGGCAGCCACCCGTCGCGCGGTGGCAGAGCTCGCCGCCCGCGCCGGGCTCGACGACGCCGGCGCCGTCCTGGTCAAACGGACGGTGAACGCGGTGTACCGATTACCCCGCGCGGGAGCGGTCATGCGCATCACCGGTTCCGCCGCGATGACGCACCGGGTGGCGAAGGTCGTCCGTGTTGCCGGCTGGCTGGCCGATCGGCGCGCCCCGGCCGTCCNCCTCCTGCCCGGCGTGCCCGCCCCGGTCGAGGNCGGTGGCTTCGTCGCGACCGTCTGGATCGACGCAACGCCCGCCGGAGCACCGTCCGCCGGCCCGGCCCCGCACACCGGCGACCTCGCCGCCCTGCTGCGCGTCCTGCACACCCTCGACCCGCCCAGTCCACCGCTGCCCCGCTGGGACCCCCTCGACGACGTCCGGCGCCGATTATCGGACGCGGAGGTGTTGGCCGGCGCCGACCGCCGGTTCCTGGAACGGATGACCGAACGCGTCGCCGCGGCGCTCGATCACGTCCGCTACGCCCTGCCCACCGTCGTCGTGCACGGCGACGCCCACCTCGGCAACCTGATCCGGGCGGCGGACGGCCGGGTACTGATGTGCGACTTCGACGCCACGAGCCTCGGCCCGGCCGAATGGGACCTCGTGCCGGTCGCGGTCGGCCGCAGCCGGTTCGGCCACGATCCCCAGGCCCACCGCGACCTCGCCCGCGGGTACGGGTTCGATGTCACGTCCTGGGAGGGCTATGCCGTCCTGCGAGCCGTGCGCGAGCTGAAGCTGGTCACCAGCGTCCTGCCCGTGCTGGCCAGCAGCGCGACCGTCGCGGCCCAGTTCCGGATCCGGATCGACAGCCTGCGCCACCGGGACCACGACGCCCGCTGGTCACCGTACCGGTGATCCTGCTCCCCCGAAGCCGGGCGCGCCGGCCCGGCGCGCCCGGCGGCGAGTGCACCCGGCTGCCACGGACGCAGCAGAGCCGCCATCCCCAGCGCCCACGCGACGCCGAGAAGGTAGCCGCCGACGACGTCGGACACGAAGTGCACCCCCAGCCCGAGCCGGGAGAAACCGGTCAGCGTGACGATCAGGCCCCACCCGACCCACCAGGGCCACGGCGCCCGGCGACCGGTGACGGCCCGGACTGCGACGAGGCAGACGACGGCGGCGACCATCGCGCCGAGCGCGTGCCCGGAGGGGAAGCTGAGCCCGGCGGCGTGCGCCACCGGATTGGTGAACGACGGCCTGGCCCGCCCGATCAGGTCCTTGAACCCCGTCACCAGCAGGCCCCCGGCGCCGACCGTGACCAGGGTGAACACCGCCAGTCGCCGGGTGGCCGCAGGATCGGCCCGGCCCACGCCACCGCGGCCGGAACGCCACCACAGCACGGCGGCGCCGACCGCCGCGATCACCCGGAAGACCGTCGGGTGGAAGACCTCGCTCACCCAGCGCAGGGCCGTCACCAGCCATCCCGTGGTGGCCGCCAGCCGACCGAGCGCCTCCGCGACGTCGGCGTCGTTCTCCACCACCGGCATCCAGCCGACGTCGACCATGATCGCAAGTATCACGAACGCCAGGGCGGCGGCCTGCGCCCCCCGGCGAATCCCGCGGGTTCCCGATGGCATCGTCGTGTCCCTGCCCAGCTTCGTCCGGCTTATCCCGGGCAGCGCCCGGCTCTCGAACCGCGCGAGCTGGGCGTTGCCGAGGCGATACGGGCGAGGCACGACGGATGGGACACACCGGCCCGTGCGGTCCGTCCTCCCGCATGTCATTCTGGTTCAACCCGCCGGACCCGTCCGGCCGGCCACGTCCTGCCACAGACGGTCGGTTCAGCTCGCCTCGAACCGACGTACCGTCCCCCCGCACGGGCGTCAGACAGCCCCGGCCGCATGGCTCGGCTCGCCCGATCGGAGGGGAGACCCTTGGACATCGCGGAGGGAAAGCCCGGATCGGAAGATCCAGCCCTGGGCCGCGCCGCCCGGGGAGTCCGGCCGTGAACGGCGACGGGCGAGAGATCAGCGCCATCCAGGTCGGCGGTGTGACCGACACCGAGNGGACCAGCGGTGACGCCGCGCGGCGCGAGGGCGATGCCAGGCTGGTCGCGGGCGACTCCGGGTGGGCCGCCGGCGACTCCGGGTGGGCCGCCGGCGGCACCGGGTGGACCGTCGACGAGCCTCGTCGGACCGTCGGGGAGCCTGGGTGGACCGTCGAGGAGCCTGGGTGGACCGTCGACGAGCCTGGGCGCTCGCAGTCGCCCGTCCGTGGTTCGACCCGCGGGCCGGCCGGCGGAAGCGCGCTGCCGGGACCCGGGCATCCGTCCTGGCCGCAGGGCCGGCGGCCGGCGTCCTGGCCGGCAACCCCGCTCCCGGGCCAAGGAGCAGCGGGCGGTTCCGGGTGGTCCGCCGCGAGCACCGCCGGCCCCGGTCCCGCCGCGGGCCAGGGCTGGTCGGTCGACGCTGCCCCGCGCGGCGGTGACGCGGTCGCCCTGCCGTCCGAAGGGGCCGGTCACGCGGCGCCGCCGGCTGTCTCCGACACCTGGCCGTCGATCCCCCAGGCCGAGCCCGGCCCGGCCCCCGATCCGGCCCCGCAACCCGGTGGGACCAGCCGCAACGGCCGGATGCTGCCGATCGAGACACGCACGTTCGACCCGCTGCTCGACCGCCTCCCGCTGGCCCCGGGCGGGTCGTTCGGTCAGCCGTACCCGTCGGCCCCACCCGCGCAGACCCGCGCCTGGCGGGCGGAGCCGCTCCCGCCCGGCCCCCGGGCACAGCCGCCCGCCGCGCCGCCCCCGGCTGCCCCTGCGCCGCCCACCCCACCGCTGCCGCCCACCCCCACCCCACCGCTGCCAGCCGCGCCCACGGCGCGCTACGCCACTCCGGTGATCCGCGGCGACGAGCGCCTGGGCGGTCCGGCCGGTTCGGGGTCCCTCCCCCCAGCCGGCACCGGTGCTGGCGCGCCCCCTGGCGAGCGCTTCGACGGGTACCGCCCCTCGACCGAGTACCCGGCTCCGCCACCCGGCAGCACGGCCACCGAGGCGATCGCCCTCGGTGGGCCGCTCACCGGGCCGGCGGCGCTTCCTGCCCCGCCGGGGCGCGTCCCCTCCTGGCTGCGCGACCCCACCGTGTCACCGGCCCGCCACCGGCCAGCGCCAGTGGACCCCGCGGCCTCGGTGGGCCGCGAGGGCCGCGGTCCCGGGCCCGACCCCCGGCGCCGGCTCCCGGCACCCGAGGCCCCGCACCCGGGCGAGACGCGCCAGCACCGCCCGCCCGCGCAGCCGCCCCACCCGGGCTGGGCCCACCAGGGCCGGCCGGCCGACCCACCCGGCCACGACCTACCCGGCCTCGACATGCCCCGCCGCGAGATACCGGCCCGCGACATGCCCGGCCGCGACGCGCCCCGGCCCGCGCCGCGCGTGGACAGTCATCGCCGCGTCATCCGGCAGGAGGCGCTCGGCCGCGGCGGCGCCCTCCCCACCCCGCCGCCCGTCGACGGTGCGCCGTACGGTGCCGGGCGGGCACCGGTCGGCCCGCCGCAGGGGTCGACCCCGTATCCCGACGACGGTTCCTACGGCCGGGCGAGCCGCCCGACGGATGCCGACCGGCAGCGCGCCCAGCGGAGCACCGGTTCNGGACGTCACCGCGGCGCCCGCACCGACCAGCCGCTGCGCACCGCCCAGCCGCCCCGCACCGGCCAGGCCCCCCAGATCAACCGGGCGCCCCAGACCGACCAGGAGTCCCGCACCGACCACACGCCCCGCACCGACCGGGAGTCCCGGGCGCGGCCGGACCAGGAACCCCGGCCGGACCGCGGCCCCCACCGCGAGCGCCGCCACCCCACCCAGGACGTCGGCCCCCGCCGGGATGCGGAGATCCGTCCGGACCGCGGGCACCGCCAGGACTCAGCCGGCCGCCAGGACGGTGGGACGTGGTCGAGCCGCGGGGCGCGAGCCGGCCGTGGATCGCGGGCGGACTACGACCCCTACCCGGACGACGCTCCGTCGGTCTCGGCCGCTCCCTACGTCCCGTATCCGGANGGCGAGGCCCCCCTCGGCCAGACCCGACGGCACCGGGCGGACGGGTCCGACCCGTATCCGTCCGGGGAACACCCGTCCACCGGGACGACGCCGGGCGAGACCCGCCGGCCGACCGTCGCGCAGCCGGGGCCACGCGACGCGGGTGGCCGCGCCGGGCTGCTCACCAGNGCCCTGCTGCCCCCGCCGCCGCAGACGGCCTCCCGCGGTTGGCGCAAGCTCGTGTACCAGGTGTCGGCCGGCGCGGTGAATCCCGGGCCGTCGCCCGACGAGGTCCGCGATCGCCGGCAGCTCGCCCGCATCCGCACGCCGCTGCTGGACTGCCACCGGATCGCGGTGCTGTCCCTCAAGGGCGGGGTCGGCAAGACCACGACGACGGTGGCGGTCGGATCGACCCTGGCCAGCCTGCGGGGTGACCGGGTGGTGGCGATCGACGCGAACCCCGACCGCGGCACCCTCGGCTCGAAGGTGCCGCGCACCTCCGCGCACACCGTGCGGGAGCTGCTGGAAGATGCCCCGCGCCTGCACCGGTACGTGGACGTTCGCAAGTACCTGTCCCAGGCCGACTCGCGGCTGGAGGTGCTGGCCTCCGCCAACGACCCGGAGCTGTCCGACACCTTCGGCGCCGACGACTACCGGGCCGTGGACGATCTGCTCCAGCGGCACTACTCGATCCTGCTCACGGACTGCGGGACGGGCATCCTGCACAGCGCCATGCACGGGGTGCTGGAGCTCGCCGACACCCTGGTGATCGTGAGCAGCGCGACGGCGGACGGCGGCTCCAGCGCGAGCGCCACGCTGGACTGGNTGGACGCGCACGGGTACGCCGATCACGTTCGCGAGGCGGTCGCGGTGATCTCGATGTTCCCGGCGCAGGGCGAACGGGTCGACGTCGACGCTCTCGCCCGCCACTTCGAGGCGCGGACCCGGCGCGTGGTGCAGGTCCCCTTCGACCCGCACCTGGCCGACGGCGGGCGGATCGTGCTGTCGGACCTGAAGCGGGAGACCCGGACGGCCTACCGGGAGATCGCGGGAGCCGTTGCCGAACGCTTCGGCGAGGAGCGCGGCAGCGACCTCCGTTGAGCCGGGGCCGCCCCGAGCTCAGCGGCCCAACGCCGCCACCGCGGCGCGGACACCGGGGCGCCGCAGCTGGCGGGCGACCGTCGTGCGGCCCTCGATGAGGCGGGTGAACAGGCCGAAGGTGCCCGGGCCCGCCATGAGTGCGTGCATCACCCCCGGCCGCCGGGTGAACGCGCCGAGCACCTCGCGGCCCGCCGCCATCTCCGGCCCCAGAGTCGCCTCGACGCGAGCCGGGTAGGCGTCCAGGGCGGCCGAGCCGACGGGCCCGGCGGCGCCGGGGGCACCGACTGCGCCCGCCGCCNCCTCCCCGGCGAGCCGGCCCGAACGCAGCGCGAACGAGATGCCCTCCCGGGTCCACGGGTCGAGCAGGCCGGCGGCGTCCCCGACGACGAGGACCCGGCCACGGCGCAGTGGGGAGTCGACGGCCCGGACCCGGGTGAGGTGGCCGGAGTCGTGCTGGCGGGGGACGCCCGCGAGCCCGAGCCGCGCGACGAACCGCTCGTAGTAGCCGCGCAGGGCGGCGCCCCTGGCCCGGTCGCCGATCACCCCCACCGTCAGCACCCGCCCCTTGGGGAACAGCCAGCCGTAGGAGCCGGGCACCGGGCCCCAGTCGAGCAGCATGNGNCCGGCCCACCGATCGGCGAGCGCGGCGTCCACGACGAACTCACCCTCCAGGCCGACGTCGATCTGATCGCACCGGACCCCGACGTGGGTGCCGCAGCGCCCCGAGGCGCCGTCCGCCCCGATCACGACCCGGGCCCGCAGGTCGGCGCCGCCGCGCACCCGGACGTGCACCCAGCCGTCGTCGGCCCCGAGCACCGCGGCGCCCGCCCGCCGGTCGGCCGAATCGGCCACATCGGCCGCCTCGGCCACATCGGCCGCCTCGCGCAGGCCCAGCACCTGCACGCCGGTCCGCACGACCGCGCCCGCCGCCTCGGCCCCGGCCAGCAGCGCGGCGTCCAGGTCGGCCCGCATCACCATGGACAGCCAGGGCGGCGCGTCCGGCTGGCCGCGGCTGACCGTGTACCGGCCGTCCAGGGTCATGGTCAGCGAGCTGACCGTGGCGCGGACCAGGCCGGCCAGATCGATGCCGACAAGGTCGGTCGACAGGCCGACCAGGCCGCCCCCGCAGGTCTTGTAGCGCGGCATCGACGACCGTTCGAGGACGCAGACCCGGGCCCCGGCGGCCGCCGCCGCCCGCGCCGCGCTGCCCCCGGCGGGGCCCGCCCCGACGACGATGACGTCGAACGTGCTGTCCGGCCTGTCGCTCGTGCCCACCGCAATCCCCTCCTGTCGGACCACGGCCCGCCTCAGCGCAGGGTGAGGCTGCGGCCGACGAGACCGGCCCGGACCCGGCGCTCCGGCGCGGTGAGCGGGGTCGGGTCCGCGAGCGCCTCCCGGTAGGCGAGCGCCAGCGCGGCTGCGGGCTCCTCGCAGCGCTCGGCCGCGGTGTCCGTGGCGAGATCCCAGACCGGGATGACGAGGCCGTCGGCCCGGAAGAAGCCGACGAACCGGGTTCCCGGACCGACGGTCAGCCGCTCGGCCGCGGCCAGCCGGGCGAGGGCGTCCAGCAACGCCTCCTCCGAACGGGCGGCGTCGCCGGTGTCCGCCGCGCCCGTGGCCGCCGGGTCCGTGGCCGCCGGGTCCGTGGCCGCCGGGTCCGTGGCCGCCGGGTCCGTGGCCGCCGCGCCCGAGGCCGCTCCGGCCGGCGCGGCCAGGGGCAGCGCCCAGCGCAGATGCCACCGGTCGCTCGGGTGACACCAGTAGGCGGCGGGCACGGCGGACAGCCGCACGGTGGGTACCACGGTGGCGTTGGCGCGCTCCAGCATCGCCGCCACCTCCTGGTTGGGCCCGCTGTCGTCGTCCGACGGCGGCAGCCACCACCCGAAGCCGGAATGGACGGTGATCTCCAGGGGAGCGGGGTCGAGCAGGTCGGTGAGCCGGGGCAGCCCGGCCAGCCCGTCCGGCCGCTGCTCGACCAGGCGCGGCGACGAGGCCGCCGGGACGTCCACCACGTTGCCCGGGTCGGCGTCGAGCGCGGCGAGCAGCGCCCCGGCGATGTCCCGGGACGGGTCCAACCCGGGTAGCGCGGTCTGCATCGCGACGAGGATCTCCCCGTCCTCGCGGACCAGTGCCGGCGCCGCCTGCGGCAGCATCGTGCAGAGCGTGATGCGCCTCTCGGCGTGCTCGGGATGCTTGGCGAGATGGTCGGCCGAGAGGATCACCGGGGCGGTCGCGCTCGGCACCAGCTCTCGCAACGCGACCAGGTCGGGCTCGTCCCGGCGGCCGAGGAAGGGCCGCAGTACCGGCGCCGGCCGCCGCCGCTCGCCGTGGCACGCCTTGTAGCGACGCCCGGAGCCACAGGGGCAGGGTTCCCGCGGCCCGACAACGCCGGTCGGATCGGCCGAGCCGGTCGAGCCGGGCCCCGGCCCGGAGGGACGGCGGCGGGCGGCGGGGGTCGAACCGGCCGCGAGGCGAGAGGAGGGGCGGGCGCCCGGACGCTGGGGTGCGGGTCGACGTGCGATCGCGGGCTCCTGAGGTCATGACCGTCACGCACGGTCGTGGGCATGGGCTGGGTACGGCTGGATTCGGGGTAAGGCTAGGCCATGAGCGGNGCGAGGCGGGAACGCCGGGCGCCGCGGCGGCACCCCGCCCGCGCATTCCGGGAGAACCCCCATCCACCCTGGGTGTTGTCCCGTCAAGCCGGCACCGGCCGTACCCGGGCCTCGGGGTCGACAGGCACGATGATGGTGCCTGTCCGCCGGGGCGCTCCCGGCGGGTGCGCGGAGATGATCGCCGTGCTCGGCTCGCCTGCGCCGCCCGGTCGGACCCCGCGATCCCACGAAAGCGACATCCCGGGGCGGAGAATGGGGGTTTTCCCGCGAGCCGGCCAGCGTCGATGTCGAGACAACGGGGGGCTTGGTGGCAAAGGTCGTCGTGGCCGGCGGTGGAATTGCGGGAATNGCCTGTGCCAGTGTGCTGCAAGCGCGAGGAATCACGGTGGAGGTCCGGGACCGGGGCCGGGTGATCGGCGGCCGGATGGCCTCTCGGTGGATTGACGGGCGGATCGTGGACTCCGGCGCTTCCTACTTCACCGTCACCGCACCCGAGTTCGCCGAGGTCGTGGACGACTGGACGGCCCGGGGCACGGTGCGGCTGTGGACCCGGCGGATGTCGGTGATCAGCGGGCCGGACGCGACGCTGACCGCGGCCGAACCGGGGCCGCTGCGCTACGCCGCGCCCCGCGGGCTGCGGTCCCTGGTCGCGGACCTCGCGTCCCGCNCCGGGGTCAGCGTGACGCAGTCCGCCCCGATCGTCCGGGTCACCCCGGGCCCGCTCGTCGACGGCGAGCCGGTGGACGCGGTGGTGCTGGCCATGCCCGATCCGCAGGCGGTGCGCCACCTCGACGAGNCCTTCACCGAGGAACGCGCCCTGGTCGCCGACCGGCCCTGGTCGCCCGCGCTGGCGCTGCTCGCGGGCTGGTCGCACCGCTGCTGGGCGCCCATGGACGGCGCCTTCGTGCACGACGACGACACGATCGAGTGGATCGCCGACGACGGGCGCCGCCGCGGGGACAACGCGCCCGTCCTGGTGGCGCACTCGACGGCCGGGTTCGCCCGGCCGCGGCTGACCGAGCCGGCCACGGCCGGCCCCGCGCTCATCGAGTCGCTGCGGCGGCTGCTCGCCATCCCGGAGCAGCCCCGGTGGATGTACGTGCAGCGGTGGACGTTCGCCCGGCCGCAGCGCCCGCACGAGCAACCGTTCCACCTCTCCGACAATGGAATCGGCCTCGCGGGCGACGGATGGGGCCGCCCGAAGATCGAGAATGCCTGGCTCTCGGGCACCGGGTTGGGCCGGGCGATCGCCGAGCGACTCCGATGATCCGCAACGGTGTGACGCACTTCCGAGAATGTTCGTCTACCAGGGTCGATTGACGTTGCTCGCGGGGGGTACACCAGCCGACATGGAGATCAAACTAAGCCTGTCGTTGCCTCGCGATGAGATCTCCATACCGGTGGTTAGACGAATCTGTACGCAGTCGCTAAAGGTTCTCGGGGTATCCCAGGAATGCATCGATGATGTTGAGCTTGCGTTGACGGAGGCATNTGCGAATGTTCTTCTCCATGCCCAGATCGAGGACGAGTACGAGGTGTCGGTCGGCGTCGACAACGAGGTGGCCGTCATCGAGGTGAGCGACCGCGGCGGCGGNCTGGACAGCACCTTCGAGAGCGTGTTCGATCCGGACCGGGCGACCCNCCCGACCCCGGACGGCACGGCGCCGGAGAACGTCCCGGAGCAGGGGCGGGGAATCTTCCTGATGCGGGCGCNCATGGACCGCGTCCAGTTCCACCGCGTCGAGGGCCCACATCGGGGTACCCGCGTCCACCTGGAGAAGGTACTGGCCTGGGAGGAGAGCGCCCCGGGTGCGCAGCTGGCCCGGGCACGCAGGGCGACCGGCCCGTGGGGCACCCCCCACCCGCCGAAGGCCGCCGACGAACCCGTCTGACCCCACCCCAACCCACCCACGGTCACCGCGTGGGCGTTCGACCGGCCTTCCCGCGCGGGGGAAGCGGCTACCCTGACGCTAGTTGACGGAAGCTGGCGGAAGTTGACGGCGAGCGGGGGCTGGGTGGGTGCCGGGATGGATGCGGTGAGGACCGACGCGACCAGGACGACGGCCAGGATCGGGGTCGTCACCTTCCCGGGTTCGCTCGACGACCGGGACGCGGCGCTCGCCGTGCGGGCCGCCGGCGCCGAGCCGGTCGCCCTCTGGCACGGCGACGACGACCTCGCCGGGGTCGACGCCGTCATCCTGCCCGGCGGCTTCTCCTACGGGGACTACCTGCGCGCCGGCGCGATCGCCCGGTTCTCCCCGATGGTCGCGGCCCTCGTCGCCGCGGCCGCCGACGGCCTGCCCACGCTGGGCATCTGCAACGGCTTCCAGGTGCNGTGCGAGGCCGGCCTGCTGCCGGGCGCGCTGACCCGCAACGCCGGGCTGCACTTCGTCTGCCGCGACCAGCGGCTGCGGGTCGAGACCACGGCGACGGCGTGGACGCGCGACTACCAGGCCGGCGAGGAGATCGTCATCCCCGTCAAGCACGGTGACGGCCGCTTCGTGGCGAGCCCCGAGGTGCTCGCCGAGCTGGCTGCGCAGGACCGGATCGTCCTGCGTTACCTCGGCGGCAACCCCAACGGCTCGGCCGACGACATCGCCGGGGTCTGNAACGCCGAGCGCACGATCATGGGCCTCATGCCTCACCCGGAACACGCCGTCGACGAGCTGACCGGCTCGGGCCTGGACGGGCTGCGCATGTTCACCTCGGTGCTGACCGGCCTGCTCGCCCGCGCCTGAGGCGGCCCGCCGGCCACACCGGCCCGAGACCGGGCGCGGCGGGCGCGGCCGGCTGCACCCGACCCGGCGGGCTACTAGAGCTCGGATGCGAGCTCGTCGGCGGGCTCGTCGTCCCGCGCCACCGACCGGCGCAGCGCCGTATGCAGGGCCGCCGGCGTGAGCACGCCGACCAGCTCGCCGTCGGCGTGGACGTCGAGCGCGCCGCTGTCCTGCGCCAGCAGCGCGGACAGCGCCTCCCGCAGGGACGCCCCCACCTCGATCCCGCCCGGNCGGTGCCCGCCGGGTCGGGGCGGTTCGAGATCCTCCCGGCGCAGCGTGGTCACCGACAGCCGCCGCAGCGCCCGGTCGGAACCGGTGAAGCCGGCGACGAAGTCGGTGGCCGGGCGGCCGAGGATGCGGGCGGGCGGGTCGATCTGCTCCAGGTGACCGCCCTGGCGGAACACCGCGATCCGGTCACCGAGCCGGATCGCCTCGTCCAGGTCGTGGGTGACGAACACCACCGTCTTGCGGATCTCCCGCTGCAGCCGCAGGAACTCCGCCTGCAGCCGGTCCCGCGCGATCGGGTCGATCGCGGAGAAGGGCTCGTCCATGAGCANCACCGGCGGATCGGCGGCCAGCGCCCGCGCGACGCCGACCCGCTGCTGCTGCCCGCCGGACAGCTCGTGCGGGTAGCGCCTGCCCATCGTGGCCGGATCGAGGCCGACCAGATCGAGCATCGCGTCCACCCGCGCACGGATGCGGGCACGGTCCCAGCCCAGCATCCGCGGCACGGTGCCGACGTTCGCGTGCACCGTCAGGTGCGGGAACAGGCCGATCTGCTGGATGACGTAGCCGATGCGCCGGCGCAGCCNCACCGGGTCGGTGCGGGCCACGTCCTCGCCGGCCACCAGGATGTGCCCGGACGTCGGCTCCACCAGCCGATTGATCATCTTCATGGTCGTGGTCTTGCCGCAGCCGGACGGGCCCACCAGGCACAGCAGCTCGCCGGCGGGCACGTCGAGGGAGAGGTCCGCGACCGCGACCGTGCCGTCCGGATAGNGCTTGCCCACCCCGCGCAACGAGATCATCGGGTCCGCCGAGGTCGTCGATTCCACGGTCGTCATGGGCGTCGAGTCCTCCGTACCGGTTACGGTGCTTCGGTGACCATCGTCGCGTCCGGGAGCTGTCTCGAACGGAACGCCTGGATCTGCGGAGATTACGTCGAGACGCGCTCGGACGAACTGCAGGCGGCCCTGCGCGAACACGTCAGCCTCACGCTGAGTGCGGTGGCGATCGGGCTGGTGATCGCGGTGCCNCTGGTCCTGCTCGCCCGGCGCTGGCGGTTCGCCGTCGCCTGGATCAGCGGGCTGGCGAGCATCCTGTACACGGTGCCGTCGCTGGCGTTCTTCGCGCTGCTGCTGCCCTTCACCGGCCTGTCCACGACCACGGTGCGGATCGGGCTGGTCGCGTACACGCTGGTCATCCTCTTCCGCGGGCTGCTCGCCGGGCTCGACGCCGTGCCGGCGGACGTGCGCGACGCCGCCCGGGGCNTGGGCTACGGCCCGCTGCGGCTGCTGGTCACCGTGGAGATCCCGCTCGCCCTGCCCTCGATCATGGCGGCGATCCGGGTCGCGACGGTCTCGACGATCGCGCTGGTCACCGTCGGGGCGACGATCGGCCACGGCGGGCTGGGCGATCTCATCTACGACGGCCTGACCAGCTCGTTCAAGTCGGAGGTGCTGACCGCCTCGGTGCTGTGCGTGGCGCTGGCGGTCGTCGCCGACCTGCTGCTCGTCGGCCTGCAGTGGTTGCTGACCCCGTGGCGCCATGGCCGCCGGACCCGCGCGGGCCGGGCGGTCGGCCCGCCGTCCGCCGCGAACCCGCAGCATCCGCAAGGGACCGCCGTATGAGCACCCTCGGCAGCGCGTTCGACTGGCTCACCACCGGCGCGAGCTGGCGCGGCGACGAGGGCATCGCCCACCGCCTCGGCGAGCACCTGCTGCTCACCGGCGCCTCGGTGGGCATCGCCTGCGCGGTCGCCCTGCCGGTCGGGATCGGCCTGGGCCACCTCGGTCGGGGCGGCACGCTGGCCATCAACGTCTCCAACATCGGACGGGCGGTGCCGACGTTCGCCGTGCTCGTCCTGCTGGCGATCGGACCGCTCGGCATCGGCGACACGACCACCGTCGTCGCGCTCACCCTCTTCGCGATCGCTCCGCTGGTCACCAACAGCTACGTGGGGATGCAGGAGGTCGACGCGGGGGCGAAGGAGGCCGCCCGGGGCATGGGCATGTCCGGCGGCCAGCTCCTGCGCCGGGTCGAGCTCCCGCTGGCCCTACCGATGATCATGCTTGGCCTGCGCCTGGCCGCGGTGCAGGTGGTGGCGACGGCGACGATCGCGGCGCTGATCGGCGGCGGCGGGCTCGGCCGCTTCGTCGTCGACGGCCTGGCCAACAACCGCCGCCCCGAGGTCGTCGGCGGCGCGATCCTCGTGGCCGTGCTCGCGCTCGGCGTGGACGGCCTCCTGCTCGTCCTGACCCGCGCCGTGTCGACCGCCCGGACTCCCAGAACCCGCTGAAGCCCGCTGAGCCCGCTGAGCCCCGCGCAAGGACCTCGATGGGGCAGCGGCGACTCGACCAGGGCACATGTCCGTACGGCACCCCGTACAGCTTGGTTGGNCATCTCCTACGCCTCGGTACCGGACTCGAATCGGCTGCGTGACCGATTGTCCACCTTGGCGCTGTTACTTGTGTCTTTTCCGGTTGCGGAGGCTCCCTGACCCGGAGGAGCGTGTCCCGGACGTCCGGAAGTTGTCGGACCGGGGTGCGAGGGTGGGGACGGTCGGGGGCCACCAGGCACGCGCCCGATGATCAGGGAGAGCAGTCGAAGATGAACGGTGGGGTCCTCGAACGTGACTGATGCAACAGCACCGAGCGAGTCGCGGAGCCGACGCGAACCAGGGAGCCGACGCGCCCCGTGGGGCCGGCTGCACCGCGGCGCCACAGCCGGTCACCGCCACGGCGGGCGTCCGCGCCGCGTGGTCGCGGGTCTGGCCGCGCTGGTCGCCCTCGCGCTGACCGCCGCGGCCTGCGGCTCCGACTCGGACGGCGGCAGCAGCGGCGCCGCCGGGGCCAGCGCGACGACCTCGGCCGGGGGCTCGCTCACGGTCGCCGACGCCGGCTTCACCGAGAGCAAGATCCTTGCGGAGATGTACGCGGCGGTCCTGGAGAAGGCCGNCTACAAGGTCGAGCGGACCTCGGTGCAGCAGACCGAGCTCGCGCAGTCGTCGCTGGAGAAGGGCACGGTCGACGCGATGCCGCAGTACGTCGCGACCTACGCCGACCTGCTCAACTCCAAGGTCCACGGTCCGGACGCGGCCTCGGTCTCCTCGCCGGACCTGCAGAAGTCNCTGGCCGCGCTGCGCCCGCTCGCCACCGGGCTCGGCCTGACGGTGCTCGACCCGGCCGACGCGGTCGACCAGAACGCCTTCGCCGTCAGCAAGTCGTTCGCCACCCAGCACAACCTCAAGACGCTGTCCGACCTGGGCGCCAGCGNCCAGACGGTGAAGATCGCCGCCGGCCCCGAGTGCGAGAGCCGGCCGTTCTGCCAGCCCGGGCTAGAGAAGACCTACGGCATCAAGATCAGCGAGATCGTCAAGACCGGGGTCGACACGCCNCAGACGAAGGCCGCGGTCAAGGACGGCACGGCGCAGCTCGGCCTGGTCCTCACCACCGACGCGACCGTCTCCGACTACGACCTCGTGGTGCTGACGGACGACAGGAAGCTCCAGAACGCGGACAACCTCGTNCCGATCGTGAACACGAAGTCGCTGACGCCGCAGATCTCGGCGGCGCTGAACAAGCTGGCACCGGTACTCACCACCGCCGACCTGGCCGAACTGAACAAGAAGGTCGACGCGCAGCGGGAGAAGCCCNCCGACGTCGCCAAGGAGTACCTCAGGAGCAAGGGCCTGCTCAGCTAGCCGCACCCCGGTCACCCCACCGCCGCGCCGCCCTTCGCGGGCGCCGGCGCGGTGGTGGGGCGCGCCCGCCGGGTCGCAGTGGCCCATGCCACGCCGGGCGCGCGGGGCCGGTGTCCGGGCACAGGGGCCGCGAGCTGGCGGAATCCGCGAGGATGGGGGGGTGACCGGCAACCCGACCGCCCCGGCGGCCACCTCCGAGACCACTGGCAGCGCGACGTCCGGTGCCACCGGCACCGCCGAGCAGCCGTACCGCGAGCTGGGACTCACCGACGACGAGTACGCCCGGATCGTGGCGACCCTNGGCCGGCGACCCAGCGACGCCGAGCTGGCGATGTACTCGGTGATGTGGAGCGAGCACTGCTCCTACAAGTCCTCCAAGGTCCATCTGCGGCAGTTCCGGGACACCCCGGCCACCGACCGGCTGCTCGTCGGCATGGGGGAGAACGCCGGTGTCGTCGACGTCGGCGAGGGCCTGGCCGTCACCTTCAAGATCGAGTCACACAACCATCCGAGCTTCGTCGAGCCCTACCAGGGGGCGGCGACCGGCGTCGGGGGCATCGTCCGCGACATCCTGACCATGGGGGCCCGGCCGATCGCGGTGCTCGACCCGCTGCGCTTCGGCGACGCCGACGCGCCCGACACGGCGCGCACGCTGCCCGGGGTCGTCGCCGGCATCGGTGGCTACGGCAACTGCCTCGGCCTGCCCACCATCGGCGGCGAGGTCGTGTTCGACCCGACCTACGCCGGCAACCCGCTGGTCAACGCGCTCTGCGTCGGCGTGATGCCGGTCGGCCGGGTGCAGACCTCGGCGGCCACCGGGGTCGGCAACGCCGTGGTCCTGCTGGGCGCGAAGACCGGCCGGGACGGGATCGGCGGCGTGTCCGTGCTTGCGTCGGCGACCTTCGACGAGGGCGGCGGCCCGGCCCGGCGGCCGTCGGTGCAGGTCGGCGACCCGTTCACGGAAAAGATCCTGATCGAGTCCTGCCTGGAGCTGTTCGACCGCGGGCTCGTCACCGGCATCCAGGACCTCGGCGGCGCCGGGCTGACCTGTGCGCTGACGGAGACGACGGCGGCGGGCCTGGNCACCGGCCAACCCGGCGGCATGGACGTCGATCTGGACCTGGTGCCGCTGCGCGAGCCGTCGATGGCCGCCCACGAGGTGCTCGCCAGCGAGTCCCAGGAGCGGATGCTCGCGATCGTCACGCCCGAGGCGCTGCCCGAGGTCCTCGCCCTCGCCGAGCGCTGGGGGGTGCTGGCGACCAGGATCGGCACGGTCACCGACACCGGTCGGCTGATCGTGCGCTGGCACGGCGAGGTCGTCGTCGACGTGCCACCCGGCTCGCTCGCCGACGAGGGCCCCGTCTACGAGCGCCCCCTACGCCGCCCCGCCGACCTCGACCTGGTCCGGGCGGACGCTCCGACGGCGGCCCGACTCGCCCGGCCGACCACGGCGGCGGAACTTCGCGAGACCCTGCTGCGGATGATCGCCTCCCCCAACCTGTGCTCCCGGGCCTGGGTGACCGACCAGTACGACCGGTACGTGCAGGCCGCCACGGTCCTCGCCCAACCGGAGGACGCCGGGGTGCTGCGACTGTCCGAGTCGACCGGGCTCGGCATCGCACTGGCCACCGACGGCAACGGGCGCTACGCCCGGCTCGACCCGTTCACCGGCGCGCAGCTCGCCCTCGCCGAGGCATGCCGCAACGTCAGCGCCGCCGGGTCGGTGCCGATCGCCGTGACGAACTGCCTGAACTTCGGCTCCCCCGAGGATCCCGAGGTGATGTGGCAGTTCGCGCAGGCGTGCGCGGGCCTCGCCGAGGGCTGCCGGCGCCTCGGCCTGCCGGTCACCGGCGGCAACGTCTCGTTCTACAACCAGACGGGCGCCGCGCCGATCCACCCGACGCCGGTGATCGGGGTGCTGGGCCTGTTCGACGACGTCGCCCGGCGCACCCCGATCGGGTTCACCGACGAGGGGGACGCGCTGATCCTGCTCGGCGAGACCGCCGACGAGTTCGGCGGGTCCGAGTGGGCCTGGGTGACGCACCGCCACCTCGGCGGGCAGCCGCCGGCGGTCGACTTCGCCCGGGAGAAGCTGCTCGGGGAGGTCCTCGTCGCCGGTTCCCGCGACGGCATGCTCACCGCCGCCCACGACCTGTCCGAGGGCGGACTCGCGCAGGCCCTCGTCGAGTCGTGCCTGCGCGGTGGCCGCGGCGCACGGATCGTGCTGGGGGCCGACGCCGACCCGTTCGTCGAGCTGTTCAGCGAGTCGGCCGGGCGCGCCGTCGTCGCCGTGCCGCGCTCGGAGGAGCTGCGCTTCACGGACATGTGCACGGTGCGCGGCCTGCCCTGGCGGCGCATCGGCGTGGTCGACGGCGACACGCTCGACGTGCAGGACGTGCTGCGCGTCGGCCTCGACGAGCTGCGGGACGCCCACGAGGGCACCCTGCCCGCCCTGTTCGGCCGCACCGCCTAGCAGGCGGTCAGGAGTGGCCGTAGGGCTCGGGGTCGGCGCCGTCCTCGGCCAGCTCCCCCGGCTCGGCGTCCGCCACCGAGCCGGGGCTGTGGGCGGCGACGCCGATCAGCTCGACGTCCGTCGGCTCCAGGTCGGAGGGGTCCTCGTCGAAGACGATCGGTTCCGGATGCGCCGACGGCGCCACCAGCGCCTCGGAGTGCGCCCCGCAGCCGTGATCGATGGCGGTGACCCGACCGTCGTCGGGGGCCAGCTCGTTGGCGCAGGCGCCGAACATGCGGCCGAGCGCGCCCGCGAGACGGACATGGAAGCCGCAGGTCAGGCACGAGGCCGGGGCGACCTTGGCGATCGAGGCGTCCGGCCCGGCGTCGCCGGCGTACCAGCGCTCGACCGCCTCCTCCCGACCGGTGACGGACAGCACCCGGGCTCGGCCCAGACCGAGCTCGAAGTAGTCGTCGGTGTCGAGGAGCTCCTCGACGTCCTCGACGCGCAGCGCGAGCCGGGGATCGTCGATCGCCGTGGGCAGCAGGTCGCCGACCCCGACATCGCCCGGCCGCAGCCGCTCCGACCACGGCACCCACGCCGGGGCGAGCAGCGCGCCCTCGCCCGGCATCAGCACCACGTCGTCGACCGTGACCTTGCGCACCCGCGAGGCCCGGGTGACAACGACCGTCCACGCCCAGCCCGGGTAGGCGGGCGAGGTGCAGGCAAAGCGGTGCAGCACGATCCGGTCGCCCTCGGCCTCGATGCCGAGATGCTCGCCGACCTCGCCCTCGGCACCCGCCTGCTCGACCGCGGCCGCGCGGGCCACGTCCACGGCGGCCGCGCACACCGCGTCCACCGCCGGCTCCCGCGACGTGCGGCCCACCCGGGACCGGGCGGTCGCGACCGCCGCCGGGTCGGCGACCGCCTCGGTGGCGATGCTCACGTCGGGCGGCGGCGCCGCGGTGGTGGGGGCTGACGACGCCCGGGGTCGCGTCCGCCGCGGCGGCGCGTCGGCGTCCGTCGCCGGAGCCGTTGTCACCGTTGTCACGTCTGGGACCTCCGCGCTGCCCTGGGCCGTTGCACCCGCCATGTGTTCCGCGTGTTCCGCGCCGGCCGCCTGCGCAGCGTCCGGCACCGAATCCGCACCGAGGGTAACGGATGGATCCGGCGGCTCGGTCGTGGCGGAACGGACCTCGGGAGCATCCACGCAACGTATTCTCACCCACGGACACTCGCACCGCCCGACGTGGTCGTAGGAGCGCAGGCCAGGGACGAGGACACTCGGCATGGTGAACCTGGGCAGCACGGTCTCGAACAACCTGCGAAGGTTGCGGTCGAGCGTGCGCGGGGACGGTGCCGACCGGACCGGACTGTCCGCCCTCACCGAACTGTCCTTCGTCAACGCCGCCGGCGACGCGCTGGTGACGGTCGCACTGGCCGGGTCGCTGTTCTTCTCCGTGCCCTCGGGGGNGGCCCGGTCGAAGGTCGCCCTCTACCTGCTCATCACCATGGTGCCCTTCGCCCTGCTGGCACCGGTCATCGGGCCGCTGCTCGACCGGGTCGCGCACGGCCGGCGCACGGCGCTCGCCGCCATCTGCCTGGGCCGAGGCCTGCTGGCCTGGCAACTTGCCGGGGCCCTGCACGGGCTGGCCGTCTACCCGCTCGCCCTCGGCCTGCTCGTGCTCTCCCGCGGCTTCGGGGTGGCGCGCAGCGCGGTCATCCCCCGGGTCGCCCCGGCCGAGCTCACCCTCGTCAAGGTCAACTCGCGGATCTCGCTGGTCAACATCGTCGCCGGCGCCATCGTGGCGCCGGTCGGGCTGGGCATCGCGCACGTCCCGTTCGTCGGCTATCCGTGGGTGCTGCGGCTCTGCGCGATCGTCTACATGGCCGGCGTCCTGCTGGCCTTCAACCTGCCCAGGCACGTCGACTCGGCGGCCGGCGAGCTGCCGCTGCGCGCCCCGGTCGCGCCCGGCGGCCGGCGCGGGCTCGGGGCGCGGCTGCGGGCGTTCCTCGGCGCNCTGCCCGTGGCTCTGCGCGCCACCGCGGTCCTGCGCGGTCTGGTCGGCTTTCTCACCTTCTATCTTGCCTTCCTGCTGCGGACCAACGGCGGCAACAACCTGTGGCTGGGCGGCCTGGCCGTGGCCGCGGGCGTCGGCAGCGGGCTCGGCGTGTTCATCGGTGGCCGGCTCGGCCGGCGACGCCCCGAGGGCATCCTGATGCTCGCCCTGGTGCTGGCGGCCGGCGGTTGTCTCGGGGCCGCCATCACCTACACCAGGTTCACCTCGCTCGTCGCGGCGCTGCTGGNCACGATGGCCGGCTCGATGGGCAAGCTGGCGCTCGACGCCGTCGTCCAGCGCGACATCCCGGAGGCGACCCGCAACTCCGCGTTCGCCCGCTCCGAGACCGCGCTCCAGCTGACCTGGGTCGCCGGTGGCGCCCTCGGGCTCATCGAGATGCCTGGGACGGTCGGCTTCGCGGTGGCCGCCGCCGTCGTGTGCGCCACGCTGTTCGTCCAGGCCGGCGCGCTGCGCCGCTCGCGCCTGGCGGCCCGTGACCGGCTGGCGGGCGCCGAGCTCCCGCCGCCGGGCAGCGCCGTTCCCGCCGGTGATCCCCTCGACGCCGTGCCGGCTCCCGCCGGTGAGCCCCGCGTGGGGCCGCCCGGGCCGGCGTACCCGGTCCACCCGGACCAGACGGCATACCCGGGCCAGACGGCATACCCGGATCAGACGGCATACCCGGACCAGACGGCATACCCGGGCGCGGCGGCGATGGTGTCCGCGCCGGCGCCGCCCGGCGATCCCTGGTGGGAGACGCCGGCGCCCATCCCGCCCACGCTGGAGGACCCCACCCGCCCGGACGCGCCGCGGCAGCGCCGGGGACTGGGTCGCCGGCGGCGCGCCTGACTCACCCGGCCTGACCGGTCTGTCCGACGGCAGGGCCCAGCCCGCATCCGCCGGCGGGAGGTGACTCCGCTCACGACGGTGGCCCCGCGCCACTCGCGGACGCCTCGACCTGGGACGCCACGACTGCGGCGGCGATAACCTCCGAGCGTGCGCACGTCAACGCGGTCCCGTCGCCGGCCGTTCCCACGGCCCGCCGCGCCCACCGCCGCCGTCGCCGTGGCCGTCGCGGTCGGTCTCGGGGTGGCCGGCTGCGACCGTCCGACACCGCTGGTGACGATGGAGTCGGGCGGCGACTTCGTGCAGACGAACGCGGCCCAGTACCTGCGGGACGGTGCCCTCATCCAGCAGACGGTCTCCCCGCCGCACCTGCACGCCCGGCCCGGGGGCAGCCTCAACATCGACGTCCCGACCTCGGTGGCCGATCGCGGCTACTTCCTCTCGGTCAACAACCAGCGGCTCACCGAGACGATCAACGACACCCACTACCGCTACCTGCTCCCGAACGTGCAGGCGACGGTGAACCTCGTGGTCTTCGCCGCGCCCACCGGCCCGAAGTCGACCACGGCCTCGGGGAGCTGGCCGTTCGTGGTCTCGATCAAGCTCTGACCCGCATTCCGCCGCGCNGCCCACCCGTGACGGCGGCCCGACCGGCGACCATACGGGCCGGATCGGGGGACATACCGTCCGGGTACCCCCGTTGCCACCGCCCGGCCCCCCGGCATGCGCGCAGCGTGCCCCTGGTCGCCATCAGGGCCACGCAGCGTCGACCGTGGTGCTAAGGTCCGGCAACAAGTCCGATTTGCACCACATCGAAAATCCCGTGCCGTTACATCGCCGTCCGGCCCGGTGGCATTCGAGTAGATCGACCGACAGCGCATGACGGCAGACGAGGACATTCCAGATCATGATCCGGACCTGGTCGTGAGCCGCACCCTGATCGTCACCGCGGTGACAGCCGAGGCCGACGCGGTGTGCGCAGGGCTGATGGGTAGCTGGTCGCGTGGCCGGACGAGGTTGCCGGCCGGCCCGGGCAACCTGGTGTCCCCGGACTGGGACCGCCAGTTGCTCACCACGTCGACGTTGGGCCCCTACGTCGGGCGCAGGCGTGGCCCGGTCACGGTCCTCGCCGCGGGCACCGGCGGCCCGGCCGCGGCCGCCGGCACCGCGACGGCCCTGGCGGTCGCGAGCGCCGCCGGGCAGCCGTTCGATCTCGTGGTGACCATGGGCGTGGCGGGCGGGTTCCGCGGCTGGGCGGAGCTCGGCGACATCGTCGTCGCCGAGCGGATGGTCGCCGCGGATCTCGGCGCCGAGTCCGGCCTCGACGAGGAGCCCCCGCCGGCACCGGCCGGCCGGATCAGCGAGATGGACCGCAACCTCGGCTTCCACGCGGCCGGCGCGCCGGCCCGCCGGGGCCCCGATGGACGCGGCCCGACCGGCGGCGGGGTGTTCCTCACCCTGGACGACCTGGGACTCGGCTCGTCCACCGTGCGCCCCGAGCCGGAGCTGGTGTCGCGGCTGCACACCGTGCTCGACGCCACCGGCCGGCGGATCGTCACGGGTACCGTGGTCAGCGTGTCGACCGTGACGGGCACGGAGCGCCGGGCCAGCGCCCTCACCGAGCGGCTGGACCCGGTGGCCGAGGCGATGGAGGGCTACGCCGTGGCCCTGGCCGCGCGGTCCTTCGGCGTCCCCGCCGCGGAGATCCGTGCCGTGAGCAACCCGGTCGGCCGCCGTGACCGTGCCGCCTGGAACCTGCCGGCCGCGCTGGCCAGCCTGCGCACGGCCGCGGCGGCGCTGGTCGCGCACCCCGAGGGCCTGGTCGCGGCCGAGGCGTTGCCCGCCGCCGGCGGGACGGCCCCGGCGGGCTCGGGCCCCCAGCACGGCAGCAACGGCGCGCGCTGAGACGAGCGGGAGGACAGCGGATGAGTGAACGCCGGGCGGGCACGGCGCGGGACACCCGGTCGCTGTCCCTGGCCATCTCCCCGTGTCCCAACGACACGTTCGCCTTCCACGCCCTCGCCCACGGGCTGGTGCCGGACGCGCCCGCGGTGACGGTGACGTTCGCCGACATCGACGTGCTGAACTCCCGCGCGGCCGAGCGGCGTGACGATCTGGTCAAGGTGTCCTACGGGGCCCTGCCCTGGCTGCTGGCCGACTACCAGCTGCTGACCTCCGGCGGGGCGCTGGGGCGCGGCTGCGGCCCGCTGGTGCTCACCGCCGGCCGCACCGACCTGCGCGGCGCCCGGGTCGCCATCCCCGGCACCCGCACCACCGCCTACCTGCTTTTCCGACTGTGGGCCGCCGATCGCGGCGTGGCGAGCATCGACGTGGTGCCGTTCGAGAAGATCATGCCGGCGGTGCAGGAGGGTCGGTACGACGCGGGGCTGGTCATCCACGAGTCGCGGTTCACCTACCCGTCGTACGGGCTGACGGCGCTCGCCGATCTCGGCGACTGGTGGGAGGAGCAGACCTCGCTGCCGATCCCGCTGGGAGCGATCCTCGCCCGCCGCGAGCTGGACGGCGCCGCGCTGTCCGCCGCGGTGCGCGCCAGCGTCGCCGCCGGGTTCGCCGACCCGTCCGCGAGCGCGGACTACGTCCTGGCCCATTCGCAGGAGATGGCGCCGGACGTCGTCGATGCGCACATCAAGCTGTACGTCAACGAGTTCAGCCTCGACCTCGGCGACGAGGGGTTCGNCGCCATCGAGACGCTGCTCGCCCGCGCCGCCGACGCGGACCTCGTGCCGAGGCTGACCCAGCCGTTGCGCTGAGCCGGCCGTTGCGCTGAGCCGGCCTTGCGCCGGCCTGGTATCGGTGCCGCGGGTGAGACACTGCGGTCATGCCGGAGCTGCCGGAGGTCGACGCCCTCGCCGCCTTCCTGCGCGAGACGGCGCTGGGCCGGGTCGTCGAGCGGGTCGAGCCGGTCGCCGTGAGCGCCCTGAAGACGTTCGACCCGCCGGTGTCCGCGCTGCACGGGGCCGCGCTCGCCGCGGTCGAGCGGCACGGCAAGTTCCTCGACCTCGTCTTCGCCCTTCCCACCGGGGAGCGCCTCGACCTCGTCACCCACCTGGCCCGGGCCGGCTGGCTGCGCTGGAAGCCGAGCCAACCGGCGGCGCCGGCACGCCCCGGGCGGGGTCCGCTGGCGTTGCGGGTGACCTTCGACGACCGCAGCGGCTTCGACCTCACCGAGGCCGGCACCCAGAAGCGGCTGGCCGTGTATGTGGTCCGCGACCCCGCCGAGGTGCCCGGCATCGCCCGGCTCGGCCTCGACCCGCTCGGGGCGGACTTCACCGTGGCCGCGCTCGAGGAGATCCTCGCCGCCGCCGGGCGCGCCCAGCTCAAGGGGGTGCTCACCGACCAGTCTCGCCTGGCCGGCGTCGGCAACGCCTACTCCGACGAGGCGCTGTGGACGGCGCGGCTGTCGCCGTACAAGCCGGCCTCGGGGCTGTCGGCGGCGGAGACCGCGAGCCTGCACGCCGCGCTCGTCGGGGTGCTCACCGCTGCCCGCGACAGCGCCGCCGGGCTCGCCGCCGGCGAGCTGAAGGCCGAGAAGAAGGCGAACCTGTCGGTGCACGGACGGGCCGGGTCGCCCTGCCCACGCTGCGGCGACACCGTGCGGGAGGTCTCGTTCGCCGACCGGGCCCTGCAGTACTGCCCCACCTGCCAGACCGGCGGGCGGACGCTCGCCGATCGCCGGCTGTCCCGACTACTGAAATAGGTGGCAGGATGGCAGGGTGAGTTCTGATCAGATCCCGGCCGTCAGCGTCGCCGACCTGCCTGCCGACCTGTCCGCGGACGGTGCCCCGCTGCTCGTGGATGTCCGGGAGCCCGACGAGTGGTCCGCCGGCCACATCGCCGACGCCCTNCACATCCCCATGGGTGAGCTCGTCACCCGGCTCGACGAGGTGCCCNGCGAGCAGGACGTGGTCGTCGTGTGCCGCTCCGGCGGACGCTCCGCCGCCGTCACGGGCTACCTCGTCCAGGGCGGCTGGCAGGTCCGCAACCTCACCGACGGCATGCTCGCCTGGCAGGCCCACGGTCGGCCGATGGTGAGCGAGAGCGGCGCCGCGCCCAGAGTCCTCTGAGCCCGGCGGCGTCCTCCCCGGGGCTTGTGGGTACTAGGCCCCGGCGGCCGACTGGGTACTAGGCTCCGGCGGCCGACGCGTCCTCGACCCGCACCACGTAGTCCTCGATGACCGGATTGGCCAGCAGTGTCGACGCGAGATGCTCGACCCGCGCGAGCACNGCGCCGTCCAACGCCACGCCGTCCGCCAGCTCCAGCTCGAAACGCTTGCCCTGGCGGACGCCGACGATCCCGCTCACCCCGAGGCGGGGCAGCGCGTTCAGCACCGCCTGGCCCTGCGGATCGAGGATCTCCGGCTTGAGCATCACATCCACCACAACCCTGGTCACACCCGCGGACACTACCGGCCCCGCGGCCCCCTCGGCGCCGATTGCGGGCCNCCGGGGGCCGCGGCGCCGAGTCGGCCCGCTGTGCCCATGCCGGTGGGCCCTGCCGGCGAAACGTCCGGCCGGTCCGTCCAGTCCGGCCTAGGCTCGGTTCGTGCCGTCCTGGAAGGCCGCAGCCCCGGTGGTCGGGTTCGACCTCGACCTGACCCTGTTGGACGCCCGTGCCGGCATCCGGGCCACCTTCGCCGCCCTGTCCGGTGAGACCGGCGTGTCCGTCGACGCCGAGCTGGCCGTCTCCCGGCTCGGACCGCCGCTGGAGAGCGAGCTCGCCCACTGGTTCCCCGCCGCGCAGGTCCCCGCCGCCGCCGCGCGCTACCGGGAGCTGTACGCCGTGCACGCCCTTCCCGTGTCGCGGCCGATGCCGGACGCCCGCGCCGCGGTGGACGCGGTGCGCCGGCTCGCCGGTCGCGTCGTCGTGGTCACCGCCAAGAGCACCGCGCTCGCCCGGGCGAGCCTGGACCGCATCGGCATCGCCGCCGACGTCGTCGAGGGTGCGCTGTTCGCGCGGACGAAGGGCGCCGCCCTGCGCGCCCACCGGGTGGACGTCTTCGTCGGGGATCACCTGGGCGACATGATCGGCGCGCGCGAGGGCGGNGCGCTCGCGGTGGGTGTGACCACGGGTCCCTGCTCGGCGGGAGATCTGCACACCGCCGGCGCGGACGTCGTCCTGACCCGGCTCGGCGAGTTCCCACCCTGGCTGCTGGGCGAGGACACCCGCCGACGTTGAGCCCCGTTCAGTCGACGGGCAGGTGCGGATTGGTCCGGTAGAGCTCCGGATCGGCCTCCTCGGGGATCCGGGAGCGGACGGCGGCCAGCACCCCGGCCAGCGCGACGGCGAACCCGAGGGTCAGCCCGCCGCCGGCCACGGCGTTCAGCCACGTCGGCAGGTTCCTGACCCCGAAGAAGAACGGGATCACCGCGACCGCCGCGGCGATCAGTCCGATCCCGAACAGCACGCAGCCGGCCCCGACGAGCCGGTCGGGGCGGCCGGCCGCCGGCTCACCCCCGGGTTCGACCTGCTCGGACGGTGTCGGCGTCGACGGCACAGCCGCCAGCCTACGGGCCGCCGCCCAACCGCGGCAGCGGCCATGGGCACCGGCCGGCGGGGACTCCTGGGGTGCCCGGCTCCGGGGCGGGCACCCCGCGGGCGGCGCTCAGACGACCGGCGCGCCCTCGCCCTGCTGGTGTGCGCCCCGCTCGACATGCTCGCGGTAGTTCGCGGCCTCCTGGTCGGAGACCTCCAGACCCTCGGCCGCGCGGCTCGCCTCGGGGTCGTCCGGCCCGCTGTCCGCGCCGAGCACGGCCTCGTCCCGAGCCCGGCTCCGCTCGGCCTCCTCGAAGTCCTCCGAGGTACGAAAGTCCTCGCGATCGGGATTCGCCATCGAAACGCCTCCTGCCATCGGGGACCGGCCGTCCAGTCCGGACGGTCGGCCCAGGGTCAGGACCTGGCATGCCCGGGGTACACCCCGGATAACACNGCAGCGGCGATCGTCACTGGTGAGGTCCGGCCGACAGCCGATCGCGACCGAAGACCCCGCGCGTGGTGCGGTCGGCGGATAGCCTGGGATTCCCTCAGCTTTCGTCGCGTTGTCCTGTCGTTACACAGAACGAGGTCGCCCGTGCCCACCGGCAAAGTCAAGTGGTTCGACGTTGACAAGGGCTTCGGCTTTCTCAGCCGCGACGACGGCGGCGACGTCTTCGTCCACAAGGCCGCCCTACCGGCAGGGGTGGAGCGGCTCAAGCCGGGCGACCGGGTCGAGTTCGGCGTCGCGGCCGGGCGGCGCGGGGACCAGGCGCTGTCGGTCCGGCTGCTGGCCGCGCCGCCGTCGGTGGCGAAGGCGGCCGCGCACGCGGCCCGGCGCAGCCCCGACGAACTGCACAGCATGGTCGAAGACATGATCAAGGTGTTGGACGATGTCCAGCGCGATCTGCGCCGCGGTCGCTACCCCGACCGCCGGATCGCGCAGCGGGTGGCCAAGGTCGTGCACGCCGTCGCCAATGAGCTGGAGGCGTAGGAGGCGGGGCGTCGGCCCTCACGGCTCCGTCGGCGGCAGGAAGCTCACCCGGCGGCCGCAGCCGGTGCACACCGCCACCTGGGCGCCGGGTTCGTCGTCGGACGCGACGAGATGGGTCAACGGGACCGGCCCCGCGCACCAGGGGCACAGCAGCCACGGTCCGTCGACGCCGGGCGGGCCGCCGGTATCCATCCGCCCACGATGCCTCATCCCCCCGCGGGCGCGGGCCACTATCGCCACATCCACTATCCGCAAACGCCCGGAGTCCGCAAACATCCACAATCGCAACACATTGTCGGCCAACCGACCCGAACGACCGGCCGAGAGCCCGTGCGTGCCGAAGACGGCGCCCGGTGCGGCAGACTGCGAACGGAGACGACGCGACCCAGAAACACCGGCGAACCCCGACCGCCGCGTGCCGCCGGACGGGGGCGAGCCGGTAACGGGTCGGGTCCGGGCCGTGCGTGGGATCGGGAGCTGAGAGGCATTCGCGTGACAAGCAGTGGGCAGCGGTCGTGATCACATCCCTGGGGTGCTGACCGTGGTCGACGACGCCGCGGGCCCGAACCCCCGCCGCACCGACCCGGGCGACCCGCTCAACCCCCACGAGCCGCGGTCCATCGGTCCCTACGCCCTCGTCAGCCGCCTGGGCGTCGGCGGGATGGGCACGGTCTACCTGGCTCGCAACACCGCCGGGCGGCGGGTCGCCGTCAAGGTGATCCGGCCTGACCTCGCGGCCGACGAGGAGTTCCGTCGGCGGTTCCGGGCCGAGGTGGAGGCCGCCCGGCGGGTCGCCCCCTTCTGCACCGCCGAGGTGCTCGACGCCGATCCGAACGCGCCGGCGCCCTACCTGGTCACCGAGTTCATCGACGGCGTCCGGCTGGACGAGCAGGTCGAGTCCGGTCCGCTGGCCTCCTCGACCCTGACCGGTCTGGCCGTCGGGGTGGCGACGGCCCTGACCGCCATCCACAGCGCGGGGCTCGTGCACCGCGACCTCAAACCGAGCAACGTGATGCTCTCGCTGTCCGGCCCCCGGGTGATCGACTTCGGCATCGCCCAGGCGCTGGAGGGCGCGAAGGCGAAGCCGACGGCGTGGGGGTTCGGCTCGGCCGGCTGGATGGCGCCCGAGCAGGTGCACGGCCAGCCGATCGGACCCGAGGCGGACGTGTTCGCGTGGGGCATCCTCATCGCCTACGCCGGCACCGGCCGGCACCCCTTCGGTGACGGCTCGGACATCGAGATCGGCATGCGCATCGTGGGCTCCGCCCCGGACCTGCGCGGCCTGCGGGAGCCGCTGGTAGGGCTGGTCAGCGCCGCTCTGGCGAAGCATCCCGACGACCGGCCGAGCGCCCGGGAGCTGTTGCTGCGGCTCGTCGCGCAGCCGCCGGCCCGCGGCGGCCCCGCCCTCGGGCCGGCGATCGGCCAGGTCGAGGAGCTGCTCAACCGCACCGGAGAGGTGCCCCGCCCGGCGCCGACGCGGGTGGGTCCGGCGACCTCGGCCCCCGCCCGCCGCCCGCCCTGGGACGGTGCCCCGGCGGTGCGGCCCGCCACGGCCGTCCCCCCGGGCCGCGCGCCCGCCGCGGACCGGGCTCCGGGTGCCCACGGGCCCGGCCCGGCGCCGGTGGGTGGCCCGGCGAACAGCGGCCGGCCGCGAGGCACCCCCTACCCGGCGACCGCCGGCCCTCCCGGTGGTCGCGGGCCGGCGGCCGGGCCGGGCGCACGCCCGTCCCCGGACGCCCGCGCGCCGTCCCCGCCGGACAGCCGCCAGCCAGACGGCCGCCAGCCAGACGGCCGCCAGCCGGACAGCCGCCAGCCCGCCGCACCGAGCGGCCGCCAGCCGGGCGGGCCGGCGCCGGGCACACCACCCGCGGCCAGGTGGGCCGGTCCGGGCGGCCAGCGCGCACCGGGCCAGGCGCCGGGACCCGGGCCCCAGCCGGCGCGGATGGCCGAGCCGGCACGGATGTCGGGACCTGCACGGATGCCGGCGCCGGCACGCGTCCCGGAGCCCGCGCGGGTGCCGGGTCCCGCGCCGATGCCGGGCGCCGCCGACACCCCCTACCCGCCGTACCCACCGTCCGCCCCGCCCCGGCGCGGACCGGACCGCCGGCAGCTCGCACTGATCGTCGGAGTCGTCGTGGCGGCGCTGATCGCCATCGCGGTCGTCGTCGTCCTGCCGGGCCGCGGCGGCGGGGCTGACGCCGGCCGGCCGCCGGGCTCCACCGCGACGGTCGCGGGCGGTGCGTCGGTCACCTCGAGCCCCACCCCCACCGCGGGGCTCGGTCTGCCGGCGACGGACGGCCGGCTGGAGTTCGTCGTGGCGGGCATCGACTGCTCGAAGTCCCGGCTGGGCGACGGGCTCCTCGCACTGCGCGCGAGCGGCAGGTTCTGCCTGGCCCAGGTGACGGTGCGCAACACCGGCGACACCGCCGCGGCGCTGGACAACACCACCGAGCTGCTCTGGGACGACCACGGCGACCGGCACGAGGCGAACTTCCTCGCCCGCTTCAAGCTGGACGAGAATCTGTGGGACTCCATCGACCCCGGCGAGACCAAGCGCGGCACCCTGGTCTTCGACGTCCCCCGCGACGCGCAGCCGCAGGAACTCGAGCTCCACGAGAGTGCGCAGAGCGACGGGGTCCGCATCCCGGTCCGCTGACGGCCGCAGCCGCCGGCCGGCGGCCGTCGGCAGCTAGCAGGCCTCAGCAGACGCTCGGCGAGGTCTCCCCGGTGCCCGCCAGCGCGGTGTAGGCCGCCGCCGGCACCGGCAGCTGTTCGCCCCGGGAGTCCGGCCGGAAGCCGGCCAGGATGATCTCCAGGGAACGCCGCCAGGACCCCGGTGNGACCCGCTCGGTGAGATCCACGACCAGCCGCAGCGACCGCATNAGGACCAGCAGGTCGGCCAGCACCACGTCGCTGCGGACGGTGCCAGCCCGCTGGGCCCCGGCGAGCATCGCCGCCACCGGTGGGACGACCTCGGCGATCATGCGTTCCGCGGTGTGCCCGCTCCACAGCCGCTGGGCCAGGAAGGCTCCGTGGCAGGGATCGGCCGCCAGCACCCGCACCACGAAGCAGTGCAGCGCGCTGGCCGCCGGTTCCGTGGCGGCCACCGTCACGGNGAGCTCACGGATGTCGTCGACGGTCGAGCGCAGAATCGCCTCGACGAGCGCGTCCTTGTTCGGAAAGCGTCGGTAGAGGGTGCCCATGCCGACGCCGGCGCGGCGGGCGATCTCCTCGACGCCGACGTCGTTTCCGCGTTCGACGAACAGCTCCCGAGCGGCGGTGAGGATGCGGGCACGGTTCAGTTCGGCGTCGCGGCGTAAGGGCCGGGCTGGCACAGCCGACGATCGCGGCGACGCGGACGGGACGGCAACCACGTGCTACCCGCGGGGATGGGACGGCGTCGGGGCGGCAACCTTCGCCAGCAGTCTGAGCATGGCAGCACACTGTAGGGGATTGACCGGCTACGGTGCGATGCTTCGNGCCAAGAACTGCTCTTTTCGGGTTGTTCCAACCACCAGGGCCCACGATCTCCCGCTAACGTGACTCTCTGCCCGGACGGGCGTCAAGCGGGCAGAGACGTTCTTCCCGTGGACCCGGGGCGTCGAGGTGGCGGGGCGTCGAGGTGGGGAGTCAGGTGCGGACGAGCGCTGTCGGTGCGGGGGGACAGGCAGGACCGGACGGACGGCCGGGATCGCCCGGGCGGATCAGGTCCGTCGGGCTCGCGCTGCTGCTCGCGGTGGCCACGGCGCTGGTCGCCTGCGACAGCCTCGGCGACCAGACCGGCGCGGCGGATCCGGGCGCGGCGAGCGCGGCGGGCTCGGCGGGCTCGGCGGGCTCGTCCGCCAGGGGCGCCGCGGGCTCGGCGCTCGCGCTGCTTGCCACCCTGCCGGTCCGCGTCGAGGACAACTCGCCGAAGTACCAGCGCGACGAGTTCGGCACCGCCTGGTCCGACGTCGACCACAACGGCTGCGACACCCGCAACGACATCCTGCACCGGGACATGCGCAGCACCACCGTGCGGCGCTCCGACGGCTGCACGTTGCTGACCGGCGAGCTCACCGATCCGTACACGACCCGGATCATCCGCTTCGACCGTTCCCGCAACGCCTCGGCGGTGCAGATCGACCATGTCGTGCCGCTGGCCGACGCCTGGCGGACCGGCGCACTCGACTGGACCGACGCCCAGCGCCTGCAGTTCGCGAACGACCCGGAGAACCTGCTCGCGGTGGACGGCCCGACGAACCAGCGCAAGAGCGACCACGACGCGGCCGAATGGCTGCCGCCCAGCCCCGGCGAGCAGTGCCCGTACATCGCCCGCCAGGTGGGCCTGAAATCGCGCTATCACCTGTGGGTGGTGGCGGCGGAGGCCCAGGCGATGCGAACCGTTCTCCAGAAGTGCCCCGCCCAGCCGGCCCTGGGCACCACCGCCGCCCGCTAGACCGCGGGCCCGCCGCGCCCGGCCTCCGACCTGGATGATCTTCGTTTCCGCGGGCCCCATACCCGCGGCATGACCCGCCACCGGGAGGGTCTGGCACGGTCCTGACGGTTCCGCGGAACCGCGCCGACGCCATCGGAGGCGAGCCCGACGTCAGGACGACCCCGACCCCCACGATCAGCCGTCCACTTCGCGACAGTCACCCGCCCGACCCACCCCCGAGGCCGCACCCCGTGGGGTGGCCACCGGGCCCACCCCCGCCCCGAATGGTCGCCCTAAGACCCCAACTAGCTACTTTGTGCCAGCCACAACGACCCCGCACCAGACGGGGTGGTCGACCCAGGCACCAAAAAAAGACGCACCCCCGCGCCCCCCGCCACCCACCCGACCAGGCCAGGCCACCGTGGGGGGCTCGGGGGGCTCGGCCCCCCCGGCAAAATAAGGAAGCCCCCACCGGCGCAGCACGCACCGGTAGGGGCTGACGTGGGCGAGGGGGGAGTTGAACCCCCACGTCCGCTAGGACACACGGACCTGAACCGTGCGCGTCTGCCATTCCGCCACTCGCCCGAGTGGGACTATCTCTTAACCAGGGGACACGCTATCACGTNGGAGATGTCCGCTGCGTCGGGGGGTCGCCTACCGCGGTGGACCTGTCAAGCGGCCGAGCCGTGGGGCGTCCGCGCCCTGGGGCATACGATCTCACAGACCGGGAGAAGGGAGGTCGAGCATGGGCGTGCTACAACGCTTCGAACGGCGCCTGGGCGGCCTCGTCGAGGGTGCGTTCGCCAAGGTGTTCAAGGGCGGGGTCGAGCCCGTGGAGATCGCCAGCGCGCTGGCCCGGGAGACCGACGACCGGCGGGCGGTCAGTTCCAACCGCGTGCTGGTGCCCAACGAGTTCGCGGTGGAGCTCGCCAGCGGCGACTTCGCCCGGCTCTCCCCGTATGACCGAGCGCTGTGCGACGAGCTGGCCGAGATGGTTCGCGAGCATGCGGCTGAGCAGCGCTACACCTTCGTCGGCCCGGTGTCCGTCCGGATGTCCGAGGCGGCCGACCTCGACGTCGGCGTCTTCCGGATCCGCAGCAGCGTGGCGGCGGCGGACCCGGGGGTCGTCAGCGGGCGACGCGGCCGTCCGCGCCCGAGTGCGCCCGGCACCCCCCATCTACTGATCACGACGAAGGCCCCGGGCGGGACGGGGGGCGGCGGGGAGCGGGAGTACCCGCTGGACGCCGAGACCACCGTCATCGGGCGCAGCGTCGAGTGCGACATCCGGCTGAACGACACCGGTGTGTCCCGGCGGCACGGGGAGATCCNCCGGCTGCCGGACGGGCAGTTCCTCTATGTCGACGCCGGCTCGACGAACGGCAGCCTTGTCAACGGCCGTGCGGCCACCCAGGTCAAGCTCGTCAGCGGGGACCGGATCGAGCTTGGCACCGCGACCATCGTGTTCCGCCGTGAGGACGGCCGGGGCAGCGTCGCGGGCCGGACGCCCTCCCGCGCGACCCCCCCGCCGGAGCGGATCGGGCACCGCACGACGGCCCCGCCGGACCGGCGCCCCACGCCCCCGCCGGACGACCCGTACCGGCGTGGCTCGACCCCGCGCGGCGGCCGGCCGGAGCCGTACGAGGAGCGGGAGCCGCGCGGCGGCCAGCCCTACCCGACGGATCCCTACCGGGACCGTCCCGCCCGGGCGGGCAGCGACCCCGGCTACCGTGGGCGCGGCCACGACCAGGGGTCGGATGTCGGCCGGGTCCGTGACCAGGCCCGTCCGCCCCGCCGCGATCCCGGCCCCCGGGACCCGGGCCGCGACACCGGACCGGATCGCCCCCTGCCTGATCGCTCGCTGCCGGATCGCCCGCTGCCGGATCGTGGCGGGCGAGACCCGTATCGCCGCGATCCGCGAGACCGCCGCGACGACGGTCCCCGCCGGCCCGACCCCTACCGGGAGGACGCCGTCGACCGCTACCGCGAGCCGGCCCGGCCCGCCCGCGGCGCGGCGGGGCCCGACGGCGGCCTCGAACCGCTGGACGACGTGTACGACGCGCAGACGTACCTGCCGGGCCAGCTCGACCCCCCGGCGGGCGGCGACGGTGGGCGTGGGCGGTCGCGGTCGGATCGGGGCTGGTAGCGGCCGATGGATCCGACCGAGCCCAGCGAACTCGTCCTGCTGATCGTCAAGATCGGTTTTCTCGCCCTGCTGTGGGGATTCGTCCTGGTCGCCGTGCGCGCCGTCCGGCTGGACATGTTCGGCCCGACGAAGCGTCAACAGCGGCGCGAGCCACCGCCGATGGCGCGGCCCACACCCCCTCGGACCCCGCCACAACCGGCACGCAAGCCACAGTCTCCGAGCAAACTCGTGGTGACCAAGGGGCACTTGGCAGGCACAACGATTCCCCTAGGATCGTCACCTGTCACCATCGGANGGGNACAGGACTCGACTCTGGTCCTCGAGGATGACTTCGCATCAGGGCGGCATGCGAGACTCGTGCCCCACGACGGACAGTGGTTCGTCGAGGACCTGGGCTCGACCAATGGCACATTCCTCAACCGTTCGAAGGTGACCAGTCCCATGCCGGTACCTCTCGGCGCGCCGGTCAGGATCGGGAAGACGGTCCTGGAGCTCCACCGGTGAGCCTCAGGCTTCACTTCGCCGTCCGCTCCGATGTCGGGCACGTACGGGAAGGAAACGAAGACTCCGCCTACGCCGGGCAGCGCCTGCTGGCGGTGGCCGACGGCATGGGGGGGCACGCCGCGGGCGAGGTCGCCAGCTCCATGGTGATCTCCCGACTGGCCGACCTCGACGACGACATCGACAGCGACGACCTCGTGACGGAGCTGAACGAGGCCGTCCGCGACGCCAACCGTCAGCTGCGCGAGATGTNGCTGGAGAACAGCGCCCTGGACGGCATGGGCACCACGGTGACCGCGGTGCTCTCCTCCGGCGACATGCTCGGGGTCCTGCATGTCGGGGACTCGCGGGCCTACCTGCTGCGGGAGGGCATCCTCAGCCAGGTCACCCACGACCACACGCTGGTGCAGGACCTGGTCGACCAGGGCCGGATCACTCCCGAGCAGGCGAACACGCACCCTCAGNGCTCGCTGCTGATGCGGGCGCTGGACGGCCGCGAGGTCGAGCCCGACCTGTCGGTGCGCCAGGCCCGGGACGGGGACCGCTACCTGCTGTGCACCGACGGCCTGTCGGGGGTGGTCAGCGAGGAGACGATCCTGGAGACGCTGCTGCTGCCCACCCCGCAGGAGGCGGTGGACCAGCTCGTCGACCTGGCGCTCAAGGGCGGCGGCCCGGACAACATCACGGTCGTCGTCGCCGACATCTCCGAGGACCACGGCGAGAGCCGGCCCTACCCGCTGGTCGCCGGTGCCGCGGCGGAGAAGCGGGTGGTGCCCGGGGCCGCGTCCGCGCGCAGCGGGCCCGACCCGCGCTACCCGGACACCGAGTCCGCGGCGGCCAAGGCGGCCCGGATCGGCCGGTCGGGCTTCCACCGCCGGGACCGCCAGGAGCAGGCCAGCGACCGCGGCGACGGCGAGAGCGACGACGCGGACGGAGAAGGGGACGGCCGACNCCGCTCGGGTCGGCGGATCCTGTTCGTCTCCACCGTCGTGTTCGTCCTCGTCGTCGCGGGGGCCGCGGCGGGGTGGACCTACGTGCGCGGCCAGTACTACGTCGGCGTCGACGAGAACGGGCGGGTGGCCCTGTTCCAGGGGGTGAAGGGCAGCATCGCCGGCGTCCATCTCTCGTCGAAGGTCTCCCACAGCGACCGCCTGCTGTCCGAGATCTCCCCGGCCGATCAGGACGATGTGCGCCACGGCATCCCGGCCAACAGCCGGGACGAGGGGAAGCAGATCATCGCCCAGCTGCACACGCCGGCCCCCACGCGGCAGCCGGTCACCGCGACGCCCAGCCCGTCCCCGACCAACCGTCCCAAGTCCCCGTCGCTGGACCCCGCCGGTCTGATGTCCGCGGCGTGCCAGTCCGCGAGCCCCGCCGGCGCCGCCGTCCCAGGCTGCCCGAGCACGCCCGTACCCACCACGTCCCCGTGACCTCAGGCCAGCGATGACCCGCCCGCCGATACCCCTTCCTCCGCTGCGCAGGCCGAGGTCGGCGGACCTCACCGCGACGTTCGCCGGCCTGCCGCTGCCCCAGGGCACCGACCTGCCGCCGTACCGCCGCCGCGAGCTCGTCCTGCTGGTCTTCGCCGGGGTGTTGGCGACCAGCGCGCTGGCCGCGCTGACCTTCGCCGACATCGGCGAGCTCTCGCTCGGCATCTTCTCGATCGGCCTGGGCTTCTTCTGCCTGTGGGCGCTCGCACACCTCGCGGTCCGCCGGTTCGCGCCGGCCGCCGATCCGGTGNTGCTGCCGGTCGTCGTCGCCCTCAACGGCCTCGGCCTGGTCATGATCTATCGGCTGGACCTGGCCAAGAGCCAGGCGGCCAAGCAGGCCGGCACCCACATCCCGCCCAGCGCCGCGCAGGTGCAGCTCGTCTGGACGCTGCTGGCGGTCGTGGTCTTCGTCCTGGTGCTGGCGCTGGTGCGCGACCACCGCAACCTCTCCCGCTACGCCTACACGGCCGGGCTGATCGGCATCGTCGGCCTGTTGCTGCCCATCGTGCCGGGCATCGGCACCTCCATCAACGGCGCCCGGCTCTGGCTGCGGGTCGGGCCGTTCTCGTTCCAGCCCAGCGAGGTCTCGAAGATCATTATTCTGATCTTCTTCGCCGGCTATCTGGAGAACAAGCGGGACGTGCTGTCCCTGGCGTCGCGGTCCGTGCTCGGGGTGAAGCTGCCGCGCGCCCGCGATCTCGGCCCGGTCCTGGTGGCGTGGCTGGCGAGCCTCGGCATCCTGGTGGTGCAGAACGACCTCGGTTCCTCCCTGCTGTTCTTCGGCATGTTCATGGTCGTGCTCTACGTCGCCACCGAGCGGGCGTCGTGGTTCCTGATCGGGTTCGTGCTGTTCATGATCGGCNCCGTGNTCGCNCACAGCTTGTTCAGCCACGTCCAGGTCCGCGTCGACGGCTGGCTGCACGCCTTCGACGGCGACAACCCGTCGAGCACCTCCTACCAGCTCGTCCAGGGCCTGTACGGGTTCGCGGCCGGCGGGCTCACCGGCACCGGCCTCGGCGAGGGCCACCCGCAGAAGGTGNCCTTCGCCAACACCGACTTCATCATGGCCAGCCTCGGCGAGGAGCTGGGGCTCACCGGGGTGATGGCGATCATCACGCTGTACGCGCTGATCGTGCTGCGCGGTATGCGTGCGGCCCTCGGCGCGAAGGACGCCTTCGGCAAGCTGCTGGCGACCGGGCTGTCGTTCACCCTGGCGCTCCAGGTGTTCGTGCAGGTCGGTGGGGTTATGCGACTCATCCCACTGACCGGGCTCACCCTGCCGTTCGTCTCCTATGGTGGGNCGTCCATCGTGGCGAACGCCGCGATCATCGCGTTGCTGTTGCGGGTCAGCGACAGCGCGCGCCGTGCGCCCGAGCCGGCGTCGGACGCCCCGCTGTTCGATCCGGGCGCGGTCGCCGACAGCCCCACCCAGGTGGTGAAGACGACATGAACCGCCCGGTGCGCAAGGTCGCCGTCGCCTGCCTGGTCCTGTTCGCCGCGCTGCTGGTGAACGCCAACTGGCTGCAGGTCGGCGAGGCGAGNGACCTCAAGACCCAGCCGACCAACGGCCNCCAGATCACCGAACGGCTCGAACGCGAACGCGGGGCGATCCTGGCCGGCGACGTGGAGATCGCGCGGTCCACCCCGTCGAACGACCAGTACAGGTTCCAGCGGCAGTACCCGGCCGGCTCGCTCTACTCCGACGTCACGGGCTACTACACGCTGTTCACCGCGGCCGGGCTGGAGCGCTCCCAGGACGTGTTCCTCTCCGGCGACGACGACCGGCTGCTCGCCAGCCGGGTGACCGGCCTGCTCACCAACAAGCAGCGCCGCGGCGGCTCCGTGGTCACCACGATCGTGCCCGCGGTCCAGCAGGCCNCCGCGCAGGCGCTGGGCAACCGCAAGGGCGCCGTGGTGGCGCTGGACCCGTCCACCGGTGCCATCCTGGCGATGGTGACCAGCCCGTCCTACGACCCGAGCCCGCTGGCCAGCCACACCGAGAAGACGGCGACCAACGCCTACGGCGTGCTCTCCGGCGACCCGGCGCAGCCGCTGCTGAACCGGGCGACGCAGCAGACCTATCCGCCGGGGTCGACGTTCAAGCTCATCACCGCCGCGGCGGCGCTGTCAGCGGGTCGCAGTCCCGACACCCGCGTGTCGGCCCCCGACGAGCTCCAACTGCCGCTGAGCACGGTGCGGCTGCCGAACTTCGACGGCGAGNGGTGCGGCGACGGTGAGACCGACACGATCATCCATGCGCTGACGATCTCCTGTAACACCGCCTTCGCGCAGCTCGGCATCGATCTCGGCGCCGAGACGTTGCGCCGGCAGGCCGAGGCGTTCGGCCTGAACTCGACCTTCCCCGACTTCCCGCTGCAGCAGGCCCGCAGCGTGTTCCCGACCAAGCTCGACGGTGCGCAGACCGCGCAGTCGGCGATCGGCCAGTACAACGTCCGGGTCACGCCCCTACAGATGGCGGAGGTGGTCGCGGCGATCGCCAACGGTGGCACCGAGATGAAGCCCTACCTCGTCTCCGAGCTGCGTGGNCCGGACGAGAAGACGATCAGCCGGACCGGTCCCAAGGAACTCGGCAAGCCGGTGAGCAGCGACGTCGCCGACGAACTCAGGACCATGATGGAGAGCGTGGTGACGTCGGGAACGGGCCGCAAGGCGCGCATCGACAACGTCTCCGTCGCCGGGAAGACCGGAACCGCGGAACACGGCACGGGCGAGCCGCCGCNCGCCTGGTTCGTCGGGTTCGCCCCGTCGGACGCGCCCAAGGTGGCGGTCGCCGTCATCGTCGAGGACGGCGGGGGTGAGCTGAGCACCGGTGGTGCCATCGCCGCCCCCGTCGCGAAACAGGTCATGCAGGCCGCATTGGACAGACCATGAACAACTCGCCGGGTAACCCCACCTCACCGTCGCAGCCGTTCGCGGGCGCCGCCTCGCCGAACACCGTCCTGGACAACCGCTACCGGCTCGACGGCCGGATCGCCGCGGGCGGCATGGGCGAGGTCTGGCGGGGCCTCGACCAGACCCTCGGTCGCCCCGTCGCGGTGAAGCTGCTGCGCCCGGAGTACGCCAGCGACGAGTCGTTCCTGGTGCGCTTCCGCGGCGAGGCCCGCCACGCCGCCCGGCTGTCGCACCCCGGGGTCGCCTCGGTCTACGACTACGGCGAGGTCGCCACCGCGGACGACTACCCCACCGCCTACCTGGTGATGGAGCTGGTGGAGGGCGAGCCGCTGTCGGCCGCGCTGCACCGGGAGAAGCGGCTGTCGCCCGAGCGGATGCTGGACATCCTCGGCCAGGCCGCCGACGCGCTGCAGGCCGCCCACGCCCTCGGCGTCGTCCACCGCGACGTCAAGCCCGGCAACCTGCTGCTGCGCCCGGACGGCGCCGTCAAGGTCACCGACTTCGGCATCGCCCGCGCGGTGGACGCCGCCCCGCTGACCGCCACCGGCATCATGATGGGCACGGCGTACTACGTCTCCCCCGAGCAGGCGTCGGGGCGGCCGGTGACGCCGGCCAGCGACGTCTACTCGCTCGGCGTCGTCGCCTACGAGTGTCTCGCGGGTCGCCGGCCCTTCGACGACCGCAACCCGATCGTCGTCGTGATGGCCCACCAGCAGGACACTCCGCCCCCGCTGCCCGCCGACGTCCCGTACCAGGTGCGGGCCCTGGTCGAGTCGGCCATGGCCAAGGACCCGGCCCGCCGGCCGAGTTCCGCAGGCGCGTTCGCCCGCTCCGCCGCGGGCATCCGGCGCAGTCTGTGGAGCCCGGACACCGGTCGATGGCCGGGCCCGGGCGACGCGCCGGACGCGACCGCGCGCCACCCCGGTCCGGGCACCGGCCTGCCCCCCTCGGGGCCCGGCAGCCGCCGGCCCACCTCCCGTAACCGGCCGCCCTCATGGGTCACTCCCCCGCCGCCGACCAGCGGGCGAACCAGCGGGCCGGGCCGGGCCGGCGCCGGGTCGGACCACACCCAGGCGGTGCCCGGCGGGCCGGCGGGCCCCCCGCACGGCGCCGCCGAGCTGCCCGCGACGGCGATGCACAGCCCGTCGTTCGGTCCCGACACGGGCTATGGCGACCATCGCGGCGAGCAGGGCGGCTACGGCGCCGAGACGGCGTACGGCGAGCAGGGCTACCGGGCGGGCGACCGCGGCGACCGGGCGGGCGACCGCGGCGACCGCCGCGACAGCCGAGACCCGGGCACCCTCTACCGACCGGGTCCCCCGTCGTGGTCCCGGCCACCGGGCGGCCCGCCCGGCCCGGCCGAACCGGACCCGGCTCGGCCGGGCCGGGCGGCCCGGCGCCGATCCGGCCCGGCGGCCCGACGGCCGATGCCGCTACCGGTCCTGATCATCCTGCTGGTCCTGACGGTCGCCATCACCGCCTTCGTGACCAACAAGCTGTTCTCCAGCAAGGGCTCCGAATCGAACTCGGCGGCCACTCCACCAGGAGTGGTGTACGCGAACGCATTCGGTGATGAAATCGTCAGCGGCAACGCCGGGTCGGCGCTCTCCGACGCGGGAGGGGCGACGGCAGGGGAGTATTCGTGACCGACGCGACGGAGATGTACACACCCGACGCGGCGCCGCAGCTCATCGGTGGCCGCTACGAGCTGGGCGCGGGCATCGGCTACGGCGGGATGGCCGAGGTCTTCCGCGGACGCGACATCCGGCTCGGGCGTGAGGTCGCGATCAAGACGCTGCGTCCGGACCTCGCCCGCGACCCCACGTTCCTCGCCCGGTTCCGGCGGGAGGCGCAGTCCTCGGCCGCGCTGAACCATCCGGCGATCGTCTCGGTGTACGACACCGGCGAGGACGTCATCAACGGGACCCACATCCCGTACATCGTCATGGAGTTCATCGAGGGCCGGACGCTGCGCGACGCGCTGCAGGCCGAGGNCCGGTTCACCGAGCGCCGCGCCATGGAGATCACCTCCGACGTCTGCGCCGCGCTGGACTACAGCCACCGGATGGGGATCATCCACCGGGACATCAAGCCGGCGAACGTGATGCTGAGCCCGGACGGCTCGGTCAAGGTGATGGACTTCGNCATCGCCCGCGCCACCACCGCGACGTCCTCGACGATGACGGCGACGGCGGCCGTGATCGGCACCGCCCAGTACCTGTCCCCCGAGCAGGCCCGCGGGGCCCGCGTCGACGCCCGCAGCGACGTCTACACCACCGGGGTGCTGCTCTACGAGCTGCTCACCGGCTCCCCGCCGTTCCGCGGGGACAACCCGGTGGCAGTCGCCTACCAGCACGTCCGCGAGGATCCGGACCCGCCGTCCGCGCACGACCGCGACATCTCCCCCGAGGCCGACGCGATCGTGCTGAAGGCGATGGAGAAGGACCCGGACGACCGCTACCTCACCGCGGGTGAGATGCGCGACGATCTGGAACGGGCGTTGGCGGGACGCCGGGTGCAGGCGATGATGGGAGGTGGTGGCGCCAGCGGTGCCGCCACCACCCTCGGCCCCGCCGCCACCGCCGGTACCGCGCTGCTCGGCCGGGGCGACCGGGCGGGCTACCCGACCCGGGACCGCTACCCCGACGACCGGTTCGACGACGACGCGACCTCCTACCGCGACGACGCCTACGACGACGGCCGCTTCGGCACCGGTCCGTTCGACCGCTACGACCTCACCGGCGCCATCGACCGCCGGGCGGTGCCGGACCAGCAGCGGTCGCAGACGTTGAAGTACGTCCTCGCCGGCCTGAGCATCGTCGTCGTGTTCGTCGCGGTGGNCCTGCTCGCGACCACCTTCCTCGGCGGTGGCGNCGGNGACCACACGGCCAAGTCGTTCACCATGCCCAAGGACCTCGTCGGCCAGTCCGAGCAGTACGCCCGTGCCCGCCTCCAGAGCGCCGGCTACACCGGGAAGCCGACGATCGTCTCGGTGGACGCGCCGGACATGGCGGGCCGGGTCACCAAGGTGGACCCGGACGGGGGCAAGCAGGTCGACGTCGACGCGGTGGTCACCCTGTCGATCGGCAAGGCCGCCGGCGACATCGCGATCCCGGCCGACCTCGTCGGCAAGTCGCAGGCCACCGCGGAGGCGGAGCTGCGCGGGCTCGGCCTGGTGCCGAACTCGGTCCCCTACGCGAACGCGACGAGCCACAAGGTCGGCACGGTCGACAGCACCGATCCGCAGGTGGGTTCCGCCGTCAAGCCCGGCAGCACCGTCCTGCTGAACGTCGTCAGCGACAACGTCAACGTCCCCGACGTGCGCAACCGCTCCTTGGACAACGCCGTCGCCGAGCTCGGCCGCTTCGGCCTGAAGGCGGCCCAGCAGTCGGTGGCGAACAACAACGTGGCCCCCGGCACCGTCGTCGACCAGCAGCCCTCCGGTGGCAACGTCCCCCGCGGGTCGACGGTCCAGCTCTCGGTCGCCGCCCAGGTCCAGACGACCCCGCCGCCGAGCCCCACCCAGACCCCGCCGAGCGACCAGCAGCCGACCGAGCAGCCGGACACCGCCAGCCCGAGCCCCGCGGCCACCCAGCCCCAGCCGAACCCGTCCCCGAGCCGCACCGGCCTGCTCGGTGCGGTCGGCGCCAACCGTGGCAGCGGCACCGGCGCCGGCCCCGGCGCCGGTGGCGGTGGCGGCGCAGGTGCCGGAGCGCCGCAGAACGGGACCGGGACCGGGACCGGATGAGTCCGAGTACCGAAAAGCAGGGAGGTGGCGCGCTGATGCGCATCCTGGTCGTCGACAACTACGACTCGTTCGTCTTCAACCTCGTCCAGTACCTCGGCCAGCTCGACACCGAGTGCGTCGTGCGCCGCAACGACGAGATCACGCCGGCGGAGCTCGGCGACCTCGGTGTCGACGGCGTGCTGCTGTCCCCGGGGCCGGGCACGCCCGAGGCGGCCGGGGTGAGCATCCCGATGGTGCGCGAGTGCGCCCGGCGCGGCACCCCTCTGCTGGGGGTGTGCCTGGGACANCAGGCGATCGGCGTCGCGTTCGGGGCGACGGTCGACCGCGCACCGGAGCTGCTGCACGGCAAGACCTCCCAGGTCCACCACGACCGCGTCGGCGTCCTCGCGGACCTGCCGTCGCCGTTCATCGCGACCCGTTACCACTCGCTGGCCGTGGAGGAGGGCACCCTACCGGCCGAGATCGAGGTGACCGGCCGGACCGACAGCGGCGTGGTGATGTCGCTGCGCCATCGCGAGCTGCCACTCGAGGGCGTGCAGTTCCACCCCGAGTCGGTGCTGACCCAGGGCGGTCACCTGATCCTGGCGCGCTGGCTCGACCAGTGCGGCGACGGTGGCGCCGCGCGCCGGCTGGCACCCGAGCTGTCCGCCGAGGTCGAGACCCTGCGAGCAGCCGCCTTCGCCTGAGCCGGTCTCCGGCTCAGTCCGCCCGGCCCGTCGCGTTGCCCGGGCGGGCGAGGGTCGACGGCCCGTCGTAGGCGGGCATCCTCATGTCCGCGACCTCGCTGACGCGGTAGCCCAGCCGGTAGGCGGCGACGTACTGCTGGTAGATCGCGATCTGCGGGCTGTCGCGAAGCGCAGAGCGCAGAGCGGCCAGGCCGCCGATCGCGGTGATCCGAAACGGCGGTGAGAAGACCTCGCCATGCAGCAGCAGCGTGTTGCCCACGCACCGGACGGCCGTCAGGGCGGTGACCCGCCGATTCATGATCGTCATCGCCTCGGCGCCGCCGGCCCACAGCGCGTTCACGACCGCCTGCACGTCCTGTTGGTGCACGACCAGATCGTCCGGCCCCGGAGCGAGGATCCCCGCCGGATACGGGCCGCGGCGGCTCTCCCGCGGCGCGTCGTCAAGCTCCACGGTCAGCGCCGGCCCGTGCACCGGCGCCAGCCCGGCGGCCGCCGCCAGGCCCGTGACCGGCCCCCCGCCGGTTCTCGGCGACCCGCCGGACTCCGCCGCCGGCCCGGTCGCGGCCGAGCCGGTCGCGGCGGCCGCCGCGGGCCGGCGGGACGCCTCGGCCACCGCGTCGCGTCGCGCCGCGACCCGCTCCGACTCGTCCCCCACGACCTCGGCGATGCCGCCGGGACCCAGGGCGGTGCTGGCCGGGGAGTCGCGCACGCCGTCAGGATCGGCGAACGGTCCGGCGCTGGCGGCGGCGACCCCGGCCAGCAGGCCGAGGCAGCACACCAGCCCGATCGCCACCAGCCGCCGAGCTCGCCGGCCACCCGCCCAGCCGCCGGCAGTCCGATTCCAGCCAGCCAGCCGAGCCGCGCGGATCAGCCGGCCCGCGCTCGCCATCCGACGCCCCTCCCCCTGTCGGCGGATCACCGGTCGGCGGCGCGCGGACACGCCACCACGGACCCGGCCGGGCGATCCGTCCGCCGCGTCGGAGGTATCGCCTCTCGCCGCAGGCTACGCGGCCGGCGACACCCGCGATGCCACGTCGCGACGATCGCCTGACCCCGGTCACCAGCCGCTGCCCGCGCTTTACCCGCTGCCCGCCGTCCAATGTGTTGCCCGCCGTCTAACCTGTTGCCCAGTGCGGGACCGCTACCCGCCGAACCGGAAGGGCGGCGGCGGTCGCCGCTCGTCCACGCACGGCCAGCCGAGGAGTCCCGCAGTGCCCGAGTCACGACGTCGCAAGCCGAAGAAGCCGACGCCGAGCGTCAACGCCAGCCAGACCCGCCGCAGCAGGCCCCCGTCCCCGCCCTGGTTCGGCGGGCTCATCCTGGCCTTCTTCCTCATCGGGATCGCCTACCTGCTCGTCTACTACTTCTCCAACGGCGGCGTGCTGGGAATGGAGGGGTTGGGCGGCTGGAACATCCTCATCGGGTTCGGCTTTGTCGTCGNCGGCCTCGCCGTGTCGACCCAGTGGCGTTAGCCGGGTATCCGCCTGGCCGGCAGTCGTTCCGGCCGGCGCCCGGCACGCACTCGGGCGGACTTCCAGCGGTGTCATTTATCCACAACCGTTGTCCACAAGTGTGGATATCAACCCCCGCGCGCCATTGACGGATAGCGACCACATGCATACCGATCGTCAGCTCATCGCCGGAACATCCCCGTTCGAGGCGACCATCGGATTCTCCCGGGCTGTCCGGGTCGGTGACCGGGTGTTCGTGAGTGGTACGGGCCCCGTCTGGCCGGACGGATCGGTGGCCGCGGACGCGCAGGCGCAGGCCCGGCGCTGCTTCGAGCTCATCGGCGCCGCGCTGGAACAGNCNGGGGCGAGCCTGCGCGACGTCACCCGCACCCGCATGTTCCTCACCGGCACGCAGCACGCCGCAGCGGTCGGGGCGGTCCACCGGGAGCTGTTCGCGACGATCCGTCCGGCCGCCACCATGGTCGTGGTCGCCGGCCTGCTCGACGAGCGTTGGGTCGTCGAGGTGGAAGCCGAGGCGATACTCGGGATTGAGTAGGGCGTCGGTTGTGTCAGCGGGCGAGGACCGCGGCGCGCAGCCGGGACACGGTGCTCTCGGCGTCGTCGGCACCGATGATCAGCCGCCGGAACTCCCCGCCCGGGCGGACCTCGACGACGACCGCCGGCCGCCCCCGGTAGACGGCCGCGAAGGCCTTGCCGTCGCGGGAGCGCCACGTGCCGAGCGCGATCACGCGCGGGATCCCGGTCCCCGGCAGCCGCCATCCGCAGAGCTCGGCGAACGGTTCCGGCGCCGGACGGACGTCGAGGATCTCGTCGAGGGATACTGAGACGTCGCCGCGTAGCGCGCCGAGCCGCTCCAACCCGCTCATGACGACCTCGACCCGCTTGTCCCTGACCTCCAGGCTTGCCACGCCCCCACGTTAGTGCCACAACCGCCGCCGACGCCGCGAATACGGCCGAGGCTCAGGTGGACGGGGACGGGCGGGCGTACGCCTCGGCGTCCTCGGCCCGGATCACGTACATCACGGCGTTGATCAGGGCCAGGTGGGTGAACGCCTGCGGGAAGTTCCCGAGGTGGCGTCCGCTGTTCGGGTCGATCTCCTCCGCGTAGAGGTCCAGCGGGCTGGCCAGGCTCAGCAGCCGCTCGCAGAGCTGGCGGGCCCGGGTCAGCTCACCGATCTCGACCAGGGCCGACACCAGCCAGAACGAGCAGATCAGGAAGGCGCCCTCGTCCCCGGCGACGCCGTCGTCGGTCTCCTCGGTGCGATAGCNCAGCACCAGGCCGTCCTCGGTCAGCTCGTCGGCGATCGCGAGCACGGTCGCCTTCACGCGTTCGTCCGACGCGGGCAGGAAGCCCAGCAACGGAATCAGCAGCAGCGAGGCGTCCAGCGCCTTCGACCCGTAGTACTGGGTGAACACGCCGCGATGGTCGACGCCGGAGTCGCAGACCTCCGCGTGAATCTCCTCGGCGATCGCCTTCCACCGCGCGGCCGTCTTCGTGTCACCGCGCATCTGGGCGAGCCGGCGGCCCCGGTCCAGCGCCACCCAGCACATCATCTTCGACACGGTGAAGTGCTGCAGCGCGCCGCGGACCTCCCACATCCCGCAGTCGGGTTCCTGCCAGTGGGCGGCGGNGGCCTCGACGAGGCGCACCAGCACCNGCCACAGCCGCTCGGAAAGGTAGTCGCGCGACTTGGTGTGCAGGTAGACCGAGTCCAGCACGACGCCCCACACGTCGTGCTGNCGTTGCAGCGCGGCGGCGTTGCCGACCCGGACGGGCGAGGCCCCCTCGTAGCCCGACAGGTGACCGAGGATCTCCTCGTCGATTCGCGGCTCCCCGCCGACCCGGTACATCACCTGGATGTTCTCGTCGTGCTCCGCGACGTCNGCGATGAACGAGAAGAAGTCGTTGGCCTCGTAGTCCAGACCCAGCGTGTAGAGGCCCCACAGGGCGAAGGTGGAGTCCCGCAGCCAGNTGTACCGGTAGTCCCAGTTCCGCTCGCCGCGTGGCGTCTCGGGCAGCGAGGTGGTGGCCGCGGCCAGCAGGGCGCCCGTCGGCGCGTAGGTGAGTCCTTTCAGTGCCAGGGCGCTGCGCTGCAGGTGGCGCCGCCAGGGGTGGTCCGGGAACATCCCGCGCGAGAGCCACTGCCGCCAGAACTCGGTCGTACGGTCCANGGCGCCGCAGGCCTGCAGGTAGGTGTCCGGCAGCAGCGGTTCCTCGGGACGCCAGGTCAGCGCGACGAAGGCCGTGTCGCCCTCCCGCAGGGTCGTGCGGGCCAGGGCACGCCGGCCGTCGAAGCCCAGCCGGAGGTCCGTGCGCAGCCGCAGCGTGATGTTGCTGCCCGCGTTGGCGATCACTCCCGAGGAGTAGTCGTCCTCCTCGTACTCCCAGGACTCCGCCTGGCGGCCGTAGTCGAAGTTCGGTTCGCAGACGAGGCTGAGGTCGACCGAGCCGTGCTCGCAGCGGGCGAGGCGCAGCAGCACGTGGTCGGCGTCCCAGTCGCTGGGGGTCCGCCGGTGGGTGTTGGAACGCTCGTGGGTGCGGTGCCAGCGGCCGACGACCAGGCAGTCGGTGACGATCAGCCAGCCGTTCGGCGTCTGCCAGGTCGTCTCCAGGATGTTCGTCCCGGGCAGGTAGCGGCGCCCGGCCGGGATCTGCGTGNGGTCGGGCCCGAACCGGAAGCCGCCCGCCGAGCGGTCCAGCACCGAGCCGAAGACGCTGGGTGCGTCCGGCCGGGGCACNCACATCCACTCGACGTTGCCGCTGGGCGCCACCAGGCACGTCGTCTCGCAGTCGGACAGGAAACCATACTCGGCGATCGGCGGGAACGGACTGCCCCCGCTGCGTCGCACCGGTGAATGTGCCACCCGTACCCCCTGATCACGACCTGCCACGGCATCTCTCACGCCATCGCCACCCCACCGAGATCAATACAATGAGTGTTGATGAGATAGCGAATAGTAGCCGCTACCCAGCATGGTGCAAGCACCTCGGCCGCCCGGCAACTCGGCAATGTGGTTGCGTGGTGGCGTGACCACGCAGCCCACCGGGTCCGGGGAACCGCCCGGCGCCGACCGTCCGCCGACGTCCGCCGCCTGGTCGCCGCCGCTGTGGCGGGTCGGGCTCTATGCCCTCGGCGGCACGGCGGCGGCGCTGGTGGCCGCCGTCGGTCCGCTGGCGCAGCGGGTCGGCTCGCTCGACGCCGCCGGCCGGCTGCTCGTCGGGGTGCTCGCCGCCGGCCTGTGGGTGCTGGCAGTGCGCGACCTGCTCGCCCGGCCGACCCTGCGGGTCTCCCCCGCCGGACTCGACCTCGTCGACGGGCTGCGCCGCCGGCACCTGCCGTGGGCGGCCGTACTCCGGGTGCGCGCCGGCACCCTCACCCACAATCGGCGCGCGGTGCATCTGCGCACCCTCGAGGTGGAGACGATCGACGGCCCGATCCTGCTCACCCGCCGCCAGCTCGGCACCGATCCAGGCCCCGTGGCCGAGCGCGTCGAGGAGATCCGGCTCCGGCTGGGCTGACCGGCACGGCCGGGGCCACCGCGGCGACCGGCGGGCTACACCAGCGTCGAGGACTTGACGGCCGCCGCGACGAACAGCAGCGCGATCAGGCCGACGACGCCGCCCGCCTGCGCCCACGCCCGCCGCGGGGGCACGTAGGCGTAGATCAGGCCGACGATCACGCCGGCGGCGAGACCGCCGAGATGGCCCCACTTGTCGATGTTGCTGAACGAGAAGGTGATGAGCAGGTTGATCCCCAACACGACGAGGATCTGCCGCGAATCGACCCGCAGCCGGCGGGCGATGACGTAGTAGGCGGCGAAGAAGGCGAAGATCGCGGTGGACGCGCCGACCGAGGCCGTGGACAGGCCGCCGAGCAGGTAGCTCAGCGTGTTCCCACCGACCGCGCCGGCCACGAACAGGCCCAGGTAGCGGGCCCGGCCGAGGATCGCCTCGAGCTGGAAGCCCAGCAGGTACAGCGCGTACATGTTGAACAGGATGTGCAGCACGCCGGCGTGCAGGAAGGCCGCGGTGAGCAGCCGGTAGTACTGGTCGTCCNCCGCGATCCGGAAACCGATCATCGCGAAGTCGTCGGTGAACCGGTTGCTGTTGTCGNCGCCGGCGAGCCCCGGCGCCCCCTGGAGGATGTACGCGACCACGCACAGCCCGATGAGGATCTGGGTGACCAGCCCCTGCCGGGCGAGCTGCGCCCGGCCACCGAGGGTCGTGCGCGGCTCGCGCTCGGGCGGGGCGATCCGCCCGCCCGCCGGGCGGCCCTCCTCCGGGCAGTGGAACCCGACCGCCGCCGGCCGCATGCAGTCCGGGCAGATCGGCCGGCCGCAGCGCTGGCAGGAGACGTAGGTCTCCCGCTCCGGATGGCGGTAGCAGTGCGGAATCGACGGCGCAGGCGAGCCGGGTTGCGGGGTCCAGCCGGGGTGGCCGGCCGGCGGGCCGACGGTGGGCCGCCAGCCCGCCCCGGCCGGGCCGGAGCCCGCGTCGCCCGCGGGTCCGCCCGGCTCCGGCGGCGGCTGGGTCATCGGCCGACCCCGTGAGCGCGGCCGGGTCGCACCCGCCGTGCCGGGCACGACCGGCCGGCCGGCGGCACGTCCGGTGGACTCATGGTCGTACTCCCGCGGGGTCGGGTCCGGCCGGCCGAACCGGTCAGGCCGGCCGACGGTCGATGACGATCTCCTGGATCACGATGTCGGTCTTCGGGCGGTCCTGCGCGGCGGTCGGCGCCTTGGCGATCGCGTCGACGACGTCGGTGCCCCGGGTGACCTCACCGAAGATCGTGTGCTTGCGGTTGAGCCAGTCGGTGGGCGCGACGGTGACGAAGAACTGCGAGCCGTTCGTGCCCGGCCCGGCGTTCGCCATCGCGAGCAGGTAGGGCTTGTTGAACGTCAGGTCGGGGTGGAACTCGTCGGCGAACTGGTAACCCGGGCCGCCGCGGCCGGAGCCCAGCGGGTCCCCACCCTGGATCATGAAGTTCGGGATGACCCGGTGGAAGATCGTGCCGCTGTACAGCGGGGTTCCGGTCTTCTTGGCGCCGCTCGCCGGGTCCGTCCACTCCTGCGTCCCGGTCGCCAGCCCGACGAAGTTGCGGACGGTCTTGGGAGCGTGATCGGGGAACAGACGGATCTCGATATCCCCCTGAGTCGTCCGCAGCGTCGCGTACAGCTCCTCGGCCATGAGCCTCTCTTCTCTTCAGGTCTGGGTCGATGTCCGGTCAGACGGCGCCCGAGCCGGACCCGATCGTATGCGCCGGGCGCAGCCGGCGTTCCGCACCGCCCGCATCGGCATGCACCGCGTGACGGACCCGGGTGCACGCCGCCGGTGCCCCGTGCACACCCCCGGTGCANAGCCCAGGCATGTCACGCCAGGTCGGCGTGACACGCCTGCGGGGGCCCGGCGCGTTGGAGAGGGCGGCCAACGGGGTACGGCACACTGCACAGATCTTGNCCGCCCGCGNCCCCCCGCCACGATCTCGGCTCCAGGGAAGGACGCCATGAGCACCACCATCAAGGACCGTATTTCGCACGTCACCGACACCGCGCCGGTCAGCGGGCTCTCCGACGCGGCGAAGCACGCCGCCGACCGGGCCGGCACGGTCGCCCATCGCGCGGCGAGCATCGCCGGGGAAACCGCCGGCACCGCCGCGTCGGCCACCCGGGACGCCGGCGTGACCGTGGCGCACCGGATCTCCGACGTCTCCGGCTCCGCGACCCGCGGCGGAACGGCCGTCCCGCGCGTCGCGGGCAAGGCTGCGAGCAAGGCCGTCGCCGTCTCCGGGCGGGCCGGCCGGCGGATCGAGAAGGCCCGGTCCCAGGCCGAGCTGTCCGCCGAGCGGGCGCGCGCCGCCGCCGAGCTGCGCTCGGAGCGGCAGCGTTCGCGTAAGGCCGTGGCCAACGAGGCCAAGGCCCGCATCCAGGCCGACAAGGCCCAGGAGATCCTGGAGAAGCGGCTGGCCAAGGCCGAGGGCAAGCTCGCCAGGGTCCACCGTCGGCGCCGCCGCGGCCTGCTGACGCTCGCCCTCGCCGGCGCCGGCGCGGCGGGCACCGTCGCGGTGCGCCGCTACCTGGCCCAGCAGGACAGCCCGACGATCACCGCGGAGCCGGCGCCGATCGGCAGCACGACCGGTTCCGCCGCGGCCACCGACCGGGCGAGCGGCCGCGACGCCTTCGACGACCGCCTGTCGACCTCGACGAACAGCCTCGAGGAGATGCCGGGCGTGGACACGACGTTCGGCGAGCCCAGCCGGCCCCGCTGAGGCGCGCGGCGGCGGCAGCCGGCCGGCGGGCGTCGAGCCCGCCGGGGTCGGTTCCGCCGCCGACGTCCGTCCCGGCCCCGGCCTCGGCCTCGGCCAGGATTTCGTGCGGCCGGGGTGTGGGTCGGCCCGGCTCGGGTGGGCCGGGCCGGCTCGGGCGGGCGGGCCGGTCAACGGCGCGGCGCCGCGGCCGGATCGCCGATGCGGTACGCGCCGGGGGCGTCCGCCGGAACGGCCGGTCGGGCCGGCGCGCGGGGATCGACCCGCCGGTAGGGCTGGCCCATCGTCGGACGGGGGTCCGCTTCGCCCTTGTTCGGCCAGAACGACATGGCCCGTTCGGCCTGGGCGGTGATGGTCAGCGACGGGTTCGCCCCGAGATTCGCCGAGATCGCCGCGCCGTCGGCCACGTGCAGGCCCTCATAGCCGAAGACCCGCTGGTAGGGGTCGATCACGCCGGTGGACGGGTCCGCGCCGATCGGGGCGCCGCCGAGGATGTGCGCGGTCATCGGGATGTCGGCGATCTCCCCGACGGAGCCACCGGGGTAGCCGCCGATCCGGGCTGCGATCCGGCGGACGGCCTCGTTGCCCGCCGGGATCCACGACGGGTTCGGATCGCCGTGGCCCTGCCGGCTCGTCAGCCAGCGAAGACCGAACGGGCCGCGCCGCAGCGACACCGTCAGCGAGTTGTCGCGCGCCTGCATCACCAGAGCGATCATGGTCCGTTCGGACCAGCGCCAGGGCAGCCCCATGGCCAGTGCGTGGTGCGGGCGGACCAGTAGTTCCCGCAGGTACTTCAGCCATCGCGGCGCCCGGCCCCCGCCGTCCGTCATCGCCGCGCTGATCAGGGCCATCAGGTTGCTGCCCCGGCCGTAGCGGACCGGTTCGACGTGGGTCTGCCCGTCCGGGTAGAACGACGACGTGATCGCCACTCCGCGGGCGACCCGGCGGTCCGGGCGGAACCGCGTCGCGCCGAGGATCGACTCGGAGTTCGTCCGGGTGAGCTCGCCGAGCCGGGGGGACAGGGCGGGCAGGTCCCCGCGCTCGCGCGCCGAGAGCAACAGACGCTGGGTCCCGAGGGTGCCGGCGGCCAGCACGACCTGCCCCGTGGTCAGCGTGCGCCGCCCGCGCCGGGGCATCCCCGGCGTCCGGGCGACGTCGACCTCGTACCCGCCGCCGGGCCGCGGGCGGATGGCGGTGACGGTGGTGTCGGGCAGGACCCGCGCGCCGGCCCGCTCGGCGAGGAACAGGTAGTTGCGGTCCAGCGTGTTCTTCGCTCCGCGGCGGCAGCCGGTCATGCACTCGCCGCATTCGACGCAACCCGTGCGGCCGGGCCCGACCCCGCCGAAGTAGGGGTCGGGTACCCGGACTCCCGGCTCCTGCCGGCCGTCGCGGCCGAAGAAGACCCCAACCCGCGCCGGGGCGAAGCTCGGCCCGACGCCCATCTCGTCCGCCACCGCGTGGAACACCTCGTCGGCGTACGTGGTCGTCGGATTCGCGGTCACCCCGAGCATCCGCTCGGCCTGCTCGAAGAACGGGGCCAGCTCGGCCCGCCAGTCGGTGATGCCGCGCCACTGNGGGTCGGCGTAGAAGGCGTCGAGCGGTCGGTACAGGGTGTTCGCGTAGACGACCGATCCGCCGCCGACCGCCGTCCCGGACAGCACGATGACCCGACCCAGCCAAGTGATCTTCTGGATGCCGTGGCACCCCAGCCGCGGCAGCCACAGGAACCGGCGGATGTGCCAGTTGTTGCGCGGCAGCGTCCGCGGGCTGAACCGGCGACCCGCCTCGACGACGAGGACCCGGTAGCCCTTCTCCACGAGGCGCAACGCGCTGACGCTGCCGCCGAAGCCACTGCCGACCACGATCACATCCGCGTCGAGGCCACCCGCGTCGAGGCCACCCGCGTCGAGATCGTCGCCGGATCCGCGTTCCGCCATGCCTGTCACCTGCCGCCGTCGACGCCGGCCTTCCATGATGACCCAGCGACCGGCCTGCGCAACACCGCTCGGCGGGCGCGGCCCACCGCCACCCGGCGGGATCCGCTCAGGCCGCGCCGTCCGCCGCCTGCTGCCGTTCCCGCAGCCTGGCCTCCCGCGCCGCCTGGGCGGCTCGCTCGATCGCCTCGAGCGGCGGCCGCGGAATCTCCACCGGCGGTGCCTCGGTCGTCGCGGCCGCGGAGCGTTTCGGCTCGGCCGCGGCCGGCCGGCCGGCGCCACGACCTGCCCCACTCGGGCGGTTGAACCGGCCCCGGGGGGAAGGGGCTGACGGCGACTTCAACTGGTCGGCCCGGCGCTCCCGGCAGGAGCGGCACTCGCAGTCGGTCGACGCCCGCGGCAGCCGGTCAAGGCGCCAGGACAGGTTGTCGATCTCGTCACCATCCCCGACCAGTACCCCGGTCTGGATGATGTGGACGAGGTGCAGGGCCAGCGTGACCGGATCCCAGTTGTCCTCGTCGAAGATGATCTGCAGCTTGCCGAAGATCTCCAGGAAGTCGGAGGTCGGGCGGCGCATCGCGTTCGCCAGCACGTTGATCACCTGCGTGGCGGCGAGAGTCATCGGCGCGGGCGGCGGCGGGGGCAGTGGAACCGTGGGTGCCGGAGCCTCGTCCGCCGCGTCCTCGTCCGCCGCGTCCTCGTGCACCCCGTCCTCGTGCACCCCGTCCTCCCGCGGGGCCTCGTGCCCGAATGCGTGCGCGGTCGCATCGTCCAGCGGGGGCCGCGCTGCGGGCGCCTGGTAGGCCGCTGCCTGATCCGTGGGCTCCGCCGCGGCGGCCTCGGCGGAGATCGGCTCGGTGACGGCGGTGGCCGTGGGCGCGGCCGGGTGCGGCGGCGCGGCCGGCGCGACGGTGGCCGGTTCGTCCGGCACTACGGGTGCGTCCACCGGCTGGTGCGGATGGTCCTCGCGGCGCCAGTCCTCGGGACGCTGATGGGGCTCGGCTCGCTGATGGGGCTCGGGATGCTGGGTCGCCTCGGGGCCGAAGGGACCACGATCGCGCGAGGGGACGAGGTCGACGACGAAGCCGCCGGCCCGGTCCTGCGCCTCGCCGCCCACGGTCGCCATCTCGCGCTCGCGGGTGCGGCGCCGGGCGGCGCCCTTCGGGTGGGAGCCGGCACGGCTGCGGCGCCCGCGGCGGCGGCCCGACTCACGCGAGGACTCGTGGGTTCCCGCGGCCCCGGCGCGCGTCTCGCCGGTCGGTCCGGCGGTCGCCTCGAGAGGCGACTCGACCAGGCGGACGAGACCGTCCCGGACCATCGAGTCGGGGATGCTCAGGGCGAACCGGGTCGTCCTGCCGGCGGCCGGCCGCGCCACGGTGGTCAGCCAACCCTGCCGGCGCAGCAGGGAAACCTGCCGCTGCACGTGGGTCCGGCTGTAGCCGGTCTCCTCCTGCAGGGTGATCAGCCCGGGACCGCTCACCGCCGCACCGGCGGGGAGGAACTCCGGTGCCTCGGCGAGGTGGCACGCCAGTGTGCACGCGACGAGTTTCGCCGCGGAGGGCATCGATGCGCGCAACACGGCCCGCTGCCATCCGCTGCGGTCCGCGATCAGGGTTCCCGGCTCCTGCACCGTCTGAACCGAAACCAGAGCACCAGGGATGGTGAGCTGGATCGTGTCCGGCGGCACAAGCCTCCTTCCCTCGGCTGGATCACTCGATGCTGACGGACTGCCCGGACCCGATGCGGTCACGGCCGGGTGTCCGGGGATCAGTCCCACCGGAACGGGCTCGGTGGGACGAGAGCGGGTCGACGTCTGTTCAGGCACCGTACTCCGCACCGGGTCAAGCGGCTCCTGTGGAGGGCCACCGCGGTCACATGAAGNGGACATGACTCCATCACCGCCGTTGGGTGGTCGTGGTGTGACAGAAACATCAAACATCGCCCGACTGCTGCAAAGCAAAAAGATGGCGGCGCGGCCACGAAAGGGCCACACCAATGCCGCAGAAAGGCAAGGCCAAAGCAGCCGAACAATTCGGCCGATCAAGCCGCCGAGGACAACCAGGCATCGAAATGATCGGTATTCTTCGGCCGAGTCCCTGGCCTTCCNACGAGGCGGCGGAGGTGACCGTGAGCAGGAGNCCTTCCGCACCACGCCCACGCCGGGCGGCACGCCCGACTCTGGTTCACCCCACCGCCCGGCGGCCGCCCGCGTCGCCTCCCGCCGGACGCCGTCCCGGTCCGCCCCTGGACACCCGCACGGCGGGCGCGCAGACGACCGGATCTGCCCCGGGCGCGGCGCCCGGCGCACAATCATCGCCTCTCCTCGGCCATCCCAGGCCTGCAGGGGATGGCCATTCACCAGCGGCCCCGCCCGGCCACACTCCCGACGCCGCCACGAACCGGACGGGCCGGCCGCAGCCCCGCGCGCCGCGGGGAAGCGGCGGCGGCGAGGTGGCCTGGAGGCCGCGGAAGGCCGGCCGCGGGAATTCCAGACCCCGCAGTGACGCTTCCCCGTCAGGGCCGAGGCCCCGAGAACCAGCGGCTTCGCTGCCGGCGGACAGGGCGGACAACACCGCTCCGCCGGCGAGTCAGCGCGCGACGGGCCGCCATTCTTCCGAACATCACGTCATATCCTTGCGCGATCTTTCCGGGTGATTCTGGCGTCCATTCCCCGCGCGTCCGGAGCCCGCCGCGGGCCGGGGCACCGTGCGACAACCACCGACCGACGGCGCCGGCCCGGGTCGGCCGGTACATCAATGCCGGAATTGCGGGGCAGGNCACGGCCGGCAACATCCCGTCGCGCCCGGTGACGAATGCCGCCCGGCGGCACCGTGATTCGCGCGCGGCCAGATTGGCATGATCTGCCGGATCATATGGATCATTGCCGGATCACGGCCAACCGAGACGGTCACGGATCAGATACAGCCGGGCTTGCCCAACCACGGCTCACACTCCACCGACTTTCCCGCCGGCAGGTGGGACGGAAAAGTCCCGGGTAGCGCGTGCGCGGCGACAACCCACGGTGAGAACACCACAGCGGGCCGCCATGCGGCCGGCTGCGCCCCGGACCCTCCGGACGACCGGGAAACGGCGGACAGGAACATCGAACCCATCCGTCTGCCTATGGAGTCACCACGCTGCGGGCCCCGGTGGCCCTGGCCGGGTGGTCGGCCAGGACGGTCGGACCCTGGGTGATCGGGTCATGGTGGCCAGCCCAGGAGGGTCGGCCCAGGAGGGTCGGCCGCGCGGGGCGGACCGCCGGCCGGGCCCGCTCGCCCAGGGTTCCCCACCGGCGGGCGGGGTATTCCGACCGTGCTTCCGCGAACGCGGCGCCACCCGGGCGGCGAAGGAGGCGGCGGATGGCCGACATCGTGGTCGGGGTCGACGGCTCAGCGGGCTCCCACGTGGCGTTGTGCTGGGCGTTCGACGAGGCTGAGCGGCACGGCTGCGGGCTGCGGGCCGTGGTCGGAATCGGGCACGGCGGACCGCCGCGGCCGGAGGCGGCCGACGGCCTGGCCGAGCGGGCGGCCCACGCGCTGCACGAGACCGTCACCGCCTCGGCCCCGGCCGGATCCTCGGTCCACGTGGCCGAGGAGGTCGTCGATCAGCCCGGGGCGGAGGCCCTGCTCACCGTGGGCCACAACGCCCGCATGATCGTGGTCGGGGCCCGCGGGCGGGGCCTGCTGCACCGACTGCGGGTCGGCTCGGTCAGCGCCTCGGTCGCCGTGCACTCGCCGGCACCGGTGGTGATCGCGCGCGGCGGCGACCCGGCCCAGACCCGCGGCCGACCGTCGCGAGCGGTGGCCGTGGGCGTGGACGGCTCCCCGAACTCACTCGCCGCCCTGGGCTGGGCCGCCGAGGAGGCCGACCGGCGCGGGGTTGCGCTGATCCTCGTGCACGCCTGGCTCGCGGCGATACCGCTCCCCTTCGCCGAGGCCCCCGGGGAGATCACCCAGGCGCTGGAGGAACAGGCCCGGGCCGCGCTCGACGAGGCCGTCGCCGCCGTGCACGACGCCCTGCCCGCCGGGCTGGAGCTGCGACGCCGGGTGGTGCCGGACTCACCGACCCAGGCCCTGCTCGCCGCCGNCCGGGAATGCGACCTCGTCGTGGTCGGCGCCCGCGGCCATGGCGGGTTCGCCGAGCTGCTGCTGGGNTCGGTCAGCCATCAGTNCATGATCCACTGCCCGACTCCCGTAGCGATCATCCGTCGGCGGTAGGCGGTAGCGGGCCGTCACCGGGTGGGTCCGTGCACGACCGTGTGCACGTCCGCCACGACCTGCGACCAGGCATACCACCGGACGTTGTCCGCACCCGGCGCGGGATCCCAGGGATTGCGCAGCAGCACCCGCCCCCGCGCGGCATCCACCGCCAGCGCCGGGTACGCGTGGGCGGCGACGAGGCCGCCGGACCGGGTCCGGCTCCGGGTCGCGAGCACGACGACCTCGCCTCGGTCGAGCAGGGCCGCGAGATCCGCGACGCTCGTCGCGCGGGCGGCTCGCCGGCTCGCCGGCCGTCCGGTGAGGGTCCCCAGGGCGAGCGAGGCGCTGCCGAACCCGATCGCGGGGTATCCGCCGTGCAGACGGGCGTAGGCCTTCTCGTAGAGCGCCGGCCAGAGCTCGGGCTGGCCCGCGGCGTTGTCGCCGTCCATCGCGATCTCCTGGACCCCCTCGCCACGCTCGCCCTCACGGCCGGTGGACGCGGGTGCCGACAGCCGGCGTGCGGGCAGCATCGCGGTCACCGTCACGCCGACCGGTGCGCCCGAGCCCGGGTGGAAGGTGATCGTGACGGTGCCGTTGGGGTTGCGGCGCAGCCGTTCGGTGAGCAGGGCGGGGTCCTGCCGGGCGATTCCGATCAACGCCGCGGCGAGGTAGCAGTCGGCGACGGCGCCCTGACCGACGTCGCCGGGGTCGGCGCCGTCGCGCACGATGGCGTCGCCGGACCGGTCCACCCCGACGACCGGCCCCGACCGCTCGCCGCCGGGGGGCGGCGGGGCGGCGGGGCGGCGGGTTCGAGCCATGGCAGGGCCCGCACCAGTTCGCCGAGCAGGTCGGGCGGCGCCCCGGCGAGCAGGTCGTCCGCGAGGCCCGCGAGTTCGGCCGCGGCGAGCACCGCCCCCGGCTTCGGCGTGCCGGCCAGCCGCGCGGCCATCGCGCCGAGAGCGGTCAACGGCCCGCCCCGCAGCAGCCCGATCACACCCGCGCGAGTCGGATCCGGCAGGTCCGCCAGCCGCGCCCGGACCGCCCGCAGCCGGTCGACGCCGAGAGTGTCCGGTACGGCGTCGGACCTGGCGCCGGCGCCGGCGCCGAACAGGGCCAGCAGCCCCGCCGCCACGGCCAGGGCGGTCGGCGACGCGGGCCGGGCAGGCGACGGCACGAACCGGGCGGTCGGCGAGGCGGGCCGGGCGCCGGGCGGCCGGCTGATCCGTTCAGGTGGACCGCCCGGCCCGACTCGACGCAGGGTGATCGGCGCGGCGGCGAAGCGGGCCATCCGCAGCTCGATGTCCCCGGCCGCGTTGGGAGCCTCGACCGCCACGAGCCGCAGCCCGCGCCCGGCCATCCCGACCGTCCCGGTCGGCGAGCCCATCCGCGCCAGGGTGCGCTCGGTCTCCCCGACGGCGACGGCGACCGTGCGGCCCAGCGCCGCCGCCCGGTCCGCGGCGGCGCGCAGGCGCGCGGCGAGGACGCCCAGCAGGACCGGATCGAAGCGAACCGGCGCGCCGCCGCTTCCCCCGGCCCCGGCCCCGGCCTCGGCCGACGCGGGCCGCCCGATCGGCCCGGGCGGCACGGGCGGCACGGGCGGCACCCGGGACGAGGTCGGTCCGGGCGAGATCGCCGCGGCGGACCAGGGACCTGGTGCGGGCAGCGCCCAGGCGGAGCCGGCCGCGAGCCGGTCGAGCAGCGCGGCGCGGGCCAGCAGCGCCTCGGCATCCGCGTCGAGGGCTGCCTGCCAGGCGAGGACGCGGCCGTCGAGCCGGGCGCGCAGGGGCGAACCGGTGCCACCCGTGCTGCGGACCCCGCTGAGCACCGCGGCCACCTCGGTGGCGGCCCGGCGCAGCGCGGCCGCGTGCCGGCCCAGGTCGTCAGCGGTGCCGGCCGACACCACGGCGCCACCCCTCGGAGCAGGTCCCTCGTGCATGCGCCCGTCCGTCCGACTCGGCCCATCCCGATGATCAAAGGTTAACCCGACCGATCCGCCCTCACCGCGCCGGCCGCGGGGCCGCGACCGAGGGCACCGAGGCGCGCTAAAGTTTGATCATTTAGCCACGTGTGCCGCGCGATCACGTGACCGCGGCGCCGAGCTTCCGGGAGGGCGTCCGTGACCGAGGCCGTCGTCGTCGCCGCCGCTCGCTCGCCGATCGGGCGGGCCTTCAAGGGCACGCTGCGGGGGCTTCGGGCCGACGACCTCGCCGCGACGATCATCCTGGCCGCGCTCGACCAGGTTCCGATGCTCGACCCCTTCGAGATCGACGATCTGATCGTCGGCTGCGGGCTTCCCGGCGGAGAGCAGGGGCACAACATCGGCCGGGTCGTCGCGGTCAGCCTCGGCCTCGACAGGGTGCCTGGCACGACCGTCTCCCGGTACTGCGCGTCGTCCCTGCAGGCGATCCGGATGGCGCTGCACGCCGTCCGCGCCGGGGAGGGCGATGTGTTCGTCGCCGCCGGGGTCGAGGTCGTCAGCGGCTTCGTCAAGGGCAACAGCGACAGCCTGCCCGACACCCAGAACCCCAGCTACGCCGGTGCCCAGGCGCGCACCGCGGCGCGGGCCGGCGCCGGCTCCCCGCCGTGGACGGATCCCCGCCGCACCGGCGAGCTGCCCGACGTCTACATGGCGATGGGCCAGACGGCGGAGAACGTCGCCCGGCTCACCGGCGTGGGCCGTGCCGAGCAGGACGAGTTCGCCTGCCGGTCGCAGAACCTCGCCGTGCAGGCCATCGCCGCCGGCTTCTACAAGCGGGAGCTCACCCCGGTCCGGCTGCCCGACGGCACGGTCGTCGACGCCGACGACGGCCCCCGGCCGGGCACGACCATCGAGGCCCTCGCCGCCCTGCCGCCGGTCTTCCGGCCCGACGGCACCGTGACCGCGGGCAACGCCTGTCCGCTCAACGACGGCGCGGCGGNGGTCGTCGTGATGAGTGACACCCGCGCCCGTGAGCTGGNCATCACGCCGCTGGCCCGGCTCGTCTCCACCGGCGTGAGCGCACTGTCGCCCGAGATCATGGGGTTGGCGCCGGTCGAGGCGTCCCGGCAGGCTCTCGCCCGGGCCGGGATGACCATCGACGACGTGGACCTCGTCGAACTCAACGAGGCGTTCGCCGCGCAGGTCATCCCGACCTACCGCGAGCTCGGGGTCGACCTGGCGAAGNTGAACGTGCACGGCGGCGCGATCGCGCTGGGGCACCNGTTCGGCATGACCGGAGCACGGATCCTGACCACGCTGATCAACGGGCTGCGCACCACCGACGGGACCATCGGGCTGGAGACGATGTGCATCGGCGGGGGCCAGGGAATGGCGCTCGTCCTGGAACGGCTGTCCTGACGGCCGCCGACCCTGACGGCCGCCGACCCGAGCTGCTGGCGCCCCGGGCTTCCTCAGGTGCCGGCTACTTCTCCGGCATCGTCCTCGGCGGCGGCCCGCTGCGGCGGCGCGGCACCGGACGCATTCCCGCCGGGCGGGGCCGCAGCGCGGGCGGCGGTCGCATCGGCGGCGGCCGAGGAGCCCGTCCTGGCCCGCGGCACCTTCGACGCGGGCCGACCGGCGGCCCCTGGACGATCCTGGCCGATCGCCACGGGTGACGGCCCTACCGCCGACGTCACCGGCGCGCCCGTCCCCGGCGCGCCCGCCATCGCGGCGGCGGGCAGGGCCCGGACCGGCAGGCGGACGGCGATGGCCCACAGCCGCAGCCGGGCCTGGACCTCCGGCCGGGTGAGCTGGACCGCGGCCACGACCAGGCCGCCGCCGATGATGCCGTCGAGCCAGTAGTGGTTCGCCGTGATGACCACGACGATGGTCGTGATGATCGGGTGCAGGACCGCGAGCCACCGGGCTCTGGCGCGCAGGATCGTGATGACCCCCCACGCCTCCAGGATGGACCACCCGATGTGCAGGCTCGGCATCGCCGCGTACTGGTTGGCGACGGTGTCGTGCGGCCCGTAGGGCGTCGGCCCGAACACCGCCCCGGTGTCGACGAGATNCACTCCGGGCACCAGCCGCGGCAGGAATCGCGGCGGCGCCAGCGGGTAGGCGATGTGAATCAGCAACGCCGCGCCGGTCGACGCCATGATGACCGTCCGCACCCGGCGCCAGGACGGCCGCTGAAAGATCAGCACCCAGAGCAGAAAGATGATCGCCGCGGGGAAGTGCACCCCGACGTAGAAGCGGTTCGCGAACTCCAGCAGGTGGCTGGAGTGCAGCGCGAGGGACTGAATGGACGACTCGTTCGGCAGGTCGAACAGCCGCTCGACGTGCCAGACGCGCTTCGCGTGGTGCAGGGCGACGAGCTCCCGGCCGTCGGCGAAGTGCCGGCCGAGCCCGTAGAGCCAGTACAACGAGCCCAGCAGAACGACCTGACCCACGATGAAAACGCTGTTGCGCAGCGCCGCAGCCGCCCGACCAGGTCGGTCACCCCGACCGGAGCCCCGGGCCAGCGCGGCCGGCCGGACCGGCCCGCCCATCAGGGTCTGGCCCGTTGTGCTCACCATGAGCAGCTCCGAACCATCTCCGCCTCCCCATCACGACACTTCCCGTTAACCCATCCATCGTTCCTACCGACCGATCGGTAAGGAGGACCGGGAAAAAGATGTGAGATAGGGCTCAGTCCCCGGAACTCTTCTCGACATCTCACGCTGGGTCGCATAGCGGTCCCAGCCGTGAGACCGGCGGCGAACGAGTGATCGCCTTCCACGGCGGACTTACCCGCAGATTAACAACAGGGAACCCGCTGTCTCCGATTTCGTCGCAGGTTGGACGGCGCAGAGCGAACGGCCCGCCTCCGGACATGCCCGGCGTAGGACGAACGATCCGGCGACGGCGGCGGGTGTGACCGGATGGGGACCCCCAGCCGCCGGCGGTGCCCGTGATTCCCGCCGCGCGGGCTGTGCCGCCCCGGCCGACGACCGGCCGACGACCCGCCTCGACCAGCCTCGACCGGCGGAGATCCGTGCGGACCGGCCGGACTCGCCCACGACTTCGGCGACCTATCGGACTTCGGGCCGGCCGCGCCCCCGCAGCTGTGTTACGCAGATAGCGCAGGTGCATGCCATCGGTCACCACAACGGCAGGGAGGTTGACCGCCATGATGTCCGCATCCGTCGGAGACAGGTTCGTCGTCCACGGCCGCACCGTGGGCAGCCCGGAACGGCACGGCGTCGTGATCGAGATACGCGGCGCCGACGGCGGTCCGCCGTACGTCGTTCGATGGGACGACGGGCACGAGGGGCTGTTCTTCCCGAGCTGCGACTCGCTCGTCGAGCTCCACAGCGCCCGGGAGACCGTCCGGGTCTGATCGGCCGACGTCGACGGCCGGCCCGCCCCGCCCCGCGCCGGCCGGCCGTCGACGAGCACGCCCCGCGCCGGCCGGCCAGCCGGCGATCATGTCGCGCGGCCGCCGCGCACCGGCACCATCGGGCGACGCACGGGGGAGGTGCGGGGTCGCTCCCCGGCCCGCCCGTTCCTACGGCCACCTTCAGGCCGAACGAGGGTCACCGGGACGGCCTTGCGTCTATGAGGCGTCGAGACCTCCGCCGCCGATTACGCATTGTGCCCCCTCGGTTTCATTCAGAAGTTGCACAAAAGATCAACGTCCGAGCTACTCCACTCAGATGTGATCTGCGCTATACACCGAGGGGTGTAGCCCTCGGACCGACCGGTCACTTTGCGTTGATCCGGAGGCCAACGAAGACTCCGGAGCGTGCCCGATGCCGCCAAGNACCATGCCAGCCGATGATCCGACGAGTCCTCCTGCCCCGACCGACCGCACGCGCTCGTCCGACGCGGATCCCGGCGGCCGGCGTTTCCGTGTCGTCNCCGTCGTGACCCTGCTCGTCACGCTCGTCCTCGGGTACGGGCTGAACCGGCTGGAGTTCACCACCGGCCAGGACAACTACCTCAACAGCGATTCGCAGGTGGCCCGGGACAACGTCGACTACCAGTCGTTGTTCGGCGGCCAGGCGATGCTCACCCTGTTCACGATCGAGCGCGGCGCCGACGCCGACGACCTGTTCACCCCGCGCAACATCAAGCAGTTCAGGGACCTGCAGACCGAACTCGACGCGGACCCGCGCATCCAGTCGACGATCACCCCGCTGACTGCGCTGGAGTTCACCGACAACCTGGTGCGCAGCAGGAACGGCAACGTCCTCGACAGCCCGGCCGCGAAGATCCTGCTGGGCGCCCAGAGCCGCGACCCGGACCCGGGCTCCGCGCAGCGCCGCCTCGCCGACTCGCTGGCCACCCTGAAGCGGATGCAGGCGATCCCCGAGGCGCAGCGCACGTTCGACAACCCGGCCTGGGTGGACTTCCTGCTCCACGACAACACCGGCGCGATCCGCAAGTCGCTGCGGCCGTTCTTCCCGACCCCGTCGACGGCCCAGATGGTCACCCGGCTGGAGGGCAACGCCTCGCTGGCGGCCGAGGGCGAGGGCGCGCGGATCGTCGAGCGGGCCACCTCCGGAGTGCGGTTCGACCACGCGACGGTGATGACCACCGGCGCCGCCGTGCTGCTCCGGGACATCAACAACTACCTTCGCGGCGGCTTCCTCACCCTGGGCGTCATCTCGCTGGCCCTGATGGCGGGGCTGCTGATCGTCGCGTTCGCGGTGCGCTGGCGGCTGCTGCCGCTCGGGGTCGTCGGGGTCGGGCTCATCTGGGCCTTCGGTCTCGCGGGCTACATCGGCGTGCCGCTGTCCGTGGTGACCATCGCCGGCCTGCCCGTCCTGCTCGGCGTCGGCATCGACTTCGCGGTGCAGCTCCACAGCCGGGTCGAGGAGGAAGCCCAGCTCGACCGGGCCGGCAACCCCGTGCTGGCGGCCCTGGCCGGGCTGCTGCCCGCGCTGGCGCTGGCCACGGTCGCCGCCGTGCTCGCCTTCCTGGCCCTGGAGTTCAGCCAGGTGCCGATGATCCGGGACTTCGGCACGCTGCTCGCGCTCGGGCTGCCGGTCATCGTCATCGCGACGGTGCTGCTGCTCAGCGCGTCGCTGACCATGCGGGAACGGCGCCGCCCCACGCCGCCGAAGGACTACACCCACGGCCCGCTCGGCCNCACCGTCATCCGGCTGGGCGCCCTGNCGCGGATCACCGCGATCCCGCTCGTCGTGGCCGCCGTGGCGATCTTCGTTGGTGGGATCTTCGCGGACGGCCGGCTGACGATCCAGACGGATCCCGAGAAGTGGGTCGACCAGCAGAGCCAGGTGATCAAGAACATCAACGCGCTGCGGGCGAGCACCGGCTCGGCCAGCGAGCTGGGCATCTTCGTCCAGTCGGGCGACGTGTTCGACGACGCGACGGCGGGCTTCGTCGGCAGGTTCGCCAACGCACAGCTCGCGGCCCACCCCGACGACCTGCTGGACGCCTCCAGCCTGGTCACGACGATCAGCTTCATGATGGAGGTGCCGAACACGAGCGTCGTGATGCCGACCGGCGCCGACATCCGGCTCGCCTACCAGGTGGCGCCGCCCGACATCCAGCGCGCCATGGTCNACCGCGAGCACCACGCGCTGAACCTCGTGTTCCGGACCGGCTCCGGGTCGCTGGAGCGCCAGGCCGGCGTCGTCGACGACATCCGCGACCACGTGCGCCCCCCGGCCGGCATCAGCGCCACCCCGTCGGGCCTCGCCGTCGTCGGCACCGGTCTGCTGGACAACTTCGCCAAGAACCGGGTCGAGCTGACGTACTACGCCCTGGCCGCCGTGTTCGTCCTGCTGCTGCTCTACAACCGCAGCCTGGTGCGGGCGGTGCTGTCGCTGGTGCCGGTGCTGATCGCGGTGGGNCTCAGCTCGATCATCGCCCTGCTGATCGGGGTCGACCTGAGCCCGCTCACGGCGGTCAGCGGCCCGTTGATCATCGCGTTGTGCACGGAGTTCACCACCCTGCTCGTGCTACGCCACCTGGAGGAACGCCGCCGGGGCCTGGGGCCGCTCGCGGCGGTCGAGGCGGCCGCGGCCCGCACCGGGCGGGCCTTCCTCGTCTCCGCGCTGGCCGCCGTGATCGGCGTCGCCGTGCTGGCGTTCAGCTCGCTGCCGCTGCTGCGGGACTTCGGCCTGCTGGTCGCCCTGAACGTGGCCGTCGCCCTGCTGTCCGCGCTGGTCGTCCTGCCGCCGCTGCTGGTCTGGGCCGACGAGCGGGGCTGGGTGCACCGTCGCGGCGGCGGTGCGGGCTCGGTCTCGGTCTCGGCGCCCGGCCCCCTGGACAAGTGGCTCATAAGCGGACATGCGGCTACGGAGAGGACGGGAGCGTCCCGGCCGACCGACGCACCGCGCGGCGGCGGGGACGCGGCGGCCGGCACCGGTGGCGCTCGGCCGGGCGTGGCGGGAGCCGGGCCGGCAGCGGGAGCCGGGCCGGCAGCGGGTGTCGAACCAGCTCAGCGGGCATCACGGCGAGGGTGAGACGAGGGTGACGGTGATCCCGGGCCGGGCTACCCCGCCGTAAGGGTGTGATCGCGCGGTCGCGCCGCCCGACTGGCCCGGGTCTTCGTTCCCCTGCCCGCATGTGGCACGCTCAGGAAACGTGTTCCCGGGCCGGCGCATCACGGCCACCGCCTGCCGGCGGGTGGTTCCCGGGACTCCGCACCCGCCACCCAGGCTCGGCAGCCGCCCGAGCGTCGAAGGAGAAGGCATGAGTTTCGACTTCAAGGTCGCGGATCTCGCGTTGGCCGAGTTCGGCCGCAAGGAGATCCGTCTTGCCGAGCACGAGATGCCCGGCCTGATGGCCACCCGGGCGGAGTACGCGGCCAGCCAGCCGCTGCGGGGCGCCCGCATCATGGGCTCCCTGCACATGACGATCCAGACCGCGGTCCTCATCGAGACCCTGGTGGCGCTCGGCGCCGACGTCCGCTGGGTCTCCTGCAACATCTTCTCCACCCAGGACCACGCGGCCGCGGCGATCGTCGTCGGGCCCAACGGCACCAAGGACGACCCGCAGGGCGTTCCGGTCTTCGCCTGGAAGGGCGAGACCCTCGAGGAGTACTGGTGGTGCACGGACCAGGCGCTGGCCTGGCCGGACGGCGGCGCGCCGAACATGATCCTCGACGACGGCGGCGACGCGACCCTGCTCGTGCACAAGGGCGCGCAGTTCGAGGCGGCCGGCGCGGTGCCGGCGACGGACCCCTCCGACAGCGAGGAGTACGCGATCGTCCTGGAGACGCTGCGCCGCACCATCGCCGAGAAGCCCGGTCGCTGGACCGAGACGGCGGCCAACATCAAGGGCGTCACCGAGGAGACCACCACCGGCGTGCACCGTCTCTACGAGATGGCCAAGGCCGGCACGCTCGCCTTCCCGGCGATCAACGTCAACGACTCGGTGACGAAGTCGAAGTTCGACAACAAGTACGGGTGCCGCCACTCGGTCATCGACGGCCTCAACCGCGCGACCGACGTGCTCATCGGCGGGAAGGTCGCCGTGGTCTGCGGCTACGGCGACGTCGGCAAGGGCTGCGCGGACGCGCTGCGCGGCCAGGGCGCCCGGGTCATCGTCACCGAGATCGACCCGATCTGCGCGCTGCAGGCCGCGATGGACGGCTTCCAGGTCACCGTGCTCGAGGACGTCGTCGGGATCGCCGACATCTTCGTCTCCACCACCGGCAACTTCAACATCATCACCGCCGACCACATGGCGGCGATGAAGCACCAGGCGATCGTGTCGAACATCGGACACTTCGACAACGAGATCGACATGGCCGGCCTGACGAAGACCCCGGGCATCGAGAAGATCAACATCAAGCCGCAGGTCGACGAGTGGGTGTTCCCGGACGGCCACTCGATCATCGTGCTCGCCGAGGGCCGGCTGATGAACCTCGGCTGCGCGACCGGCCACCCGAGCTTCGTGATGTCGAACAGCTTCACCAACCAGGTGATCGCGCAGATCGAGCTGTTCACCAAGACCGAGAGCTACCCGATCGGCGTCTACGTGCTGCCCAAGCACCTCGACGAGAAGGTGGCCCGACTTCACCTCGACGCGCTCGGGGTGAAGCTCACCGAGCTGACCAAGCAGCAGGCGGACTACATCGGCGTGCCCGTCGAGGGTCCGTACAAGGCCGACCACTACCGCTACTAGTACCGGCGGCACCACCACCGGCGGCTACCGGTACTGGCGGCTACCGGTACTGGCGGCCATCCCCGCCGGGGGCCCTCTCCACCGCCTGGAGAAGACCAGGGCCCCCGCCGGGGCGCGGCCCGGCCGTCAGCGTTTGAAGGACGACCAGCAGACCGACGTCCACGCCGGGTTTCCGGTGTCCCCGAGGTCGTACCAGCCGTCCGGCAGGTAGGTCCCCCAGGTCACCGGCGGCCCGGCGGCACCGTTCGCGCCGTCGGCGAGGGCGGGGCGCGGCACACCAAAGGTCGCCTCCCCGCCCGGGCAGCCCTGGTGCTCGAACCGGAACGTGGGCTCGCCCGCGTCGACCCCGCGGCCGGCCTCGGTCCGGCACAGCAGCGCCGTCACCGGCCGCCAGAACGTCGCGATGTGGGCGTAGTAACCGGCCTCGAGCCAGGTCGCGCCGGTCGCCGGCGCCCCGTCCGACGCCGGCACGCTGACCTCGCTGACCTGGCCGGACGGGCAGCTCGCCCAGATCACGCCGCCGGCGCGGGCGGCCCCGGCGTCGGCCACGGCGAACAGCCCGGTCAGGGCGATCGTGGCGCCGGCCGCCGCGAGGGTCCTGCGGGCCGGCCGGGATCCGCGCAGGCACCGGCCCCGCCGGCCTGCGCTCGGCCGGGTCGGCGGGTGGTGGTCACCGGGAGCGGGCGGGGCCCCCGCGGGGGCGGGCATCGGCTGCCCGGCCCGCCGACGCGAGGCTGCGGCATACGGCATTGAATGCCTCCTTGTCGAACCCGGCCACGAACGACCGTCGGACCACAGCCGTCTGCGCGGGATCGGAACACCCGTTCCACCCTTTGGTCCGGGATTCCCGTAAATAAAACAGCAGATACCCGCCAGGATAGCGAGAGTTGTCAGGACGTTGGGACTTCGTTCGTCCCTGCCGGTGAGGACAGCGGGCGGCGGAACTCGATTTCGGTCGTGGCCGAGAGGTCGTGCAGGTCGCGGCTGTGCCCGGTGGCCTGGTAACCCAGCCGCCGGTACAGCCGGTGCGCGTCGGTGAACCTCGTGTCGGTCCACAGCCGCATCTGCCGCGCCGCCCACCGCCGGGCCTCCCGTTCCGCGCGGTGCACCAGGGCCGCACCCAGCCCTCGGCGGCGGACGAGGGCCGACACGTACAGCGTCTTCAGCTCGGCGGCCGCGCCGGGATCGGCGGCCGCCGCGGGATCCGCCGCCGGTCGCGCCCACACCGCCACGCTGGCGAGCACTCCGCCGGCCGGCCCCGCCCCGATCGGACCGGCAGCGTCCGCCGAGACCACCCACATGGCCCGAGCGGGCTCCCCCGTGCCCGCCGCGTGGGCCGATCCGGGGGCCCGCAACCACGGCTCCTCGGCGTCCACGTCGAGGACGCAGCCCGGGTACTCCGCCCAGACGGTCGCGATCAGCTCCTGGAGCGCCGCGGCGTCGGAGTCCCGCACCCGCCGCAGGCCGGGGAGCAGCTCGCGGCGCATCCACACGTGTTCGATGCCCGCCTCGACGTCGGGTTCGCCGATCGGCCGGTACCCCTGGCGGGTGTAGAAGTCCGCCACCCTCGCCTGAGCGTGCAGCTCCACGGCCGGCAGACCGCGCTCCCCCGCCCGTGCCTCCAGGGCCGCGGTGACCAGCCGGCCCAGGCCCCGGCCGCGCCAGGCGGCGGAGACGGCGACCCGCCCGATGATCCCCACCGGCTCCGCGTCCGGCCGGCGGGGCCCCGGATCGAGCAGGCGGGCCGTGGCCACCGCCCGCCCGTCGTCATCGAGGACGACGGCATGGTCCGCGGTCGCGTCGAGGCCGTCGTACTCCAGCTCCGGCGGCACGCCCTGCTCGCGGACGAAGACCTCGTATCGCAGGTCGAGCGCGGTGCGCGGGGGCGTCCCCGCGACCACGGTGACCGCGGCGTCGCCGGCGCGCCCGCTCACCGGCACCGGTCCGATCGGGGGAGGCACGGGCCGGATCCGGACATAGGCCGGCAGTCTAGGCGCCGGTCCCGCAGCCGACCGGCGGGTGCGTCACCAGGCCGACGATGCGCGACGCGTAGGTTTCCGTGGGCGGTATGTCCGGGCATCCTGCCCGATACGGACCGACCCACCAGACCCGGCATCGCGACCATCTCGACGCTCCGAGTAGAAAGCAGGACTGTACCGGTCGGGACCGACCATCCTGGGTCGACCGACTATCGACCGCACGAAGAGGAAGCGGCCCGGAATCGTGAATGTCCAGACGAGAACCAGTCGTGACGACGCGTGCGCGCGGAAGGGCCGCTGACGATGGCGCCGACCCTCTACCCGCCCGCCCGGCTGCGCCCGGTGCGGAACACGTCCGGCGCGATGATCCAGCCGACCCGCGGACTCATCCCGCACGTCCAGGTCGGCACCGGTTCGCTGTTCGGCTGGTTCGACAACGCCGCGAGCCAGGTCAGCTCCCATCTGTGGCTGTCCAGGAACGGCGACTTCGAGCAGTATGTGCCGTTCGATCAGCGGGCCTGGGCGCAGGCGGCCGGGAATCCGTACTGGATCTCGTGCGAATGCGAGGGTTACGACACCGAGGACTACACACCGGTACAAATCACCCGGCTGGCCGAGCTGTTCGGCTGGGGGATGCGGGAGTTCGGCTGGAAAGCGGAGATCGCCGACTCGCCGAACGGCTATGGCCTCGGCACCCACCGGATGGGCGGGCAGGCCTGGGGCGGACACACCTGCCCCGGCGACCTCCGGGCGGCACGCCGCGGCGACATCCTGTCGCTCGCACTCGGTGACGGTCGCGGCGTGACGTCCGATCCCCGCGAGCGGTATGCCGGCCGGCCGACGCTACGCGAGGGAGCCCGTGGCGCCGACGTCGTGGAGCNCCAGAACGCGCTGAACATCGTCTTCGGCCACGAGGCGCCGATCGGCGATCCCAACCGGATCAGTCCGGATGGCGCGTACGGTCCACGCACCACCGCGCGGGTGGCCTCGCTGCAGCGCTACGCGTCCCCGTGGTTCGGCCGCATCCCCGACGACGGCGTCTGCGGAACGAACACCTGGCGCAAGATCGGCTACATCCTCACCGGGATGAACCGCACCGTCTGACGTCGGCCCCGCCGTCCCGCCCGACCGGGCTGGCAGGGCTGGCAGGGTCGACACACTCTCGCTGCAACGTCAGCCAGCCTGGCCGGCCAGCTCCGCGCCGGCCGCGCGCAGCCAGCGCAGCGGCTCGGCGACCGCCGCCGGCGCACCGCCCGCCAACCGGGCCAGGGCGACCTCGGCGATCGCCCCCTCCGGACGAGGGGCATCGATCTGGCCCGCGGCCAGAAGCAGCGGCACGCCCGCCGCCCGGGCCAGGGTCAGCACCCCGCCCACCACCTTGCCCGCCAGGGACGTCCGGTCGAAGCGGCCCTCGCCGGTCACCACCCAGTCGGCCCCGGCGAGGGCGGCCGGCAGCCCGGCCGCCTCGGTGATCGTCTCAACACCCGGCACCAGGTCGGCGCCCCAGGCCGCGGCGAGACCGTAGGCGGTGCCGCCGGCCGCACCCGCCCCCGGAGCCGCCGGTTCACCGCCGAGCACCTCGGCCAGCCGCCGCAGCCCGGCCGCGAGCAGGTCGACGTCGGCCGGGCCCGCCCCCTTCTGCGGACCGAACACGGCGGCCGCGCCCGCGGGGCCCAGCAGGGGGGCGTCCACGTCGACCAGACAGCGCACTCCCCCGGGCGGGGGGGTGCGCAGGCCGGCCAGCTCCACCCGGGCCAGCTCCGGCAGGGCGCCCCCGCCGGGGGGCAGCACCGCCCCGCGCGCGTCGAGGAAGCGGGCACCCAGCGCGGCGAGGGCACCGGTGCCGCCGTCCGTCGAGGCCGAACCGCCCAGCGCCACCAGGATCCGCCGGGCGCCGCCGACCAGGGCGGCCCGCAGCGCCTCGCCGAGGCCGATGGTCTGGGCCCGCAGCGGGTCCGGGGCCGGCATGAGCGGCAGGCCGCTGGCTCGCGCGAGTTCGACCACGGCCACGTCGCCCGGCAGCGCCAGCCATTCGGCGTCGTGTGGACGCCCGTCCGGGCCGGTCACGCGCACCGGGTGGCGCACCGAGCCGGGCACGGCGGCGGCGAAGACGTCGAGGGTGCCCTCGCCGCCGTCGGCGATCGGCAGCGTCACGATCTCGTCGCCCGGCCGGCGCGAGCGCCAGCCGTCCCCGAGCGCCGCGGCGACCTCCGTCGCGGTCGCCGAACCCTTGAACGAGTCGGGGGCGATGACCACCCGCCGCGGCCGGTCATCCGCCACCGACCCGGCTCCGCCCACGGGGCACACCGCGGCGCCTCCGGCTGCCCGGCTCAGCCGGCGGCCGGAGCGGTCAGCGGGGCCGGCGTCGCGAGCCAGGCGTCAATGCCGGCCAGGGCCGCCGCCCGCACCGCCTGTGGGGCCGCGCCGGCGAGCACCGAGCTACGCGCGCAGGCCGCCAGCTCCTCGTCGGACAGGCCGAGCTCGCGGCGGCACAGCTCGTACTCCTCCAGGCAGGTGGGCCCGAACAGCAGCGGATCGTCCGCGTTGATGGAGCAGCGCACCCCGGCGCGCAGCAGCGCCGGCAGCGGGTGCGCGGCCAGGGAGGGCACCACCGACAGCAGCACGTTGGAGGTGGGACAGACGTCCAGGCACGTGCCCCGGTCGAGCAGGTCGTCGACGAGCGCCGGGTCCTCGATCGCCCGGATGCCGTGCTGCAGGCGGTCGGCGCCGAGGGTCTCGACGGCGCCGCGCACCGACTCCGGACCGTCGAGCTCGCCGGCGTGCGGGGTCGACAGCAGCCCGCCCTCCCGGGCCACCCGGAACGCGGCCGCGAACGGCTCCGGCGGCCAGCCGTTCTCGTCGTTGTGCAGTCCGAGACCGACGATGCCCCGATCGGCGTGGCGCAGGGCGGTGTGGGCCACCTCCACCGCCTGATCGGGGGAGTCGTAGACCCGGTCCACCGCGGCCATCCAGCGAACCGTGACCCCGTACCGCGCGCCCGCCTGTTCCGATCGGGCCAGCACGGTCTCCCAGGCGGCGTCGGCGCTGCCGAAGACGCCCAGGTGGGCATACGGCCAGAAGCTGGGCTCGAGGTAGACGACGCCCTCGTCGGCCGCGTCGCTGACCATCTCGTCCACGAGCCGCTCGAAGTCCGCGGGACGGCGGAAGACCGGCAGGATTCCGCCGATCACGTCGCTGAAGCCGCCGAACTCGGTGAATCCCCCGGTTCGGGGGGTCGCGATGCCCGCGGCGGCGGCCAGATCGGCGAGCGTCGACGGCCGCATTCCCAGCTCGAAGTGCAGGTGCAGATGCCCCTTGGGCAGGTNGCGGAGGTCCCGCATCGACGTTCTTCCTCCTCGCGGCACGGCTTCACGCCCTCGCGGGACGGCCCTGACGCCGTCCCCGCCGTCCGGACTATCACATGCCGGCGGCGGCGGTGGATCAGAACCGGTTCCGGCTCCGCGGGGCCGGGTCCGCTCCGCGGAGGCCTGTTACCTCCCTGTCATCTCCCGGCCTGCGGGCGGCGCCGGGCGACGTTNGGAGGATCAAGGAAGAGAAGGAGAAGAAGGAGGAGAAGAAGAAGCGGCGCGGCCGGCCCGAGGTCCGGACCGGCCGCGCCGCCTGTCGTGCACTGGTGCACTGGTGCACTCGTGCCTTGGTGCCTTCATGCTTCGTGCCTTCGCGCTGTGTTCAGCCGCGCTCACCAGCCGCCGGCAGGGCTCCCCGGGGTCCGGTTCTGGGCGCCGGAGGCCTGGCCACGGCCACCCGCCGCGCCGCCCGAACCGGGGGTGTACGGCGCGCCACCGGTGCCGGGTGCGCCCGAGGCACCACCCGCACCCGGGCCGCCGCCCGACCCCGGGGCGCCACCCGACCCGGGAGCGCCCGTCGAACCGCCCGAACCGGGGAAGCCCGACCCACCGGTCGACCCGGGAGTCCCCGTGGCGCCGAAGGACGGCTCGCCCGTCGTCCGGCCCTGGCGGGGATCCCCCGCACTGCCGGCAGGCCCGGCGGCATCGGGCCGGGGCACCTCGCCGCGCCAGCCGCCGGTCTCGCTCTGACGGTGCTCGATGAACGACTTGAACCGCTTGAGGTCGGCCTTGACCCGCCGGTCGTCAGCACCGAGCGCGGCACCCGCCTTCTCGGCGAGCCCCTCGGGCTGCCAGTCCATCTGGACCGTCACCCGGGTCTCGTCGTCCGCGAGCCGGTGGAAGGTCACCACGCCGGCATGCGAGGTGCCCTCGGTGCTCTTCCACGCCACCCGCTCGTCGGGCAGCTGCTCGGTGATCGTGGCGTCGANCTCCCGCTCCTGCCCGCCGACCTTCACCTTCCAGTGGGTGTGGGTGTTGTCGAGCTGGGCGATGGACTCGACACCGTCCATGAAGTTCGGAAAGGACTCGAACTGCGTCCACTGGTTGTAGGCGGTGCGAATCGGGACGTGGACCTCGATCGATTCCTGTACCGTGCTCGCCATGTTTCCTCCCGGCTGACTTCGGTGTCGGATGCAACGCTCATCCCCAGCCGCCAGCCCCTAACACACCTACGCGCCGGGCACCCTCGTCGAGGTTCGCCTGGCCGCGGCCATCGCGACCGCGGCCTGGGCGAAGCCGCGGATGACCGGGTGCGGGCGGCTGGCGTCCGAGCCGAGCTCGGGCTGGAACAGCGTCGCCAGGAAGAACGGATGGCCGGGCAGCTCGAGGACGCGGACGTCGCCGGCCTCGTCCACCCCGCTGAAGCGCAGGCCGTGGGCGAGCAACAGGCCGACGTGGTCCGGGTTGATCCCGTACGAGCAGTAGTACCGCTCGACCGTGCGGTCCGCGCCGATGACCCGTTCCGCGAGAGAGTCGCGGGTGATCCGGACGGCACCCTCGTGACCGTTCAGGGCGCAGGCGATCGGCACGATCAGCGGGTGGGGCGCGTCGGGGTCCACCTCGGCGTGCGCGGCGTCGGCGAACCCGCACACCGAGCGGGCGAACTCCAGCACGACGTGCTGGAGGCCGCCGCAGGTCCCGAGGAACGGGATGCCGCGCTCCCGTGCCGTACGGACCGCCGCGAGCGCGCCCGCCTCGCTGGCGTACGGGCTGCCCGGCACGAGCCAGATGCCGTCGAAGCCGTCGAGCGGCCCCGCGGCGACCACCTCGTCGGTCGGGATCCAGTAGGCGTCCAGCGGGAGTCCGTCGCGTCGGCGCAGCGCGTCGAGCAGGTCGGGGATGCGGCCATGCGCGGCGATCTCGGCGCTGCGGTCGCCGACCAGCGCCACGCGAGCAACCGGGGCGGACCGCGGGAAGGGGGCCGAGGACGCGACGGGTGTGGACGGTGTGACGGCGGCGCTGGAGGTCATGGCTCGATCGTCGGTGTGCACCCAGTTCAGGTCCAACGATTATCGGTGCAGCCCGGATAAGCAAGACTGATGTCGTGGATCCCCAGCACCTGCGCACGTTCGTCGGCGTCGCCACCGCCGGGTCGTTCTCGGCCGCCGCCCGCGAACTGGGCTACACCCAGTCCGCCGTCTCGCAGCAGATCGCGGCGCTGGAGGCCGACCTCGGCGTCGTGCTGCTGCACCGCCGGCCCGTAGGCGTCACGGAGGCCGGCGCCCGCCTGCTGGAGCATGCGGGGCCGTTGCTGCTGCGCCTGGCCGCCGCGCGCACCGACGTCACGCGCGCTGCCGGCGCGCCGAGCGAGCGGCTGTCGGTCGCCACCCATGCGCTGGCCGCCGACCGGCTCGCCCCGGTCCTCGCCGACGTCCTGGCCGGCCGGCCCCGGCTGGACGTCCGCGTCGTCGTCGCCGGCACCGCGGCGGTGGCCGACGGCGTGGCCCGGGGGGAGTTCGATCTCGGCCTCGCCGTCGGGCTGGCCACACCCGGCGACCCGTTGCGGCTACCCGATGTGGGGCCCGTTCGGGCGGTCGGGGTCGCCGCGGATCCGGCCGCCGTGGCCCTCCCCCGCGGGCACCCGTTCGCCCGGCGCACCGGGCTGCGGTTGGCCGACCTCGTCGACGCCCGCTGGATCGACGCGCCCGAGGTGGCGACCGCGATGGCCGATCTTCGGCTCGTGACCGGGGAGCTGCGCTTGCGGGCGCACCTGCGCTACGACGGCGCGGACGTCGCGGGCCTGCTCGCGCTGGTCGCCGCCGGCCAGGGCCTCGGGATGCTCCCCCGCCGCCTGCTCGCCGCCGGCCGGCGCCACGGTCCGGCCGGCGGCGAGGATCTCGACCCGCACGACGCCGACACGCGCGGCCCCGCCACGTCCGGCGGCGCCGAGCACGGCGGCGACGACAGCCCGGGTACCGTCCGGGCGGACCCGATCGGCGTGCCGCTGCTCGGGCCCGCCCCGGAGTTCCGCACGGAGCTGCTCTGGACCGGCCGCCCGGGACCTGCGGCTCTGGCGCTGTCCAGGGCGTTCGGCGGGTGATCGCCGGGCCCGGACCGCAGCGAGNCCGACGCTGGTACTGCGCGTCGGGCCGGGCGGGGGGTAGGCTGGAGGTGTTGCTTGTTTCTCGGTGCGTGACCTACGCGGGAGAACGGCACGACCAGACCACGGAACCGATCGGGGTCTGGTGCGAGGCCGGTACGCGAAGGACGCCTACCGGGAGCGCGGCAAGGAGAAAGTATCGTGGCGCAGGGTACCGTCAAGTGGTTCAACGCGGAGAAGGGCTTCGGATTCATCTCCGTCGACGGTGGCGGCCCGGACGTGTTCGTCCACTACTCCTCGATCGTGGCGGACGGCTACAAGTCCCTGGATGAGGGCCAGAGCGTCCAGTTCGAGATCGTGCAGGGCCAGAAGGGGCCGCAGGCGGACAACGTGACTCCCGCCTAAGGTCGCACCACCCCCAGCTTTGCGTTCGGCGCGTGGCTCCGCTCCAGGAGCCACGCGCCGAAACTGCGTTGTGGGCCGGGTCTCATCTGGCGATACTTCGCCGATGTCCTCCTTCTCGCAGTTCGACCTGCGCGGATACCCGACCGTGGACGTCCGGACCGGTTACGAACAGTGGTCGGCCAGCTATGACCAGACGGTCGAGGACTTCATGGACCTCGCGCTGTTGGACCGTCTCCGTCAGCCGGCCTGGACGCAGGTCGGGCGGGCGGCGGACCTGGGCTGCGGCACCGGCCGCACCGGCGCCTGGCTGCGCGCCCGCGGGGTCGCGGCCGTCGACGGCGTGGACCTGACCCCGGGGATGCTGGCGCTCGCGGCGCAGCGAGGTGCGCATGACCGGCTGATCGAGGCGGACGCGACCGCCACCGGCCTGCCCTCCGCCGGTTACGACCTCGTCGTGGCCTGCCTGATGGACGAGCACCTGCCCGCACTCGTCCCGCTCTACACCGAGGCNGCCCGGCTGGCCCGNCCCGGCGCCCTGTTCGTCCTGGTCGCCTTCCACCCGCACTTCATCATGACCTCCGGCATGCCGACCCATTACACCGATCGCAGCGGCGTGCACCGGGCGATCACCACCCACGTCCACCTGGTCAGCGACCAGATCGAGGCGGGTCTGTGCACCGGCTGGGCGTTGGCGGAGATGCGGGAGAACGTCGTCGACGACGCCTGGCTCACCGCCAAGCCGCAGTGGGGACGATTCCGCGGGCATCCGTTCGCCCTCGCCCTGGTGTGGCGCCGGGGCCCAGCACTCAGCGGCGGGGCAGGCGGACGACCGTGATGAAGAAGTCGTCGATGAAGCGCACGTCGTCGACGAAGCGATCGAAGTCGACCGCCTTCGTCACGTAGGCGTTGGCGTACAGGTTGTAGCTGCGCAGGATGTCCTCGGCCGCGTCCGACGTCGTGAGCACCACGACGGGGATGCGGCGCAGCTCCGCGTCGGCCTTGATCTCCGCAAGCACCTCGATGCCGTTGCGGCGGGGCAGGTTGAGGTCGAGCAGGACCAGGTCGGCGCTGGGGACGTCGGTGAACGGCGCCTCGCGCCGCAGGAACGCCATGGCCTCGATGCCGTCGTTGACGACGTGCAACCGGCCGTTGATCCGATCGTCGGCGAACGCCTCACGGGTCATGAGGACGTCCCCCGGATCGTCCTCGACCAGCAGTACGTCGAACGAGTTGACGGGCCGACTCGTCATCATCTGGCACCTCAGGATGTGTTGGCCGACCCGCGATGCGGTCGGCCGANGGTGAAGGCGGGGCGTCCGCAACCTCGTCGAGGAAGATCGGAGACAGCCGCTGACGAGAAGCCCGCATACAGGACCGAACTAGCGGTCGTTTGACCNTACGCCAGATGAGCTGACCTGTCGCCCTCCACCTCGGCAACGATGCCGTCACCCTGGGCACTGTAAGGCGACCGCGGCCGGCTCTGTGGCGACTGTCACAGACGACCGCCCCGGTCGGGGTATGGCGCCGGCACTCCCGGCGGAGGGTCGCGGCCGCGCTGCCCGGCGAGACGTAGCCTCGGTAGCGGGGACCGCCTCGTTCCACCACGGCCCTGCCGGAACCCGCGCTCCACTGTCGACGCTCGGCCGACCCGGATCCCTTCGAACACGGCTGGTCCCGCGGACGGCCCGCAGCCCTGGGAGGCCAACACGGACGCCATGGCCGACAGCAGCGCGCGGGCCGACAACACCGCGCGGGCCGACAGCAGCGCGCGGGCCGACAGCAGCGCGCGGGCCGACAGCACCGGGCAGCCCGACAGCAGCGGGCGGGCAGATGTGGGCGGGCGGGCGGACATCGGTGGGCGGGCGGACATCGCCGCGCTGGTGACGGAGTTCTATCGACGGGCGTTCGCCGACCCGCGGCTCGGCCACGTCTTCGTCGACGTCGCGCGGCTCGACCTACCCGCGCACCTGCCGGTGATCTGCGACTTCTGGCAGGCGGTGATCTTCCGGGCCGGCACCTACCGGCGCAACGCCTTCGGGGTGCACGCCGACCTGCACTCCCGCGTCCCACTCACGCCCGAGCTCTTCGCCCGCTGGCTGGAGCTGTGGACGACCACCGTCGACGAGCTGCACAGCGGCCCCCACGCGGACCGCGCCAAGCTCCAGGCCCACCGGATCGCCGCCTCGATGGGCCGCCGCCTCGCCGAAGCCCCGACGGCCCCCGGGACGCCCGCCCCCGCCAGCACCCGCGCCGCCACGGCCACCGTCGCAACCGCCGTCACAACCGCCGTCACGGCCCCCGGTCGGCATCGTAGGCCGTCCGAGCCCGGCTGATCTCTGCCGCCGACGCCTCGAACAGGTCGGCCAGGGCGCGCAGCTGCCCGGCGACCCGGCCACCCAGCGGGGTCAACGAGTACTCGACCCGCGCCGGGATCGTGCTGACCACCTCCCGGATCACCAGGCCGTCGCGTTCCAGGACCTGCAGCGTCCGGGAGAGCATCTTCTCGCTGACACCCTCGACGCGGCGACGCAGCGCGTTGAACCGATAGCTGCCCTCGCCCAGCGCGAGCATGGCGAGCATCCCCCACTTGGACCCCACGTCCTCCAGCGCCGCCCGCGAGCTGCATCCCCGGGCGAAGACGTCACTGATGAGCTCGTCGCTGGGCCCGATCTCCCCGGGACACGGCTCGCGCACCGCCATATCACGCTCGGAAGACATGGTCACAAGCCTACGATCCACCTGGCGGCCACCGCTGTCTGATAGTTAGTACTTACCAAAGGAAACCGCAACCGACAGGGGAGAACACCATGGCCACCATCGCCGTCACCGGAGCGACGGGACACCTCGGCCGGCTCGTCGTCGAGGAGCTCCTCGCCCTCGGGGTCGAGCCGTCCACGATCGTCGCGGTGGTGCGGACGCCCGCCCGCGCCGCCGATCTCGCCGAGCGGGGGGTACAGGTCCGGGCGGGCGACTACTCGGACCCGGCGAGCCTGCCCGCCGCCCTGGCGGGGGTCGACACCCTGCTGCTCGTCTCGGGCAGCGAGCTCGGTCAGCGCGTCGCCCAGCACACCGCCGTGATCGAGGCGGCGAAGGCGGCCGGCGTCGGGTGGATCGTCTACACCAGCGCGCCGCGGGCCGACGTCACCGACCTGTCCCTGGCCGCCGAGCACAAGGCCACCGAGGAGGTGCTCGCGGGCGCGGGCGTGCCCTTCACGGTGCTGCGCATCAACTGGTACCACGAGAACTACACCGCCCAGCTCGGCCAGTACCTGAGCCAGGGCTTCGTCCTGGGGGCCGCGGGCGACGGCCGGATCAGGGGCGCCTCCCGGGCCGACTTCGCCGCGGGCATCGCGAAGGTCCTCACGAGCACGGGGCACGAGAACGCGATCTACGAGTTCGGCGGCACGCCCTTCACCCTCGCCGAGCTGGCCGCCACGATCACCGAGGTCACCGGCACCACCGTCACCTACCGCGACGTCACGGTCGCGGAGCTCGCCGCCACGCTGGGCCAGGTCGGGCTCGACGAGGCGACGGCGGGCCTGTTCGCCGGCATCGACGGGTCGATCCGCGGCGGCGCGCTCGATGTGGACGCGGACGACCTGCAGCGGCTGCTCGGACGGCCGACCACCAGCCTGGCCGACTCCGTGCGCGCCGCCAAGGTCTGACGCCGCCGCACCCCGACCACCCAGCCCCGGCCTCGCCCGCCCTCTCCACAGGGACGAAGCGGAGATCGAGACGTCCAGGCGGGTGAGCCCGGACCCGGCGGGGACCGGGTGCGGTGCGCTCTGCACGGCCTGAGCCCCGAAACCGTGCCCAACGCACCGCGATGCTTCCCCCGCCGGCCCCGGGCCCCGCCGGCCCCGCCGGCCGCCCGACGACCACGGCGGGGCCGCTGCGGCCCGGGGTCGACGATGAGTCGATCCTCTCGGCGACGGTCGGGGAGCAGTCCGCCACCGACGCCGGCCAGGCCTGCGACGCGTCGCCGCGGCGCAGCGACCCGCGGCGACTCATGGTGACCCGAGGCGGCCCGAGGCAACTCGTTGTGACCCGAGCCGACCCGAGCCGCGCCAGGTCCCGCCCGACGCCGGCGGGCCGGGGATAAACCTATCCTTAGGTTTTTCCCGGGGCCGCGAGATCCTCATATCGATGGCCGCAGAGTTCGAGTCGACTTGTTTACGCTCCCTTTACAGCNGTCCTCGCCAACCGGCCCGCTCCCCTGTTACGCTTTCCTGGAAGCCGCAAGTAAGGCCGAACCGTAGAACCGGGCCGGTTCCGGTGGCACGGATTTCGTGGTCGACGACGGAGTCCACCATCGATCCGCGGGTCACCGAACACCCGGCCCGCCTTCAACACTCGACCCGTCCCGGCGACCGGCAAAGAAGGCACTCATGACGTTTGTCGTCACGTCCGCCTGCATTGATGTGAAGGATACCGCCTGCCTGGGCGAATGTCCGGTCGACTGCATCTATGAGGGCGTGCGGAAGCTGTACATCAATCCGAACGAGTGCATCGACTGCGGGGCGTGCGAGTCGGCCTGTCCGGTCGACGCGATCATGAGTGTCCGGCTGGTACCGCGGGCGGAAGCCGAGTTCGTCGTGGACGAGGCCCGCTTCTTCACCACCATCCTGCCTGGGCGGGATGCACCCGTCGGCGATCCGGGCGGCGCAGGCAGGGTAGGCCCGATCAGGGCCGACACCCCCTTCGTCGCGGGGTACGGACGCTGACGGCACAAGCCGCCGGCGAAGGCTGACGCGGCCACGGCGTCAGCGGGACCGCCGGCTACGGCCGGTGCTCAGGACCACCCCCGTCCGGGCACCGGCCTTTCAACGTCACATCATGCCGCCGGTCGGCCGCAGCGAAGCGGCCGACCGGCGGCTTTGTCGTGGGCCCCCGCCGGCAGACGATGCCCCGACCGGCGCCGCTTTCCCACTCGAGTTCTCCCGGCTCAGGCCCACTCCGTGCGCCGACCCACTCCGCTCCGGCCTTCTCCCGACCTCTCCGGATCCGGCCCCCGGTTCCGGCCTTTCGCGCTGCGGCCTTTCCGGCTCCAGCCTTTCCGGTTCCAGCCTTTCCGGCTTCGGCCTTTCCGACTGCGGCCCCCGGTTCCGGCCCCCGGTTCCGGCCTTTACGGTCCCGGCCTGCCGGCTCCGGCCTCTCCCCCACCGGTCTTTCCGGCCTTCCGATACCGACCCGCCCGGACAGGTTCCCCCGTGCGGGGTCGGCCGACGCGGTATTTCCCGGGCGGCATTCCGCGGTGGTAGACCCGGCCGTGCCACACAGGAGGGGACCAGGCCGACCGGAGTCGGCCTGGTCCCCTCACATCGCGGGACGGGCGGTCCGCCCGGCCGCCCGTCCGCCCCGGCCAGGGGCGCAGCTCCCCGGCCGGCGATCTGGTTGCTAGCCGGCGTGGACCCAGGAGTCGGTGCCCTTGAGCAGCGTCCCCAGGTCCCCACGACCGCCGGGACGCGCCGTCGCGAGCCGCTCCTGGTAGAGCTGGTCGAAGCTCGGCTGGGAGACCGACCGGTACACCCCGATGGGCGGCTCGGCGAGCGACGTCTCCGCCAGGCGGGCCAACGCGTAGGCGTAGGTCGAGTTCTGGGTGCCCGGGTCGTGGACGACGACGCGGGAGTCGCCGCCGTGCCCGATGCCCAGCTCGCCGGTGCTCGGGTCGCGGATCACGCCCCACTGCTCGTTGCTGCCGAAGACGATCGGCAGGCCGGGCGAGAGCCGGATCGGGCCGTGCTCGGGCGCCCCCGGGTTGTCCGGCTCCGCGGGAGCCGCCTGGGCGGCACCCCGGCCGCCCTGGCGGGGGATCGCGCTGAACGTGGGGCAGCCCTGGCGGATCTCCACCAGCGCCGCGCCCTTGTGCGCCGCGGCGGCGGTCAGCGTCGCCGTGAGGTGGCGGCGGTCGGAGTCGATCGTGNGGGCCACGAACGTCGCTCCGGCGCCGAGCGCGAGCGCGACCGGGTTGAACGGGTTGTCGAGCGAGCCGAACGGGCTCGACGGGCCGATCGTGCCGACCTTGGACGTCGGCGAGGCCTGCCCCTTGGTGAGGCCGTAGATCTCGTTGTTGAGCAACAGGATCTTGAGGTTCACGTTGCGCCGCAACGCGTGGATCAGGTGGTTGCCGCCGATGGCGAGCGCGTCGCCGTCACCGGTGACGACCCAGACCGACAGGTCCGGCCGGTTGATCGAGATGCCGGTCGCGAACGACGGCGCCCGACCGTGGATCGAGTGGATGCCGTAGGTGTCGAGGTAGTAGGGCAGCCGCGAGGAGCAGCCGATGCCCGACACCACCACGGTGTTCTCGGGCGCGACGCCGAGGGCCGGCAGCAGCCCGCGCATCGTCGACAGGATCGCGTGGTCCCCGCAGCCGGGGCACCAGCGGACCTCCTGGCCGGTGGTGAAGTCCGCCACCGTGGGCGCCCGTCGGCCGCTCGCGCCGGCCGGCTCCTCGGCCTTTCCGTTGACCGTGCTCATCGTCCCGCCTCCCGGGTCGCGTCGTTCTGGGTACCGGTGGGGGTGCCGGTGTGTGCCGCGGGCTTCGCCGACGCCGCGTCCGACCTGGCCGCGAGGCGCGCGCCGACGTCGCCGAGCGGCTTCGTGCCCGCCTCCGGCGCGGTGTCGGCGTCGATGCCCTGGATCACCCGGGTGATGACGGAGGTGAGCTCCGCCGTCCGGAACGGCATCCCGCGGGTCTGGTTGTAACCGACGGTGTCGATCAGGGTCTCGCGGCGCAGGTGGCCGGCCAGCTGCCCCAGGTTCATCTCGGGCACGAGCACGGTGTGGTACTCGGAGAGCACCGAGGCGAGGTTCGCCGGCAGCGGCGCGATGTGACGCAGGTGCGCCTGGGCGACCTTCAGGCCCTGGGCCCGAACCTCCCGGCAGGCCTCCCCGATCGGGCCCCACGTCGAACCCCAGCCGATCACGAGCACGTCCGCGCCGGATCCGGGCGGGCCGCTCGGGTCGTCGACCTCCAGCGGCGGCACGTCGATGCCATCGATCTTCGACTGCCGGGTCCGGATCATGAGGTCGTGGTTGTCCGGGTCGTAGGACACCGCGCCGGTGAGGTCGGCCTTCTCCAGGCCGCCGATCCGGTGGGTCAGCCCCGGGGTGCCGGGGATCNCCAGCGGCCGGGCGAGAGTGATCGGGTCACGCGCGTACGGCAGGAAGACCGGGTTGCCCTCGGCGTCGACCGCGTTCGGCTCGGTGGCCAGGTCGATCCCGATGAACGGCAGCTCCTCGACGTCGGGGACCCGCCAGGGCTCGCTGCCGTTGGCGATGTAGGCGTCGGAGAGCAGGATGACCGGGGTGCGGTAGGTCAGCGCGATCCGCGCGGCCTCCATCGCGGCGTCGAAGCCGTCCGCCGCCGAGCGCACGGCGAGCACCGGCAGCGGCGCCTCCCCGTGCCGGCCGTAGAGCGCCTGCAGCAGGTCGGACTGCTCGGTCTTGGTCGGCAGGCCGGTGGACGGCCCGCCACGCTGCACGTTGACGATGACGAGCGGCAGCTCCATGATCACCGCGAGGCCGAGCGCCTCGGCCTTGAGCGCCATCCCGGGCCCGGAGGTGACGGTCACCCCGAGCATGCCGGCGAAGGACCCGCCGATCGCCGCGCCGATGGCCGCGATCTCGTCCTCGGCCTGGAAGGAGCGCACGTCGTTGGACGCCAGCGCGGACAGCTCGTGCAGGATCTCCGACGCCGGGGTGATCGGGTAGGCGCCGAGGAACAGCGGCATCCCGGCCTGGTGCGCCGCGGCGACCAGCCCGTAGGCGACGGCCTTGTTGCCCTTCATGTGCCGNTAGGTGCCAGCCGGGAGCGGGGCCGGCTTCACCTCGTAGACGTTCGCGAAGGCCTCGGTCGACTCGCCGTAGATCCAGCCGGCGCGCAGCGCGGAGACGTTCGCGGCCTGCACGTCGGGCTTCGAGGCGAAGCGCTTGTGCAGGTAGGCGATCGTGTCCTCGATCGGCTGGCTGAACATCCAGGAGACCAGGCCGAGGGCGAACATGTTCTTCGTCCGCGCGGCGTCCTTGCGCTTGAGGTTGTGATCGGCGACGGCGGNCGCGGCGAACCCGGTGAGGTTGATCGCGTGCACCTGGAAGGCGTCCAGCGAGCCGTCGGTCAGCGGGTCGACGTCGTAGCCGGCCTTCTCCAGGCCCAGCACCGAGAACGCGTCGGTGTCCAGGATGATGACGCCGCCGGGACGCAGCTCGCCGACGTTGGCCTTGAGCGCCGCGGGGTTCATGGCGACGAGGACGTCAGGCTGGTCACCGGGGGTCCGGATGTCGTGGTCGGCGATGTGGAGCTGGTAGCTCGACACGCCGGCCACGGTGCCCGCTGGGGCGCGGATCTCCGCCGGGTAGTTCGGCAGCGTCGCCACGTCGTTGCCGATCGCGGCCGCCTGGGCGCCGAACCGGTCACCGGTGAGCTGCATCCCGTCGCCGGAGTCACCGGCGAAGCGGATCACCACGTTCTCCAGCCGTCTGGCCCCTTCGGACCGTTCGGACAACTGCTCGGTGGGCATGAGGGACCTCATCTCAACGTCGCGATCCCGCGCCGGGAGTGCCAGGACCACGGCGTGGCGAGACTGGCAGCGCGGGCCGTCATTCAGGGCAGGGCAGATCGGGGAACGGGGAGTTCCGGGGTCCGCCCCTGGGGCGGGGTGGCCGCGCCGGACCAGCCGGCGGGGGGCCGGCCGCTCGCACCCGGCCGCTCGGGCCCGGCGGGCCCGGCAGGCCCGGCGGACTCGGCGGGTTCGGGTTCCGCGGGCTGGGGGACCTCGCCGGACCCGACCGCCCGCAGGGACTGCACGCGCAGCACGGCACGGGCCACCGTCGCGGCGGCGGCGTGGATCTGGTCGACGGTGGTGAAGCGGCCCACGCTGAACCGCAGGCTCTCCCGCGCGGCGGTCGCCGAGCGGCCCATCGCCAGCAGCACCGGGGACGGTTCGTCTCCCCCGCCGTGGCAGGCGGAGCCCGCGGACACCGCGACGTCCGGCAGGCAGGACTGGACGGCGTCGGCGTCGGCGCCGAGGAAGCGCAGGTTCAGCGTGTTCGGCAGCCGGATCGGGCCGGGCCGGCCGGTGCCGTCCTCGACCGGCCCGTTGACCTCCAGGGCACCCACGCCGAGCCAGCCGACGAGCAGGTCGAACAGCAGCTCCGTCTGGGCCCGGTGCCGGGTGGCCTCGTCGTCCATCAACGCCGCGGCGATGCGGGCCGCGGCGCCGAAGCCGACGATGCCGGGGGTGTTGAGGGTGCCCGCGCGCAGGCCGCGTTCCTGGCCGCCGCCGTGGATCAGCGGCGCCAGGCGCGCCCGCGCCGACCTGCCGGCGATCAGCGCACCGGCGCCCTTGGGACCGTAGATCTTGTGCGCGGACGCTGTCGCGAAGTCGATCCCGGTCTCGGTGACCGAGACCGGGATGCGACCGAACGCCTGCGTGACGTCGCACAGGAACAGGGCGCCGGCCTCGTGGGTGAGGGCGGCGACCGGTCGGGGATCGTTGAGCGTCCCCGTCTCGTTGTTGGCCGCCATGACCGCGACCAGCGCGACCTCGTCGACCTCGTCGACCTGGTCGGCCTCGTCGCGGCCCCGGGAGCCCCCTGAGCCCCCGGGATCCGCGGCCGGCCCGGCCCCTGTGGACAGCGNCACGGGGTGCAGCAGCGCGCGCAGGTGGGTCAGGTCGACGGCGCCGCTCGGATGGACCCGGACGGTCTGCACGCTGCCCCCGTGCAGGTCGGCGGCGGCGTGCGCCGCGGCGAGGACGGCCGGGTGCTCGGTCGCCCCGACCAGGACACGCCGCCGGTGCGGGGGCGCCGTGGCGAGCACCCCGGCGATCGCCAGGTTGGCCGCCTCGGTCGCCCCGCTGGTGAACACCACGTCGCGCGGGCGCGCGCCGGCCAGGGTGGCGACGTCGCGGCGGGCCCGTTCGACGAGCCGGGCGACGGCCTGACCGGCCGGGTGCGGGCTCGCCGGGTTGGCGAAGTGCTCCCGCAGCAGCGGCAGCATGGCGTTGAGGACCTCGGGGTCGACCGGCGTCGTCGCGTTGTGGTCGAGGTAGATCACGGCGTGCTCCCCGGGCCGCAGTCCGGGCAGGCCGGGTCGCGTCGGGTCCGCGGGGTGCGCAGGTCGACGTCCCACAGGTCGAGATGGACGAGGCGGCCGACCGCCGACTCGCCGAACCCGCCGGCGATCTTGAGTGCCTCCGTCGCGGCCAGGCAGCCCACCGTGCCGGCGACGGCGCCGAGCACCGGGAAGCCGAGCGGCTCCCAGGCCGGGTCGCCCTCACCGAACACGCAGCGCAGGCACGGCTCCCCCGGCCGGACCACCATCAGGTACGCCTCGGTGGCGTTCATCGCGGCGACGACCAGCGGCACCGCCGCCTGCACGCACAACCGGTTGATCAGGTAGCGCTCGGGAAAGTTGTGCCGGGCGTCGACGACGACGTCCGCCTCGGCGATCAGGCCGGGCACGGCCGGGTCCGTGAGGTCACGGTCGACCGCGACGATCTCGACGCCCGGGTGGTGGGCGCGCAGGGTGTCCGCCGCGCAGAACACCCGGGGCTCGCCGACCCGCTCCGGCCGCATGAGCGTCTGCCGGTTCAGGTCGGGCTCCGCCAGGTCGCCCGGGTGGATCAGGATGAGGCGGCCGACCCCGGCGGCGGCCAGGTAGGTCGCCGCCGCCCCGCCGACCCCGCCGACGCCGGCCACCAGCACCGTCGCCTGGCTCAACCGCCGCTGGGCCGCCACCCCGAAGCCGGGGATGGTCACCTGCCGGTCGAAGCGCCGGGAGGTCTCGGCCGTGGGCGGAGTCGCCTGGACGGGCAGGATCCGCGCGGGCGGGCCGGGGCACATCGACCGCAGGCGCGGGTGTGAGTGAGACCGGGCAGTGACCATCGAGCTCTCCGCGGATTCGGCAGGACGGTGGGAAAGGCGGAGCGGTCGGGCGGGGCGCCTCAGGCGACCAGCGCGACCCGGCCGATCTCCGGCAGCTCCTGCCTGAGCCGGGCCTCGATCACGCCGGTCAGCGTCGCGTTCGCGCTGGAGCAGCCGCCGCAGGCGCCGGTCAGGCGCAGGTGCACCTCGGCGGAACCGGGCTGCCCGCCCCCGGCGAGAACGGCGACGACCTCCGCGTCCCCACCGTCCCCGCGCAGCATCGGGCGGATCTCCTCCATGATCTCCTCGACCTGCTCGCGCAGCTTCGCGTCGGCCGCGGTGCGCTCGGGATCGTCCGACGAGCCGAACGACGACCCGCAGCCGCAGGAGCTCTTCGCGTTCGGGTTGGCGAAGGTGAAGCCGGAGGAGGTCAGCGTCTCGGTGTAGTCGACGCGCATCCCGCGCAGCAGATCGACGCTCGTCGTGTGCACGACGACGTCGAAGCCGTCCTGCGGCAGCACGACGTCGCCGGCCTCGGCGCCGGGCACGAGCGCCAGCTTGTAGGTGTAGCCGGAGCAGCCGCCCGGGTCGACGCCGATGCGCAGGGCGAAGCCCTCGGTGCCCGGGGTCGAGCCGAGCAGGTGGCGCACCTGCGCCACGGCCTTGTCGGTCAGTTCGATGACGGTGGCGGTCGCGGTCATGGGGTGNCTACCTCCGCAGGGGCGCGGTCCGTGACGAGGCGGGCGCCGACTTCGGCCACCGCCTTGTCGATCAGGTCGTAGATCTCGACCGGCTCGATGCCGGCCTCCTCGAGCGCCTCGCGCGGCCCGAGGCCGATCTTGCTGCACAGCACGGCGGCGCAGTCGGAGAGCATCTCGATCGTGCGGTCGAGCTTCGAGGCGTCCTCGTCGCAGTCCGACGGGCCATTGCAGTAGCGGTCGACGTCGCGGGTCTGCACCAGACGGGCCCAGCCGGGGCCGGCCTCGTAGATCCAGAACTCGCCGGCGTGGCCGAAGTGCTGGTTGACGACGCCGCTGCCCTTGGTGGCGACCGCGACGAGGACGACCTCGTCGGGCCGCACGGGCTCGGCCGCCGGCACGTCGGGGATGCGCGCGCCGGTGGCGATGTTGAGGGTCTGCCGGGTCGCGGCGACCTCGGTGCGCCAGCGCTCGATCTCCTCGTGCGCCTGCTGGCGGCCGGCGAGGTCGTAGGCGATCTCGCGGCCCTGGAACGTCTCGGGCAGGAACTCGTCGCCGCGGTCCTCACCGAGCAGGCCGACCGCGTCGGCGCGGCACTGCCGGCAGTGGCGCATCATGTTCATCTCGGCGCCGTCGTCCTGCTCGCACCGGTCCTGCAGGGCCTTGAGCTCCTGCGGGGTCGGTCCGCGCTGGCCGGTCAGGCCGAAGACGGTGCCGTGCTCGGGNGCCGAGACCAGCGGCATCACGTTGTGCAGGAAGGCGCCGAGTCCCTTGACGGTCCGGGAGACCTCGACGAGGTGCTCGTCGTTGATCCCGGGGATCATCACCGAGTTGACCTTGCAGAGGATCTTCCGCTCGGTCAGCGCCGCGAGCCCGGCGAGCTGCTGCTCGGAGAGGATCTTCGACGCCTCCCGGCCGGTGTACCGCTTGCCCCGCCAGGCGACCCACGGGTAGATCCGCTCGCCGACCTCGGGGTCGATCATGTTGATCGTGATCGTCACGTGGTCGACGTTGAGGTCGACGATCCGGTCGACGAACTCCGGCAGGCGCAGGCCGTTGGTCGACAGGCACAGCTTGATGTCCGGGCAGTCCCGGGCCACCAGCTCCATCGTGCGGAAGGTCGGCTTCGGGTTCGCCAGCGGGTCACCGGGGCCGGCGATCCCCAGCACGCTCATCTGCTTGATCTCGCTGGCGACCAGCTTGACCTTGGCGAGCGCGTCCTCGGGAGTCAGCAGGGTGCTCGTGACGCCCGGCCGGCTCTCGTTGGCACAGTCGAACTTCCGGTTGCAGAAGTTGCACTGGATGTTGCAGCCCGGCGCGACCGCGACGTGCATGCGGGCGTAGTACTGGTGCGCCTCGGCGCTGTAGCACGGATGGTTGGCGATCTTCTCGGCGATCTCCGGGTCCTGCACCGGGGCGCTGGTGCCGCAGCTCGTCGTCGTCTTGCAGCCGCCGGCCGGGGCGGGCGCCTGCGCAGCGCGCCGGGGGAGCCCGCCGGCGGGGACGGCAGCGACCACCGGCAGCCCGGCCAGCTCCCCCGTCACCGTCGGCCGTCCTTCGCGCCGGGCGTGCCGGCGCCGACGGTCTTGCCCGCGGGCGTGGCCGGCGGCGCGGGCTTGGCCGGGGCGGCGGGCTTGGCCGGGGCGGCGGGCTTGGCCGGGGCGGCGGGCTTGGCCGGGGCGGCGGACGTGGCCGTCGGCGTGGGCTCGGCGGGCGTGGCCGGCACCGCGGGCTCGGCGTCCGCCGCGGCGGACTTGCAGTTCGCGGACCCGTGCTTGCAGGTCTTTCCCCCGTGCCCGCCGGCACCGTGCGCCGCGGGCTCGGCCGGCACCTTCTCGGCCACCAGGACGGCGGCCGGAGCAGAGCCCTCCGCCGCGGCGGCACTCGCCGGGACGCTCGCCGTGGCGGCGGGCGTGGCCACGGGCTCGGCGTCCGCGGGCTGCGCGGCCGGGTCGTCCTCGGCGGCCTCGAGCTCGCGCTCCAGCGCGCCGACGATGCGACCGTTCTCGAACGCGATCGCGTAGACGATGTGCTCCTGCAGGTACAGGCCCACGTTGATGACCTGACCGCGGGTGCCGGCCTCGACCAGGATCTCGCCGATGGAGATCGCCGGGTCCGGGTAGGTGCCGTCGTTGCGCAGCGCCTTGGCGGCCGTGACGACGTCGCCGACGTCGTAGGTGTTGGTGGTCATCGGGCCTCCTCCGTCTGCTCGGACGTTTCCGACGGCTGGGTGGAACCCAGCCGCTCCACGGTGATCTCGGACGCCGGCACGAAGGCCGACTTCGGCGCGCGGTCCTTCAACACCTTGAACAGGCGGTGATCCAGCGCGGTGGCGTTGGTGAACGCCTCGTAGGAGCGGACGAGCGCGTCGCGGTAGTCGTGCAGGAGGTGGCGCGGGTTCGCCGCGTCGGCCCCGGCCTCGGGCAGCTTGGCCAGCTCGCCGGCGAAGTGCTTGAGGATGTGCAGCCGGTTGACGGCCACGACCCGCGGGTCGTAGTCGACCTCCAGCAGGGTGAAGTACTCCTCGGCGGTGGAGCAGCGGTGGAACGCGGCCAGTTGGCCGGCGTCGGTGGTCGCGCTCATCGCGACGTCTCCTTCTCGGCCAGGCCCTCCAACAGGGCGATCTCGGCGTAGGCGTCGTAGGTGCGGCGGGCGACGTCGAGAATTCCCTCCCAGCCGATCGGGAGGTCCTCGGCGAGGTCGTGCAGATCGAGCTTGAGCTGGGTGGCCTTGCTCTGGAGCTTGNGCAGCCGCTGCTGGGCGGCGGCGGCGTCGAGGCCCGCGGTGTCCGGGGCCGGCGTCTCAGGAGTCATCGCGGGCGACCTCGCTCCAGCGCTCGATCAGCTTGCTCGCGCCGCTGACCAGGGCCTCGCCGCGGGCGGCGAGCTCCTCGAACGAGTTGAAGCCGAACCGCTGCACGTCGCGCAGCGCGTTGTCGAGCACGACGAGCCGGCCCGCAAAGATGATCACCCGGCCGAAGCCCTCGCTGTTGAGGTCGAGGATCGTCGTGGTGAACGCGCCGGTCGCCTTCTCGGTGGCGGCGGCGACGGCCTGGTAGAACGACCGCAGCCGGGCAGCGGTGGCGATGTCGAGGTCGCAGTTGGTCGCGATCGTGCGGCGCTGCTCCTTGGTCACCACGAACGGGGCGAGCAGCTGGGAGTCGGTGAACCGGTCGAGCTGGCCGTAGGAGTCGCCGGCCCGGACCTGGTCGAGCAGATCGCGCAGGAAGTCCTTCGCCTCGCTCATGCCGCGTCTCCCTTCAGCACCGCGGCGACGCTGCGGGTCCAGCTCTGCGCGGCCGGCTGCGGGTCGCGGGCCTTGAGGACCTTGCGCAGCCAGGGCGGCGGGGTCCCCGCCAGGGTCGCGACGTAGCGGGTGAGCAGGTCCTCCACGCTGGTGCCCTTGGCCACCTTCACCGGGTGGATCTTGGCCTTGACGACCTTCGCCGCGGCGGTCCCGCNGATGTCGGCGATGTTGAGGATCACGCAGTCCGTGACCGCGGCCAGCCTGGATTCGATCTTGTCCTGCTCGTCGTCCGACGCCGCCTCGAGCAGGCGGGTCTCGAACAGGTGTGACCCCTCGGGGCCGACCTCGTACACGTCGAACCGTCGGCACCAGCCGAAGTGCTGGTCCACAGCGGTGCCGTCACCGGTCGCGAAGGCAATCTTCAACACGGGGACTCCTGGAACAGGTTGTCGAGTTCGTCGGGTTCTGCCGTCGCGCGCCCCTGCTGGGGGATCTCGGTGGCGGCGAGATGACCGGCCGCGGCTCCCGGCGAGGCGGGCAGCGGCGGGCGGCCCGGCCGGGCGTGCGCGTGCCCGTGGTCGAGGACGCGGTTCGCCGCGTCGATCAGCAGCCGCAGGCTGCCCGCGTAGCCGGCGGTGCCGGCCATCGCCGTCCCAAGCCGGTCGAAGATCGGGAACCCGATCGGCAGGAACGCGGCGCCGATCCGCTCCGCGACTGCCCGGGCGTGGCTGGAGCCGAGGACGAGCTCGGCACCGGCCGCCTGCGCCCGCTCGGCGAACTCGGTCAGGTCGCCGATGACNACCTCGGCCCACGGCGCGTCGGCCAGGGCGGGCGCCGGAGTCGGCGACACCGCGGTCACGATCTCGGCGCCGACGTCGCACAGCAGCGAACCGGCGGCCAGCAGGGTCTCGGGCTCGCCGGCGATCGCCACCCGGACGCCACCGAGGACGAAGTGCGCGTCGAGCAGGCCGTCGGCCAGGCGCGCGCGGGCCCGGCGGACCTGCTCCGGGGCGGTCCGGCCGGTGTGCGCCATCAGCTCCGCGACCAGGGCGTCCGTCTCGGTCAGGCCGGACAGGTGCCGGTGGCGCAGCAGCCGGGCGCCGGTGCGGGCGGCAAGCAGCTCGCCGGCGGGGGCGGCGGTGGCGCCCGCGACGAGCACGGCACCGGCCTGGCGCAGCGAGCGCAGCTCGGCGAGGCCCGCGCCGCCGGTCGTCGTCGGCTGCCAGGCCGGGGCGAGATGGCCGTCGACCGAGGCCGACAGGTCCGGCACCAGCACGGGTTCGAGCCCGAACGCCCGGACCAGCCCGGCGACCTCGTCAAGGTCGGCCGCGGTGAGTGCGGGACCGGCGAGGACGGCGACCAGCTCCCGGTCGCCACCCGGCTCCCGAGGGGCGAGCGGGCTCTGGTCGGCGACCCGGCTCTGGTCGGCGGCTGCTCGCTGGTCGGCGGCTGCTCGCTGGTCGGCGACGTCCTCGTCGGTCGTACCGGCCCGCCGGGACAGGGGCGAGGCCGGGACGGTGGTGGTGACCGGCGCCGCGGCGGGGATCGCGCGGGCGGCGCCGGTCAGCATGGTGGCGGCCGACGAGGTGACGGCCGACGAGGTGACGGCCGACGGGGCAGCGGCGGGTGGGGCAGCGGCCGGCGGGGCGGCGGGGAGGGTGGCGGCCGGCGGGGCGGAGGCGGCGATGAGCGCGGTCGGCGCGTCCGGGCCGGCCTCGGCCGTCATCGGCGCGGGCACCACCGCTCGGATCAGTGCCTCCAGCGCGGCCGCCCAGCCGTCGGACAGCCCGCCCAGGAAGTCCGGGGTGGACACCCCGATGATCAGCGGCGCGGTGTCGGCGTCGGCGTCGGCCCAGGTGGCCAGGTAGGTGCGCAGCTGGCCGCCGACGTCCTCGCCGGAGACCTCGGTGACGCCCGTGGTGAGCAGGCCGATGATCGCCGGGCGCTGCTTCTTGCGGATGGCGTCGAGGGTGGCCACCATCGCCTCGCCGCTGCCCATGACCGCGGTGACCTCGCTGATCGCCGTGGTCTGCAGCGGGATCGGCTCGTTGAAGTGCCGGGTCAGCAGGGCCTTGGCGAACGACGCGCAGCCCTGCGAGCCGTGCATGATCGGCAGCGAGTCGGCNAGGCCGAGGAAGACGAGCGCGGCACCGAGCGGCTGGCTGNACTTGAGCGGGTCGATCGCGGCGCGGCGCTCCCCGGTGATGATCTCGGCCATCAGTGGGCCCCGACCAGGTCCCAGGGGGCGGGCCGGCGGACCTGTTCCCAGACCGGGCTCGCGATCGCCATGTCGAGGCGGCGGGCGAACTCGACCATGCCGGTGTAGCCCGCGTAGGGGATGTGCCGCTCCTGGTTGATGTCGAGGAACGGCAGCCGGCCCTTGAGCGCGGTGTACTGGTTGCGGCCGCCGGCGACGAGGATGTCGGCGCCGGTCTCCTCCGCCACCCGCAGCAGTTCCCGCGGGCTCCCCTCGGAGATCATCTTGGCGTCGCCGAGCAGCTCACGGATCTTGTCGATGTCGCCGTCGGAGCTCTTGGTGATGNCGCTGCCGACGACCTCGATGCCGAGGTCCTGCAGCGCGGAGACGATCGACCAGCTCTTGACGCCACCGGTGTAGAGCACGGCCTTACGGCCGGTCAGCCGGGCGCGGTAGGGCGCGATCGCGGCCTCGACGGCCGCCTCCTCGACGGCGATGAGTTCCTCCGTGCGGCGGGAGAGCTCGTCGTCATCGAGCAGACGGGCGAAGCCGCGCAGGGTGTCGCCCATCGCGCTGACGCCGTAAAAGCTGCCCTCGAACCAGGGGATGCCGTAGCGCTCCTCCAGGCCGCGGGCGAGGCCCAGCAGCGCCCGGGAGCAGACGACCATGGTCGCCTTCGCCCGGTGGGCCGCGGCGATGTCGCGGTAACGGGCGTCCCCGCTGATGCAGGACCGGACCCGGATCCCCAGCCGGGTCAGCAGCGGCACGACGTCCCACAGCTCGCCGGCGATGTTGTACTCGCCGATGAGGTTGACGTCGAGGTCGGTGACGTCGCCCGGCTCGACCGTGCCGATCACGTGGTCCAGCAGCGTCTGGCCGGCGATCTTGTTGCCGAGGTTCTTGTTCCCGACGAAGCCCGGGGCGTCGACCGGGATCACCGGCANCCCGGTCTGCTCCGCGGCGGCCGCGCAGACCGCGCCGAGATCGTCGCCGATCATCGCGGTGACGCAGGTGGAGTAGACGAAGACCGCGGGCGGCGCGTACCGCTCGACGACCTCACAGATCGTGTCGAACAGGCGCTGCTCGCCCCCGAGCACCACGTCGCTCTCGGTCATGTCGGTGGTGAAGCCGTGGCGGAACAGCGTCGGCCCGGACGACAGGCTGCCCCGGCCGTCCCAGGAGTTGCCGGCGCAGGCGATCGGGCCGTGCACGATGTGGGCGCTGTCGGCGATCGGGACGAGGGTGATCATCGCCCCGTCGAAGGTGCAGCCGCCGGAGGTACCACCCGGCTGGGGCTTGGGGCAGCCCGCCTTGCGAGCCTTGGCGCTCTTGGCGTTGTTGGTGTCGCAGGCCGTCTCGGTGAATAGGGCAGCACGTTCAGTAGCAGCCATGGGCCATCCTCGGGAGGGGGCGGTCCTCGGGAGAGGCTGGACAAGGGGGTCGATCGGCCCGGGAGGGAGCCGATCGACCCGGCGCGGGGAGATGTCGCCATCGGTCGACCCGCGGGAGGTGGTCGACCGGCCGCAGGGAGCGCGGTGGGCGCGGCCGGCCGACCACGTTCGGATCCGGCTGGGAGCCGGCCCGGCTACAGCGCGGCGCCGATCAGCGAACGGCGTCGAAGCTGTGGTCGGGGGCGTTGCGGTCCATCTCGTCGAGGATCGTGTTGACGAGCTGGGTGAGCAGGTGCAGACCGCCCGTGTACCCGATGATCGGGAACCGGTGCAGGTGGTGCCGGTCGAAGATCGGGAACCCGACCCGGACCAGCGGCACGTTNGCCTCGCGGGAGATGTACTTCAGCTGCATGCTGCCGATGAGCACGTCGACCGGCTCCGTGAAGACCAGCGACCGCAGGTGCCAGAGGTCCTTTTCCGGCCACACCGTCGCCTCGTCGCCGAACTTGCTGGCGGAGAGCACCTTCTCCATGCGGGCCTTGAAGGAGGTGTCGGCGTTCGTGCTCACGATGTGCACCGGGATCATGCCGAGTTCGAGCACGAAGCGGGTCAGCGCGACGACGAGGTCCGGGTCGCCGGCGATGGCCACCCGCTTGCCGTGCACGTAGGCGTGCGAGTNGGTGATCGCGTCGACCAGGCGGCCGCGCTCGGCGGTCAGCTCCGCCGGGACCTCGACGTCGGCGACCTTGGCGACCGCGGTCAGGAAGGCGTCCGTGCCCTTGACCCCGAGCGGGGTCTCGAGCGTGATCGTCTCCTGCTTCCAGTCCTTCTCGATGTACTCGGCCGTGCGGCGCAGCGTCGACTCCTGCAGCAGCAGGCTCGCGCGGCTGAACTTCGCCAGCGCCCCCTCCTTCAGCGGGGTGCCGCCCGGGTAGAGCTCGTACTCGCCGTTCGCCGGCGAGTCCAGCGCGCTGGAGTGGTCGCCGAGGATCAGCGGGTCGACGCCCATCAGCTCGAGGATGCGCTTGTACTCGCGGTGGTTGCCGACGTAGGTGTCGAACCCGGGGATGACGTTGAGCCGGACCTTGTCGGACTTCGCGACCTTCGACGCGTCCGCGTCGGGGGACTTCGCCAGCATCTCGATGATGCCCTTGAGCATCACGTCGTAGCCGGTGATGTGCGAGCCCACGAAGGACGGGGTGTGGGCGTACGACACCGGGAAGTCCTGGGTGATCGCCTCCTGCTCGCGCGCCGCGCCGATGTAGGCGAACAGGTCCTCACCGATGACCTCGGCCATGCAGGTGGTGCTGACCGCGATGTGCTTCGGCTTGTAGAGGGCGGTGATGTTCTCCATCGCCTCGACGAGGTTGTTGATCCCGCCGAACACGGCGGCGTCCTCGGTCATCGAGGTGGAGGCGGCGGGCACCGGCTCCTTGAAGTGCCGGGCGAAGTGGCTGCGGAAGTACGCCACGCAGCCCTGCGACCCGTGCACCAGCGGCATGGTGCCCTCGAAGCCGAGCGCGGCGAGCACCGCGCCGAGCGGCTGGCAGGCCTTGGCCGGGTTGACGGTCAGGGCCTCCCGGGCGAAGTTCTTCTCCCGGTACTCCCACCCGCGGGTCCAGTCGAGGACCCGCTGGACCTCTTCCTTCGGGGCGGCGTTCTCGAACTCGCNCTTGCCCTCGAACTGCTTCTGGTAGACCTCGTCGCGGAAGATGTCGTTGTGGTCAAGGACCCGCAGCGGGACCGCGCTGGTGTGCTCGGGGGTCGTCGTCACCGGACGTCCCTCCTCTCCCCTGTGGGGCTTGTCCCCAGGTGGGGCTTGAGGCCTGCCGCGGCAGCCGCCAGCGACCGTTCGGGGTCACGGGATCGCTGGCGGCTGCGTTCGGCCAGGCCGGGATGAACTACTGGTCAGCTACTACAAGTGGCCGTCTACTGCTGGGCGCCTGGCGCCCGGATGCCCGAAGGGCGGCGGATCAGGCGACCTCGCCGGCCTTCGACCAGGGNGCCTCGAGGAGGTCCCAGGCCGGGCTGTTGATGGCGATGTCCATGTCCCGGGCGAAGACCGCGAAGCCGTCGACGCCGTGGTAGGGCCCGGAGTAGTCCCAGGAGTGCATCTGCCGGAAGGGGATGNCCATCTTGTGGAAGACGTACTTCTCCTTGACGCCCGCGCCCATCAGGTCCGGCTTGAGGAACTTGGCGAACTCCTCGAGCTCGAACGCGGTCGGGTCGTCGTAGAGGACGGTGCCTTCCTTGAGCATGCCGTAGGTCCGGGTGTAGTCGTCCTTGTGGGCGAACTCGTAGCCGGTGCCGACGACCTCCATGCCAAGGTCCTCGTACGCGCCGATGGTGTGCCGGGGACGCAGNCCACCGACGGCGAGCATGACGCGCTTGCCCTCGAGCCGCGGCCGGAACGCCTTGGTGATCTCGTCGAAGCGCACCTGGTACCGGGCGATCGCCGCCTCGGTCTTCGCCTTGATCTCGTCGTCGAAGAACTCGGCGATCTTGCGCATGGAAGAGATGATCTTCGTGGGGCCGAAGAAGTTGAACTCGGTCCACGGAGTGCCGAAGCGCTCCTCCATGGTCGTGCAGATGTAGTTCATCGAGCGGTAGCAGTGGATCAGGTTGAGCTTCGACAGGTGCGTCGAGGCCATCTCGTTGATCGTGCCGTCGCCGGACCACTGGGCGATGACCCGCAGGCCCATCTCCTCGAGGATGCGCCGGGAGGCCCAGGCGTCACCGCCGATGTTGTAGTCACCGATCAGCGCGACGTCGTAGTCGGTCCGCTCGAAGGAGTCGCCGCCGGTGCCGAGCACGTGGTCGCGGACAGCGTCGTTCGCGATGTGGTGGCCCAGCGACTGGCTGACGCCACGGAAGCCCTCGCAGCGAACGGGGATGACCGGGATGTCGAGCTTCTTGGAGGACTTCTTGGCCACGGCCTCGATGTCGTCACCGATCAGACCGATCGGGCACTCGGACTGCACGGAGATGCCCTTGGCCAGCGGGAACAGCTCGACGATCTCGTCGCAGACCTGCTCCAGCTTGGGGTCACCGCCGAAGACGATGTCCTTCTCCTGGAAGTCCGTCGTGATCTGCATGGCCGTGAAGTTGTCGACGCCGAGGTGACCGTGGGCGTAGTTGCGCCGGGTCGCCCAGGAGTACTGACCGCAGCCGACCGGGCCGTGGCTGATGGTGACCATGTCCTTCACCGGGCCCCACACCACGCCCTTGGAACCGGCGTAGGCGCAGCCGCGGATCGTCATGACCCCGGGCCGGGACTTGATGTTGGACTTGACCTCGCACTCCTTCGACCCCTCGGGGTCGTTGGCCTTGAGGTGCTTGGCCCGGAACTTGGCTGCCTTCTTGGGGTACTGAGACAGAACCTCGGCGATCATCGCCTCGGTCTCGGCCCGCTCGGGTGCCGGTGTCGTCGTCATGGTCGGGACCTCATCCTCGACGGTGTCGGTGCAGGTGGGCGTGGGATCGTCAGGCGACCGCGGCGGCCTTGCCGATCACGCTCTCGTCCTCCTGCGCCATGATCCCGAAGTCGATGAGGAGCTCCTCGAGCTCGTCCATCGTGATCGGGGTCGGGATCGTCTTCATGTCGTTGTTGACGATCTTGTTGGCCAGCTCGCGGTACTGGTCGGCCTGGCNGTTCTTGGGGTCGTACTCGATGACCGTCATCCGGCGCAGCTCGGCGTGCTNCACGACGTTGTTACGCGGGATGAAGTGGATCATCTGGGTGTTGAGGCGGCGGGCGAGCTCCATGATCAGCTCGTCCTCGCGGTCGGTGTTACGGCTGTTACAGATGAGCCCGCCGAGCCGGACGCCGCCGGAGTGCGCGTACTTCAGGATGCCTCGGGCGATGTTGTTCGCCGCGTACATCNCCATCATCTCGCCGGAGGTGACGATGTAGATCTCCTGCGCCTTGCCCTGGCGGATCGGCATCGCGAACCCACCACACACAACGTCACCGAGGACGTCGTAGGTGACGAAGTCGAGGTCCTCGTACGCGCCGGCCTCCTCCAGGTAGGTGATGGAGGTGATGACGCCACGGCCGGCGCAGCCCACACCCGGCTCCGGGCCACCGGACTCGACGCACTTGATGCCCCACTGGCCCTCGACGAGCACCTCGTCGAGCTCCAGGTCCTCGACCGAACCCTTCTCGGCGGCGAGCTGGATGACGGAGGTCTGCGCCTTCGCGTGCAGGATCAGGCGGGTCGAGTCAGCCTTCGGGTCGCAGCCAACGATCATGACGCGCTGGCCCATCTCGGCCATGGCCGCCATGGTGTTCTGCTGGGTGGTGGACTTGCCGATACCACCCTTGCCGTAGAAGGCGATCTGGCGCATGCGGTGCTCCTCCTTGGGACGGTTGCCCGGCGCGCGGTCACCGGGGCTCGGCCATGCCGGTCGGGCTGGCCGGGCCGCTCGGCCCGCGGGCTGCCGGACGTGCCGCCGGTCGGTTGACCGGGACGTCGGCACTACCGTGGTGCTGGTCGTACGACCCCTGGCGCGGGGCAGGTCGGTCAGACCTGCTCTTCGCGCCGGGGGGCCTCCACTCGGGGGGTCGGCATCTCTACCCGCCCGAGAAGCTCCTGGAAGTCACGGCCGTGAAGGCCGCGCTTGTGCTGGGTGGCGGCGGCGCGGACCCGCTCCAGCAGGGGTTCGATCTCGTCGTCCTCGGCGGTCAGTCCGTACTGCTCGAGGGCGTAGCGGACCGAGGCCCGCCCGCTGTGCTTGCCGATCGCCAGCCGCCGCCGCCCGCCGACCTCGGCGGGGTCGAACGGCTCGTACGTCGCCGGGTGGCGCAGGATGCCGTGCACGTGGATGCCCGACTCGTGCGCGAACACCGACTCGCCGACCACCGCCTTGCCCGCCGGCAGGGGCCGGCGTGCGGCCCNCGACACCAGTCGGGCAAGGCTGCGAAACGACGTCGTGTCCAGGTCGACGGGCAGCTTCAGCAGGTGCCGAAGCGCCATCGCGACCTCTTCGATCGGGGCGTTCCCGGCGCGTTCACCCAGGCCCAGCACGGTGGTGCTGACCCAGGTGAACCCCGCCTGGACGGCGGCGATGGTGTTGGCCGTCGCCAGGCCGAAGTCGTCGTGGGCGTGGATCTCCCACGGCCCCGGGACCGCCCTGACCAGTCGCCCCAGCCGATCGTGCGCGCTCACCGGGTCGAGCAGGCCGACGGTGTCGGCCCAGCGCAGCCTGGTGACGCCCAGTTCCCGCAGTTCGCCCGCCAGGTCCGTGACGAACGCGTCGTCGGCGCGGGAGGCGTCCTCGAAACCGACGCTCACCCGCATCCCGCGGTCCGTCGCGTCCGCAACACAGTCGCGGACCCGCAGCCGCGCCCAGGCCCGGTCCCGCCCCAACTTGCTCTTCAGGTGCAAGTCGGAGACCGGGATGGTCAGGTGCGCGGTCACGAGGCCGCAGCTGGCCGCGGCCTCGACGTCGCGGTGGTCGGCCCGGCACCAGCCCACGATCTCCGCGTGCGGATCGGTTGCGAGGATCTCCCGCAGCACGTCCCGCTCGGTGACACCCATCGCCGGGATTCCGGCCTCGATCTGGTGTACTCCGATGGCGTCCAGGGCAGCGGCGATGGCGAGTTTCTCGGCCGCGGTGAATGCGACGCCAGGCGCCTGCTCGCCGTCGCGGAGCGTGGTGTCGCAGAATTTGATCGCCGCGTCCGGCTGTATCGCCGTGGTAGATGAGCTGGGAAAACGGGGGTCTCGCACTGTCATCACCAGCCGTTGCTCCGGGACTGAAGACCATGGGCTGCGCCGCGAACTGTGGTTCTGCGTTTGTTCGGCGGCGACATGAATCAGACTAGGAGGCGATTATTTCGAGGCTGCAAGCGCCGGTAACTTCCGGGTTAACAGGTATTCCGAGCGGATGAGTGCAAGCTTTTCCGTCGGGATATCTCGAAGGATATCTGCCAGGAAAAACTTATCCTTGGATTTTTCTTTGGGGGACTTCGTGCGGGCCGTAGGTGGCCCAGCTCACCCGGCGGGGGTGGGCCGCCCAGGGCGGCCGGGGGCCCTCGTGGTCACGCACCTCACCGAGGGCGGCGCCCGCGCCGAACGAATAGGAGCACCGGCGGAGGCGTCCGACCGTGCATACGCCAGGTTATCCGACGGGGCCGGCCAGGCGATTCCTTTCCGTAGCGCAAATGTCACGGAAGAGGTCCGCGGGGATCGTCGAGGGGTTGCCGAGGGGCCGTCGAGAGGCCGCGGCGGTGGTGCGGAGTACGCACTAATCGGCACGTCCCGACGGCGTCACCATCGGCCTGTGCAGCGAGGGTTAACGTTATCGAAACCCTTGAACTTCTTCCCGGGTTGGACCTCGTCGGACGGGTCGGATATCTTACGGATAACAAAAAGACGCCGGGCGAAGCCGGGCGAGGCCGGCCCGGNAGCACGCAGTGCTTTCCCTCGGGGAAGCGGAAGGAGCTGGGCGTGTCGGTACACGTATACGCGGGGTACTTCGGTTGCCAGCCGGGATGGTAGAGATGTCGGAGGCGCAGATGATCGGTGTGCCGACCGACACCCCCGGGAGCTGGGAGGACCTGCGGTCGGCCGTGGTGGGGAACAACGGAGTCTTCAGGACCACCATGGGCATGCTGCGGGAGATCGGTGGCTACGGCCGGCTCGGGACGAACGTGCGGCAGATCCTCAGCCGCAACCTCGCGGGTATCGGTCTCGGTCACCTACCCATGGAGCTGCCGGCATACCNGGACAAGGAGATCCTGCTCTTCCAGTACGGCACCCCCGCGGCCGAGATCGTCGAAGCCGTCCGTGAGGGCGCCTCGGACGGAGCCGAGACCGCCCTGATCCGGCTGAACTCGTCGCAGGACATCGCCAAGGTGCGAGACGCCTCGCTAAAGGCGGTCGAGCTCCTGTCGATCCTGAACGACCGATGCCGGGACTGCATGCGTCCACTGCCGTGAACGATCGGTAGGCGGCTCCCCTCAGCGATTCTCGCCGATCGCCGAGGCACCGCCTGCCCGTCGACTCGGCCCGCAGATCGCCGCCGCCGGCGCGGGTCCGGGGACGGCGGCTACCACGGGCTTTCTCTCGCAGTGGCGACCTGGGACGCCGCTGCGAGAGAAAGCCTGGGTCACCGTCCGATCGTTGACCACTGCCCCGGCCGACCGGCCCGGGCAGTGGTTTGCGATCCGCTCGGTCACAGGTGTAGATCCCTCCTTGGACTCCTTGTCGGACCCCTGGAGGGACGAGACCATGACGACGGGCACCGGCCGAGCAGACGCCATGGCCGCGGCGCGCGTGACCTGGGTGCTCATCCCCGGTGCGGGGGGCGCCTCCTGGTACTGGCACCTCGTGGCGCGCAGGTTGGCGGAGGCCGGCGGGACCGTCGTCGCCGTCGACCTCCCCGCCGCGGACGAACGCGCCGGCCTACCCGAGTACGCCGACGCGACGGTCGCCGCGGTGACCACGGCAACCCCGACAACCGGGGCAACGCTGGCAACCGGGGTAACCGGGGCGACCGGGGCCGCGGTCCGGCCGGGCGCCGACGGGGCCGGCCACGCCGCGTCCGGCGGCGGCGAGGTGGTGGTGGTCGCGGCCTCCCTGGGCGCCTTCGTCGCGCCGCTGGTGTGCGAGCGGCTGCCGGTGTCGTTGGTCGTCCTGGTCAACGGCATGATCCCGCTGCCGGGCGAGACGCCGGGCGCATGGTGGGAGGCGACCGGCCAGCCGGCGGCCCGGCGCGCGTCGGACCTCCGCGCCGGCCGGCCGCCGGACGCGGACTTCGACGCCACGACGTACTTCTTCCACGACCTGCCGGCCCCGCTGGCCGCGCAGGCGTCGGCGGGCGAGCCCACCCAGTCGGAGGCGGTCTTCGGGTCGCGGCTGTTGATCGACGCCTGGCCGCCGGTGCCGACCCGGGTCCTCGTCGGTCGGGACGACCGCTTCTTCCCGGCGCAGTTCCAGCGCCGGGTAGCCCGCGAACGCCTGGGCCTCTCCGCCGACGAGATCCCGGGTGGTCACCTCGTCGCGCTCGCCAACCCGTCCGCCGTCACCGCCCGACTGCTCTCCTACGCCGAGGCGNCCCTCGGCCCGATCGGGCCCCGCTGATCAGCGGTTTCCCCTCGTTCCACCCGCTTACTGATCAATAAGCAAGTAGCGTGGGGGCCGTGAGCCAGACCAGGGAACGGATCCNCGCGATCGCCCGCGAGCTGTTCGTTCGCCATGGCTACACCGGCACGACCAACGCCGACATCGCCCGCGAGCTCGGCACCACGACGGCCGCGCTGTACTACCACTTCCCGTCCAAGGCGGCGATCCTCGACGGCCTGCTCGCCGAACCGCTGGCGGCCTACCACCGGATCATCGGTTACCTCGACACCGGGCCGCCCGCGCCGGCGGAGCTGCTCGGCGCGTTCATCGACCTGGCCGCGGACTCCCGCGAGCTGGCCGCGCTCATCGACCGGGACNCGAGCGTGCTGGCCGTCGTCGACAAGCGGCTGCCCCGCACCATCGAGCGGATGACCGAGCAGGTGATCGCCGCGCTGGCCGGCCCCGACGCCGACCGGGGCGCCGTCCTGCGCGCCCACGCCGCCTTCGCCGCGACCAAGCACGCCACCATGGCCGCGCTCGCCCTCAACGCCGGCATCCTCGACCCCGCGGACCGTGCCGAGATCCTCCGCACCGCCCTGCGCGTCCTTCAGCCTCCCGCCGCGGGCTGAGCCTCCCGCCACGGGATGGGGAATCCGGCTGTCTCGTCTCGCCCGACGGCGTAGAAGGGAAGGATGTCGCAGTATCACTTCGACCCCGGGACCTATCGGGCCATGGTGGTCGCCGAGGTGCCGCACTACGAGCGGCTCCAGGACGAGGTGGCGGCGGCGACGGCGGGCCGGCGGGTGACGCGTCTGCTCGATCTGGGGGTGGGCACGGGCGAGACCAGCGGGCGCGTGCTGCGCGTCCATCCGGATGCCGCCCTCGTCGCGCTGGACGAGAGCCCGGCGATGCTCGACGCCGCCCGCACCCGCCTGCCACCCGCGGACCTGCGCGTCGGCCGGCTCGAGGAGCCGCTTCCCGCCGGCCCGTTCGACCTGGTGATCTCGGCACTGGCCGTTCACCATCTCGACGGGCCCGGCAAGGCCGACCTGTTCCGCCGGGTCGCCGCGATCCTGCCGCCGCGTGGCCGCTTCGTGCTCGCGGACGTGGTCGAGCCAGACGACCCCGAGGACGCCGTCACTCCCGTCGACGGCGTCCACGACACACCGAGCCCGTTGCCCGACCAGCTCGACTGGCTTCGCGAGGCCGGTTTCGACACCGCGATCACCTGGCAGCACCGCGACCTGGTGGTCGTCACCGCCGATCGCGCCGCCCGCTGAGACCNGCTGCCACAGGCCAGGTCCGCCGAGAACCCGGCCGGAACCGCACCCTCGACCGCGCGACGTCCAGCATCATTCTTGATCACCGCCAACCGGCCGCTGTCCGCCGGTTGGTCTACTCACCGCCAGCCGCCGCCGATGATGCCGACGGTTCGATGGGCGGCGGCCCGGTGGCCTGCTGGCGTAGCTGCTCGTTGAGCCGGTGGGCCTCGGCGAGCTGGTCTTCGAGCAGGACGATGCGGCAGGCGGCGTCGATCGCGGTGCCCCCGTCGACGAGTTCGCGGGCGCGCCCGGCGAGGCGGAGTTGGTGGCGGGAGTAGCGGCGGTGGCCGCCGTCCGAACGCAGGGGAGTGATCAGGCCGGCTTCGCCGAGGGCCCGCAGGAACGCGGGGGTGGTGTCGAGCATCTCGGCCGCGCGGCCCATGGTGAAGGCGGGATAGTCGTCGTCGTCAAGGCTGTCGGCCGGTCTGCGGGTGGTTCCAGGGGTCATCGCGCCTCTCGAGCACACATCGAGGGACCCCGGTGCCGCATGGCACCAGGGTCCCGAGGGTTCAACACCATCTACCGACGACTAGCGCCGGCTTTCTGTATCCGCGTGGCCGCCCAGGACGGGCGGGGACGCGGGGATCGCATATGCGTGACCGGGGACCACCTTCCAATCTGGGGCCTGCGGTAGCCGAGCGGGCTGGAGNGCCGCTCCGGCGATCCTGATGGCGTCTGCTCCTCTCTCCTCGTTCGTCACCTGACCGAGTGCTACCGATCTTGCTTGATCGTGCTCGACAGCCGTCCTTGGCTGCCGTCCCGCTCGCGCCAGTTCCTGTCTGGCGCGACCATGGACTCTCTTGGCTACGAGAAAGACTCTACCCAGGACAGCGCCCGATGTCTACTGCCGCGGATGCAGATTTTCCGGCTCCGCAGCGACAGACCATCGTCGGCCGGCAGATCCCGCCGACGGCCACGCGTCCGTCGCACAGGGCCACGAGATCGTCGGGATCCGACGTGAGCGCGGCAGCCGGGCGGGGCGGGGTGGGCGGGGCGGCCAGTACGGTCGTGCAGACCATCGCGTCGACGTGGTTCCGGCCGGGCCGGAACCAGGGAGGTGGAACCCTCCGGATACTCCTCGGCCACGTCGAGAGCGGGGCCGGATCTCCTCACCTTCCGTACCCACCCCCGGTGTGCCGGCGGTTGGGCGAAGGATCGCGCGTTTCACGATGNGCGAGGNGACGGGNGCCCATCAGCACGGATGCCCGTTCTCGACCTGGGCGTGGTGNGTCCAGGAGGTCCGTCCTTGGGTCGGATGTCCGGCGACACGAGCGTGGTGGACCCTCCGGATACGTGTCATCGCTCTCTGTTACTGGTCACATGATGCTCATGCATCCGATGGAGGTGGCGCAAGGCCACGACGACGCAGTCCGCCCCCCCGCTGACGTACAGGTGGACGGCCGGGCTCCGGCCAGCAGCCAGCGGCCGCCGGATCGGCGCCCCGAGCGGATGACTGGACAGACCTCCGAGTCACGGGGTCCGCACCGGCGCGGCGTGCTCGGCAGCGCCGGGCTGCTCGGCGCCGCCCGGCTGGCCAGCATTGCCCGGCTGTTCGGCGGCGCGGGACTGCTCGGCGGCACCGGCCTCGTCGGCGGTGCTCTCGCCCCGAGCGGACTGCCCGGCCTCGGGGTCGGCACCGCCCTGGCCGCCGACGACGCCGGTCACCAGCCCGGGATCACCGAGACTCCCCCGGACTGGCTGGTGTTCACCGCCTACGACCTGACCGCCGCCGATCCGAGCGCGGCGCGCTCGTCGCTCGAGGCGGTGCTGCGCGCCTGGACATCCGGCGTGGCGGGGTTGACGACCGCGCCGGCGGCGGGCGGCGGGGTGGGGCTGACCGTCACCGTCGGGCTCGGCGCGTCGGCGCTGCGCCGCGCCGGCCTCGGCGACCGGATCCCCGGGGAACTCGCCGACATCCCCGCGATGCCCGGTGACCAGCTCGACCCGGCCCGCAGCGGCGGGGACCTCGGCGTGCAGGTGTGCTCCACCGATCCGACGGCGGCCCTGTCGGCCGCCGCCCGGATGGGCACCCTCGCCGCGCCGTTCGCGGCCACCCGCTGGGTACAGCGGGGGTTCCAGCCCACCAACCCCGGCTCGACGGACCCCCCGGGTGCACACCGCAACCTGATGGGCCAGCTCGACGGGCTGGCCAACCTCCAACCGGGCACCCCCCAGTTCGACCGTGCCGTCTGGGCGTCGGGGGAGCCCGCATGGATGCGCGGCGGCAGCTACCTGGTTCTCCGGCGCATCCGGATGCTGTTCGACGCCTGGGGACGACTCGACGAGAGCGACCAGACCGCGGTGATNGGCCGGCGGCAGTCCGACGGCGTGCCGCTGTCGGCCGGCCCCGGCGCCACGGCGTTCACCCTGCCGGACATCAACGTCCGCCGTCCCGACGGCCAGTTCGCCATCGCGGCCAACGCCCACGTCCGGGTGACGAGCCCGCCCGCGAACGGCGGTGCCGTCATCTTCCGGCGCGGCTACTCCTACGACGACGGGCCGGACTCGTCCGGCGCCCGGGACGCGGGCCTGTTCTTCGCGTCCTACCAGGCCGATCCGCGGACGTCCTACGTCCCGATCCAGCAGAGGATGTCCGCATCCGACGCCCTGAACGCCTTCATCCGCACCACCTCCAGCGCCCTGTTCGCGATCCCGCCCCTGCCCTCTCCGGGCGGCTACTTCGCCCAGGCACTGATCGAGAACGGCTGAACGGCCCCGTTCCGGTAACCAGCAGACCCGATGAGCGCGGTATGGCGGACGGGCAGGGGGTNGCCCTGATCCGGTTCCTGGTCGTGGCCTGACGGGCGTAGGTCACCGGTGTATCGGGGTACCAGGTGGACGTTCGGTGAACGTTCCAGCCGAACCGGAAATTCGGTTTCGAGAGCGGACGTCACCCCGTTCCGGCGTTTCGCTCTCGGTGACGCTCCCAGAAAAATGGTCCGATCAGGGGAAACNCCACCGCGGTACACCCGGCGCTGTTCGGCACCGACCACTGACCCGCCACCGCTACGACCACCATCGTCACGAGTATGAAGAACGGGGTACCGACGGCGAGCAGCGTTGCGCTCGCGACGCCGTCACGGCGAAGAAGGACCACCGCTGCCACCGAACACAGGGCCGCCGGACCAGTGAAGATCAGGAGTGGTCCACCGAACCACACAAACGCCAGGCCAGCACCGGAAGACGCCAGCACGAGCGTTCCGACCGGCCATAACACGCTCGCGGACGCGGCGAGACAGGCAATCACGCAGGTCGCGGCACCCGCTGGCTGCGCCCTGCCCGGCCCGCCGAAGCGAAGGGTTCGGGTCACGGACCTCACCTCCATCCACATGATGCGTGAAACACGGAAGAGGCGGTGATCGTGCAGCCGGGCTCGGACTCCGCGGATCTTCCCCGGGCGGTGGCTCGAATGCCGACCGGACTGACGTTCACCGAGTCCTGCGGGGCCGTCGACACCGTGCTCATTTACCGCACTCCGGCCGAGCAGGTCGGCAGCCGACCGCAGCGAACAGTCCCTGGTCGCGAAGGGCCGCTCTCGGCGAGTACTACTCCACGGGGTGCAATCCGATGTCGTCGCCGACCGACCCCGCCGCGACGCGAACCGCGAGGTCGGTATCCCGCCGCTCCATGTCGGCGTGGTGCTCGGAAGGCGAGATCCGCTCCTTGCTGCGCCGGCTTGTCCACAGGTCGCGATGTACGTCGGCCTACATGGTCGTCCGCCGACGACACGCCCGTTGCTACAGGCCCTGCTACCCCGGCCGGGCCGGCATGGCGCCGGACGGGACAGAGTCCACGTGACGANCATCACTCGCCGGGGGTGGGCGACGGCGCTCGCTGCGTGGATCGATCGGAGAATATGNGGATCGTGTCCGTTCCCATGCACGTCGGAGCAGGAGGCCGCGGAGTGTCCACCGTCGAGGAGCGCGTAAAGAACGTGGTCGTGGAGCAGCTGAACGTCAAGCCGGCGGAGGTCACGANCAACGCGTCGTTCNTCGAGGACCTGGGAGCGGACTCCCTGGACCTTGTCGAGCTGGGCGTGGCCCTGGAAGAGGAGTTCTCCATCGGTATCTCCGACGAGGACGCCGCGGGGATCAACACCGTGCAGGATGCCATCGACTGGATCAACGCGCGCTGGCGGTAGGGCACGCGGTCGGGCTGTCCACGCGATCCGCGCGCCGTGCGCTTACTCGCCTTCTCCATCACGTCGACGGCAGGGTGACGGTGGCTCCTACGCTGCTACCTGTGAAACTGATCGAAAGGCCTGGTAAGGCGGCGACGCTCACAGGCTTCGGTCGATCGAACCNCCTCCCGGCTGGCGCTGGTCAGCCGAGGTAGGGCGTCGGCCGGTGCTCCAGGTAGTGACCCGATCCGCAGGCGCATCGACGGGTGGATGTCTAGCCCGTCGATGTCGGCCGGGGTGACACCCCAGATTTGGCCACCCACACGCCCGCCCCGAACTCTGACGTGCACAGGCTGCCCCGCCACACCGGGGTCCGGGGGGTCGTCCCCCCGGGCATACATCAAGGCCACCGGGAAGCTGCCCGAAGGGCAGCAACCACGAGGAATCAGCGCGTGGAGACGCGGGGACTTGAACCCCGAACCCCTGCCTTGCAAAGGCAGTGCTCTGCCAATTGAGCTACGCCCCCTGGACATGCCTCCGCCGGGCCGCGTTGCCCGGAGGCAGGCGCCGCTCGGTGAAGCGCCCCCTAGCCTACGGCATCGAGCCCATCTCGGACCTTCACCGAGGCGGGAGTCCCGCGCGTCGGCGCCTGCCGCCCGGGGTGCCGGCCGGCCGATTCGGTGCCTGCCCAGGAGCAGGGTGGCTCACTTCCGCCCCTGTGGATAACTTCGACGCTGCCCATCGGCGGTCATGGCTTGGGGCTGTGGATAACTTTCGCGCTGCCCTCCGAGGGGCTGTGACGTCTGCCCTGTGGACAACTTCCACGCTCACCACTGGAGGTCAGCGTTGGAGCCTGTGGATAACTCCTCGCTGACCATCGGAGGGCGCCGGCGCCATCCGGCAGGCACCCTGAGGACGTCGGCCCGGCCGGTGGGTCAGGAGCGGCGCAGGGTGGGGTCGATGAAGGCGAGGCGTTCGCGGACCTTGACGGCGAGGTCGCGGAAGTCGGAGTAGCAGCGGCGGACGGCGGTCTGGGTGCCGCCGAGGGCGCCGTCGCCGGCGCGCAGCTCGAACATGGGCTTGCGGGCGTCGTGGGCCAGCGGGATCAGGTTGGCGTAGTGGCGCAGGGTCGCGATCTCGAAGGAACGGTCGTGCGGGCCGGGGTTGCCGCTGGTGAGCACCGAGGTCGCGAAGACCTCGGGGATGCGGTCGAGCCAGCGGTCGTGGGCCTTGGCGGGGCGGTCGGCGCGGGCGGGCGGCTGCATGACGATGTAGCCGATCGGCATCATCAGGCCGCGGGGCGCGGGAATCCGCTCGGGCACTTTCGGCAGCACGGTGCCCTGCCAGGTGGAGCGCCACTCCCGCAGCGTCGGGCCGAGGTTGCGCAGNCCGCGCAGCGAGAACAGGTCGGCGGCCAGCGGCATGAGCACCGTGTCGGCGGACAGCAGCGACGCCCGGTTGATGGCACCGAGGTTCGGGCCGACGTCGATGAGCACGATCTCGGCGCCGACGGTGNGGGCACCGTTGTCGATGACCCGGTGCAGCGCCGTCGTCGTCCGCAGCGCGGCGATGTCCTTGCCGAGAAAGCTGTTCGGCCAGGCGGCGGACAGCCGGTCCTCGAAGACGCTCAGCTCGACGTCTCCGGGCAGCAGCCAGAGGCCGTCCTCGATCATCACCGGGTCGGGCAGCTCGACGTCCCCGACGCCCTCCATGATCGGCGCGATGGCGGTGGCCATCGTGCCCGTGCCGGGGAAGACCCGCGCGGGGCGGGCGTCGAACTCGANGGGCTTCGGGGCCGACGACGCCGTGTCCTCCGGTTCCGCCCAGAGCCGGGTCAGCTCGTCCTCGTCGAGGAACTGCGCGGTCAGGTTCGCCTGCGGGTCGAGGTCGACGGCGAGCACGCGGTGGCCCATCCGCTGGAGCATGTGCGCCAGGTGGTAGGCCAGGGTGGTCTTACCGACGCCACCCTTGTTGTTGAACAGCGCCATCGTGATCATGCGCGGATCCGATCGCGCCGCCGCCCGTGGTTCCGCCGCCCGCCCTGTGTGACCTCACCCCGGTTGTCCCTGTTGTCCGACACGCCAGACATTCTCTCGCCTGCCCGATTCGCGGGCGTGAGCGGGAGACGCCTACCGCGGGCGGTCGCCTCTCGGCAGTGGGCTCCCGCCCGTTCTCGACGACGGGCCCCCGCCCGTCACCACCAGGGACCGAGCGCGGGCCACTCGGGGCGGCCCGGCTCGCGCCCGGTCAGCCAGGCCAGCGCGGCGGTGGTCGGGGCGTCGACGACGACCAGCGTGTCCCCCCGCCCGACCGCGGTCGACGGCCGGTCGCCCGGCGCGAGCAGGACGGTGACCTCCGGCGGCAGCCGCGCCGGCAGGCCCCGCACGGCCCAGGCCCATTCGACCTCGACGTAGGCGGGGCTCAGGTCCGCCCAGCTGGGACCACCGAGGTCGGTGAGGGCGAGATCGACGAGGTGGATCTCGGTCTCCCGCCACCGCAGGAAGACCAGATCGGCGAGGGTCGTCANGCCGTACGTGCTGACCCGGCCGAAGCCGGTGCGCCAGACGTCGACGTGGACGGCGTCCCAGGCCCGCTCCAGCCGCGCGACGGCGGCGGCGACCTCGGCCCGCACGGTGGTGGCCGGCAGGTCGCGGCCGGCGGCGATGTCGCCGTCGCGCTGCTCCTGGCCGCCCGGGTACTGGTCGCGGACGTCGCCCCCGGCCGCCGCCTCGACCATCCCGCTGTGCCCCTCGGCGTTACGGGCCAGGTGGGTGAGCAGGTGGGCCACCGTCCATCCGGGCAGCCCGGACGGGCGGCGCAGCACCTCGTCGTCCACCCGTTCNACCAGGTCCAGCAGCCGGCGGTGGGCCGCGGCGCAGCCGGCGAGGCGATCGTGCGGCACCACGGACGGCCGGTAGTCGGGGCCGGCGGACCACGCCCCGGAGGACGCCGACGGCTCGATGCCGGACTCCTGCGCCGGGCCCGGGTCGGGGCCCACGCCGCCGAGAACCGGACCGAACTCAGGGTCGGCGGCCGCGGCGTCATCGGCTGGGGGAACGCCGACGCCAGCTGGTCGGGAAGAGGACGGGGCAGCCATGCTCCCACCGTGCCCCCTGCGGGCGGCGGTACGCCAGGCGAAACGCCATTCCCGTGACGATGCTCCGAACATCACGGGAAAGCCCGGTTCTAGACCAAGATCACGATCGAATCAGTCGCGACACAGACTCTTTACCGACCAATCCCTTGCTGTCCCGCAAGGCTGCTGGGAGGGTCGAACCCGACTGGACAGCGCCGTCAGGTCAGCGGTGTCGGGATGGGCGACAGACGGAGGCCGAGGGCGGATGCGAGCCGAGCGGTACCCGTGGTGACGACATGACGGCGACCAGCGGTGCCAGGACCAGCGACGCCAGGACCAGCGGTGCCAGGACCAGCGACGCCGGGATCGGGTCGCCGGCGGCGATCGAGCTTGTCGGGGTGGCCAAGGACTACCAGACCCGTGGCCGGGCGGTGCCGGCGGTCAGCCGCGTCGATCTCGCGATCAGGCCGGGCGAGTTCTTCTCGCTGCTCGGGCCGTCGGGGTGCGGCAAGTCGACGACCCTGCGGATGATCGCCGGCTTCGAGGAGCCGACCCGCGGGCGCATCCTGTTNCAGGGGCGCGACGTCACCGCGGTGCCGCCGAACCGCCGGGACGTCAACCTCGTCTTCCAGAGCTACGCCCTCTTCCCGCACCTGGACGTGGCCGGCAACGTGGCGTTCGGCCTGCGCCGGCGCGGGGTCAAGGGGCGTGAGCTGCGGGAGCGGGTCGGGGCGATGCTCGACCTCGTCGAGCTGTCGGAGCTGGCCGACCGGCGGCCGCGGGAGCTCTCCGGCGGCCAGCAGCAGCGGGTGGCGCTAGCCCGCGCGCTGGTCAACCGGCCGGCGGCGCTGCTGCTCGACGAGCCGCTGGGCGCCCTCGACCTCAAGCTTCGCCAGACCATGCAGATCCAGCTCAAGGCCATCCAGCGCGAGGTGGGCATCACCTTCCTCTACGTCACGCACGACCAGGGCGAGGCGTTGACGATGTCCGACCGGATCGCGGTGATGAACGGCGGCCGGGTCGAGCAGCTCGCCTCGCCGCGCGACATCTACGAGCGACCCCGGACCCGCTTCGTCGCCGGGTTCATCGGCACGTCGAACCTGCTGCGCCGCACCGTGCGCGCGCTCGACGCGGCCGGCCCGGGTGGGCGACCGACGGTCGTCCTCGACGCCGGTACCGACGAGCGGCTCAGCGCCCCGCTGCACCCGCCGACGGGCCCGCTGCGCGCCGGGGACCAGGTCGAGCTCACCGTCCGTCCGGAGAAGATCGAGATGTCGGTGAGCCGCCCGGACGGGCCAGGCTGCGCACTGCGCGGCCGCATCGTCGAGGTCGTCTACCTCGGCACCTACACCACGTACACGGTCGCCACCCACGGCGGCACCGAGATCACCGTGTTCTGGCAGAACTCGACCGGCGCCGGCAACGTCGCCGAGCGCGGGGACGAGATCTGGCTGTCCTGGCTGCCGGAACACTCCTACGTCCTGCCCGAGCCAGTAGCCCTGCCCGAGCCGGTAGCCCTGCCCGGATCGGTCGTCCCGCCCGAGACCGTCAACCAGCCTGACTCGGTCGGCCCGCCGGACTCGATCATCCCGCCTCACTCGGTCGTCGCGCCGGACTCGGTCGACCCGCGCGAGACGGTCGTCCCGGCGGCCGGTACCTCCGCGGACCCGGCGGCGTACCGGATCTCCCACTGACAGCTCAGGCCAGCACGCGGGCTCGCGGGCGCACCTGCCGCCGAGCCTGCCCCGACGCAGAGGAACGCGCACCGTGACGCAGCCCGACACCCCCGGCGACGCCGGCCGCTCCGGCGACCACCGAAGCGGCGGCGACGATGTGCGCGCGGCGGCGCTCGCGGACCCCGCGATGCTGCGCGGCCTGACGCGGGCCCGGTTCGGCCGCCGCGGTCTGCTGCGGTTCGCGGGACTGGCCGGTGGGACGGCGTTCCTCGCCGCCTGCGGCGTCAGCGGGGAGAAGAAGGACTCCGCGGGCGCGGATGCCGCGTCGTTCTGGAAGGACCGGACGAAGGCCGGCACCCTCGACTTCGCGAACTGGCCGCTGTACATGGACGTCGGCTCCACCGACGCCGACCATCCGTCGCTGGACATGTTCACGAAGGAGACCGGCATCAAGGTCACCTACCGGGAGGTGATCCAGGACAACGAGTCGTTCTTCGCCCAGATCCGGCCCACGCTGGCCGCGAACCGGTCGATCGGTTACGACCTGATGGTCCTCACCAACGGCATCACGCTGAGCCGGGTGATGCAGCTCGGCTACCTCGCGCCGCTCGACCACGCCAGGCTNCCGACGTTCNCCGCGAACGCCTCGCCGAGCGTGAAGAACCCGACCTACGACCCGGGCAACGCCTTCACGATCCCCTGGCAGTCCGGGCTCACCGGCATCGCCTACGACCCGGCGAGGACCGGCCGCGAGATCACCAGCTACAACGACCTGTTCGACCCGAAGTTCGCCGGCAAGGTCGGCATGTTCGGCGACAACCAGGACCTGCCGAACCTCGCCCTNCTCGGCATCGGCGTCGATCCGGCGAAATCCACCCCGGACGACTGGAAGAAGGCCGCCGCGAAGCTCACCGCGCAGCGCCGGGACGGAATCGTCCGCAAATACTACGACCAGTCCTACATCGACGCCCTGGCCGGCGGGGACCTGTGGATCTCGATGGCCTGGTCCGGCGACGTCTACCAGCAGATCGCCACCGGCACGAACCTGAAGTTCGTGGTGCCGTCCGAGGGCGGTCTGCTGTGGACGGACAACATGTGCATCCCGCGGACCGCGCCGCACCCGGTGGACGCCATCTCCTACATGGACTTCGTCTACCGGCCCGAGATCGCCGNCATGCTCGCGGAGTACATCAACTACATCACGCCGGTGCCGACGGCCGCCGAGCACGTCCCGGCGGACCTGGCGAGGTCCACCCTGCTGTTCCCGTCCGCGGACGAGCTCTCCCGGGTCAGCCGGTTCCGGGTGCTGACCACCGACGAGGAGACCGAGTGGAACCGCATCTTCCAGCCGGTCTACCAGTCATGACGGCCGCCGCCGGCGCAGGCGCGGTGAGGCGGCGGNGGGCCGGGGCGCTCACCCCCTACTTTCTCGTCCTGCCCGGCGGCCTGTGGCTGGCCATCTTCTTCGTCGTGCCGATGGCCGTCATGCTGTCGGTCTCGCTGCAGACCGGAAACGTTGTCGACGGCTTCAGGCNGACCTTCGACCTCGGCATCTACGCCGACGCGATCACCACCTACGACACCCAGTTCATCCGTTCACTCGTCTTTGGCCTGATCGCCACGGTGACGACGATTCTGCTGGCCTATCCGATGGCCTACTGGATTGCCTTCCACGCCGGCCGGAACAAGTCCAACTACCTGTTTCTCGTGCTGCTGCCGTTCTTCGTCTCGTTCGTCATCCGCACGGTCTCCTGGAAGTTCCTGCTCGCCGACGACGGCATCCTGCTCGGCAACCTNAAGGACGCCGGGCTGCTGCCGGCCGACTTCCACGTCCTGGCCACCTCGTTCGCGGTCGTCGCCGGGTTGACGTACAACTTCTTCCCGTTCATGCTGTTGCCGATCTACGTGGCGCTGGAGCGGATCGACCCGCGGCTGCTGGAGGCCGCCGACGACCTGTACGCGAACCGTCGAGGGGTGTTCGGCCGAGTCGTCCTGCCACTGTCGATGCCCGGGGTGTTCGCCGGCTTCCTGCTCACCTTCGTTCCGGCGACGTCGGACTTCGTCAACGCCTACGTCCTCGGCGGCACGAACACCACCATGATCGGGAACATCATCCAGACGACATACCTGACGAACGCGGACTATCCCCTCGCCTCGGCGGTGTCGTTCATCCTGATGGCCGTGCTGCTTGTCGGGATCTTCCTCTACGCCCGCCTGCTCGGCACCAGGGACGTCCTCGAGATGAGCGCACGATGACCCTCCTGGACGCCGCCCCGCCCCGCCTCGACCCGGCGGTCGACGGCCGATCGCGGCCCGCCCGGCGATCCGGCCGGCGCGGCGGGCGGCTGGGCGAACGGCTCCTGCACGCCTACACCTGGCTGATCCTGCTCTGGCTGGTGCTGCCGATCATCGTGATGATCGTGTTCGGATTCAACGACCGGGTGGGCAAGCGCAACAACACCTGGAACGGCTTCACCCTGCGCTGGTGGGGCGAGCTGTTCGCCATTCCCGACCTCACCACCGCGCTGGTCAACTCGCTGACGATCGCGTTGCTGTCCACCGCCGTCGCCACCGTGCTCGGCACCCTGATGGGCCTCGCGCTCGGCCGGCACGGCTTCCGCGGTCGCGGCGGCGTGGAACTGCTGATGTTCGCCAACATCGCCGCGCCCGAGGTGGTGCTCGGCGCGTCGCTGCTGTCGCTGTTCATCACGATGGGCGTGCCGCGGGGCTACCTGACCATCCTCATCGCGCACATCATGTTCACCATCTCCTACGTGGCGGTGGTCGTGCGGGCCCGGCTCGCCGGTTTCGACAGCTCCGTCGAGGAGGCCGCACGCGATCTGGGGGCCGGCCCGCTCACCACGTTCCGCCTGGTCACGCTGCCGCTCATCCTGCCGGGGGTGGTCTCGGGGGCGTTGCTCGCCTTCGCGATGTCGATCGACGAGTACGTCATCACGACGTTCAACGCGGGCAGCACGCTGACGTTCCCGCTGTGGGTGTTCGGCGCCACCCGGGTCGGTGTGCCACCCCAGGTCAACGTGATGGCCACGATCATCTTCGTGGTCGGCGTGCTGCTGGCGCTCGGCAACGCCCTCCTGCTGCGCCGCCGCCGGGTCTGACCCCGGACCGGCCGTACCATACGGAAAATCGACGAGAGGAGGAGGGGATGTTCACCACGCCCCGCTTCCTGCAGGGCANCGTCCCGTTCGAAGGCAGGGGCCTGGACGCNCCGTACCCGCTCGGACCGGCGTTCAGCTACGTGGTCCCGGCCGGTGTCACCGCCCAGCCGCTGTACTTCCGCGGCGGCAACTCGACGGACGAGCTGATCTGCCTGATCCTGCAGCGGGACGGTGCGCCGATGCGCTTCTTCCCGATCGGCGCCCGGGCCTCGGTCCACGTTCCGTTGCGCGTGGTCGAGGATCTGGCTCCCGCGACCCGTATCGAACTGCACCTCGCCGCCCCCGCGGGTCTGCTCGGCATGCTCGTCGCCGACGTCGGGATCGTCGAACTCTGACCGGGCGGCAGCGGCTCAGTCCTCGGGAGGCCGGCTGCGGCGGTCCCGCTTCGTCGCGGACCGCTGCTTCTTCGCCTGCAGGCGCCGCTCGACGGCGCCGCGCGAGGGCCGCGTCGCCCGCCGCGGCCGGGGTGGCGGGGCGGTCGCCACCCGCAGGGCGTCGACCAGCCGGTCGAGCGCGGCCTCCCGATTGCGCAGCTGCGAGCGCTGCTCGCTGGCGACGACGGTGAACACACCGTCGGTGAGCCGGTCGCCCAGGCGCGCGAGTGCGCGCTGACGCAGCGTCGGCGACAACGCCGGCGAACCGGCGACGTCGAAGGAGAGCTCCACCCGCGAGTCGGAGGTGTTCACCGACTGGCCACCCGGCCCGGACGAGCGCGAATACCGCCAGCGCAGCTCGGCCGAGGGCAGCACGAGACCCGGGCGAACCGGGATCTCACGGGGCAGCATGGCTCCCATGGTGCCCGATCACGGACTCGACGTCAGGCGAGTTCCGCGCCACCGAGCAGGCCAGCGGGCGAACGGGCGAACGGGCGAACAGCCGCGGGCGCCCCGCCGCCGCGACGAAGGTCAGCGGCCTGCGGCCGGCGACCCGGTGGTGGACGTCGCCTCCCGCCAGAGGTCGATCTCCTCCTTGCCCCGGGACCGCCGCCGGGCCGCGGAGAAGGCGGCCCCCGCACCAGCCAGCAGCGCCAGCACGGTCATCTTGCGCGCCATGTCGACTCCTTCGTCGGCGTCCTCGGCCCGGGGTGGCCCAGTCGTTCCACGTTATCCCGACCGGCGAGCGAACCGTCGATCGAACCGTTGACCGGACCGGCGACCGGACGGGCGACGGACGGGCGACGGACGGGCGACGGATCAGCGACGCAGCAGGCCGCGCAGTCGGGAGCGGGCGGGCCAGGACGGCGGCGGCCCGGACACCTCGTAGGCGGGGAACGCCCGCTCGGCCACGTCGACCAGCATCGCCACGTCGATGGGCCGCAGCACCACCCCGGCGGACAGGATGTACTCGGCCACCCCGGTGGCGGGCAGCAGCAGCACGCCCTCGACGAGGGCGAGGCCGGCCGGAACCTCCGCGCGGGCGAACGCGACGACCGGTTGGACCTCGAGCTGCCAGCCGTCCGGCAGCTCGCCGAGCAGTTGGGCGGTGGCCTCCTCGCCCATCCACGCCACCAGGCCGAGCATCGCCCGCAGCGGCACCTTGCCGGCCCAGACGCCGGCCGCGTTCTGCCGGACGGGCCCCTGGTGGGCGTCGGTCTCGACCACCCAGGCCCCGGACGGCCCGATGACGAGGTGGTCGATGTTGCCGGCCGAGTCCGCGAGGCAGCGGTCGTGCAGGACGGTGTAGCCGGCGCGGACCAGCCGGTCGAGCGCGCGGGCGGTGCTGCGTTCGNCCTCCGCGTCCTCGCGCCAGGCCTCGATCTCCGGCGGGGTGCGCAGGAAACGCACGGCCCCGACGACACCGACCGCGAGCGCGGCGAGCACCGCGAGCTGGGCGGTGGCGAGGCCGGGCAGCCCGGCAAGGGCACACAGCACGGCGAGGACCAGGGCCGCGCCCACGGCGAGGGCCCCGCCGACGGCCAGTACCCGACCTTTGTGATCTCCGCGTTCGGCGGAATACAACTGTTTACGCCGCAGGTACTCGGCCATGGCCGAACGTCCCGCTGACTGTCGATCGGACACGGCCGCGGTCACCACCTCCCGGCGCCGTCATGACGCCGTCGCGCTCGGCGTTGTCTCCGGGTCCGGGACCGGGGCGGGCGCCAGTTCGTCACGGNGCGCTACCGGCTTTCTGGTCCATCCCGGTCACCATTCCATCGAATACACAACAGCGACAGGGTCAGGGGCGTGGAATATGCGAGCGAGAACCACGTTGAACCCACATCTATACCACCCCTCGGCGAACCGGCCGAGGCGACACCACACGCGACGGCCGGTACGGAGCGGGCCGGGCAGGGGAGGACTCCCCGGGAAGGCCGCCATGGGGCGCCGTGCCGACCGCTNGCAGCACCGAGAGGGAGCCGCAGGATGCCACGTCACGTGTCACTCCGGGGATCCGGGGACGAGGAGCAGCCGTCGTCCCACCGATCGCCCGGAGCACCGTCGCCAGGCCGACAGTCGCCTGCCGGACAGCCCGCGGCCCCGGCTCGCCCGGACCGGCCGGTCGACCTCGACGCGGTGTGGGCCTTCGCCGCCGGCTGCGTCACCCCGGCCGAGAAGCCCGCGGGTGGGTCGGGCTCGGTACCCGCCCGCGACGTCCCGCGCCCCGGGACGTCGGCGGACTCCGAGACGTCGGCAGGCCCCAGGACGTCGGCGGGCCCCGAGCCGTCGGTGGGGATCGGGACGTCGGTGGGGATCGAGACGGAGTGGTTCGTGGTGGACACCCGGGTGGTCCACCAGCCGGTCCCGCCCGAGCGGACCCGTCGGGCGCTCGACCGGATCGCCGGCCTGATCACCGGCGCCGCCGGACCGGTCCTGCCGGGGGGCAGCCGGCTCACCTTCGAACCCGGCGGCCAGTTGGAGCTGTCGGGTCCGCCGGCCGGGCTCGCGGCCGCCGTCCAGTCCACCGCCGCGGACCTGCACCTGGTGCGGGCGGCGCTGGCCGAGGACGGCCTCGCGATCGTCGGGATGGGGGTCGACCCGCTGCGCGCCGGGGTGCGCCAGACCACCGCGTCCCGGTACGCCGCCATGGAGGAGCACTTCCGGACCGGCGGGGGGACCTCCGGCGAGGTGATGATGCGTTCGACCGCGTCCGTCCAGGTGAATCTGGATCTCGGCACCACGCCCGCGCAGGCGGCCGAGCGGTTTCGGCTGGCGCACGCCGTCGGGCCGGTGCTGACCGCGATGTTCGCCGCCTCGCCGGCGTTGGCCGGCCGGCGTACCGGCTGGCGCTCGACCCGCCAGGCGGTCTGGTCGGGCATCGACGCGGGTCGCACCGGCTCCGTGCTGGACCTGCCCGCGCAGCCGGCGGCGGGCGGCGACGCGGGTCCCGGTGCGGCGGCGGCGCGCTCCGGTGATCTCGCCGACCGCTGGGCGCGGTACCTGCTGGCGGCGAAGCTGATGATGATCGGCGACCCGCTGGGCGACGTCGGGCCCGGCGAGGACCGCCGCTTCGTCGCGGCCACCGGCGGGCACACGTTCGGGGACTGGGTCGCCGGGCGGGGCCCGGTCGAGCGCGCGCCCACCCTCGACGATCTGTCGTACCACGCGACGACGCTGTTTCCCCCCGTCCGCCCACGGGGCTGGTGGGAACTGCGCTACCTCGACGCCCAGCCGGCAGAGGGCTGGCGGGTGGCGGTGGCGGTGGCGACCGCCCTGCTCGACGATCCGGTCGCGGCCGCAGCGGCGGCGCAGGCCTGCGCGCCGGTGGCGCGGCGCTGGCCGGCGGCCGCGATGCTCGGCATGGCCGACGAGCCCCTGCGGCTGGCGGCGGTGCGCTGCCTGGAGCTGGCCGCCGCCGCGCTGCGCCGTGCCGGCTGCGCCGACCTCGCGGACGCGGTCGAGCTGTTCTCCGAACGCTATCCCCAGCGGGGCCGATGTCCGGCCGACGAGCTGTCCGAGCGGTTCATCCTGATCGGCCCGGCCGGCCTGCTGCGCGAGGAGGCACACCTGTGCGTATCGGTCGCCTGACCCAGGATCCGACGCCCTCGGCGACGCCGGTCACCGCCGAGGCCGTGGCCGGCGCGCTCGACCTCGCGCGGGCGCGCTCGCTGGCCTACACCGACATCGACGCCGAGGAACTCGTCCGCCAGCATTCGCCGCTGATGTCGCCGCTGATCTGGGACCTCGCCCACATCGGCAACTACGAGGACCTCTGGCTGGTGCGCGTGCTCGGCGACGCCGCCGCGACCCGGCCGGGTCTGGACGACGTTTACGACGCCTTCCGGCACAGCCGGGCCAGCCGGATCCGCCTGGCCCTGCTCGACCCGGCCGAGGCTCGTGCCTACCTGCGCGAGGTCCGCGGCCGGACCCTCGACGTCCTCGACCGGCTCGCGCCGCTGCCCGCCGACGCCGGGTCGCCCGACGCGCCGCCGCCCTTCGGCGCCGGTGGACCCGGCGATCCAGCCGGCCCCGTCAGCCCCGGCAGCCCGTTGAGCCCCGGCGGCCGGGTGAGCCCCGGCGGCCCGGCCGCGGACCGGCGCCGGCTGCTCGCCGGCGGCTTCGTCTACGGCATGGTCATCCAGCACGAGCACCAGCACGACGAGACGATGCTCGCCACCCATCAGCTGCGCGCCGGACCGCCACTGCTCGCCCCGGGCCGGANGCCGCCGCCCGGACGGACCGTCCCGCACGCCGAGGTGCTGGTGCCGGCCGGGCCGTGCACGCTCGGCACGAGCACCGAGCCCTGGGCCTACGACAACGAGCGGCCCGCGCACCAGGTGGACCTGCCGGCGTTCTGGATCGACACCCTGCCGGTGTCCAACCGGGCGCACATCGCCTTCATCGACGCCGGCGGCTACGACGACGAACGGCTGTGGTCGCCGGCGGGCTGGCAGTGGCGCATGCAGGAGAACCTCACGGCGCCGGCGTTCTGGTGGCGCGACGGGGCGGTGTGGCTGCGTCGGCGCTTCGGCCGGGTCGAGCCGGTGCCGCTGGACGAGCCGGTCCAGCACGTCTGCTGGTACGAGGCCGAGGCGCACGCCCGCTGGGCCGGCCGCCGGCTGCCCACGGAGGCGGAGTGGGAGAAGGCCGCCGCCCACGACCCGGCCACCGGACGTTCACGGCGCTATCCGTGGGGGGACACCGATCCGACGCCGGAGCATGCCAATCTGGGGCATCGCACGAGTGGCCCGGCCCCGCTGGGGGCCTATCCCGCGGGCGCGAGTCCCTGCGGAGCCGAGCAGATGATCGGGGACGTGTGGGAATGGACCGCGAGCGGTTTCACCCCGTATCCGGGTTTCCGCTCCCATCCCTACCGTGAGTACAGCGAGGTCTTCTTCCCGAAGNCGGGAGCGGATTCGCCGTTCCGGATCCTGCGCGGGGGAAGCTGGGCGACGGACCCCGCAGCCGTGCGCACCACCTTCCGCAACTGGGACTACCCGATCCGCCGGCAGATCTTCGCGGGCTTCCGCCTGGCCCGCGACGCCGGCTGAGCCGATGTGCCGCCACCTGGCCTGGCTCGGCGCGCCGCGTACCCTGGCGCAGCTGACCATGGACCCCCCNCACAGCCTGCTGCGCCAGTCCTGGGCGCCGCGCCGGATGCGGCACGGCACGATCAACGCCGACGGCTTCGGGGTCGGCTGGTACGCCCCGGCGCTGCGTGCCCAGCCGGCCCGGGTGCGTCGCGCAGTGCCGATGTGGACGGACGCCTCCTACGCGTCGATGGCGGGTGCGATCGCGTCCGGCTGCGTGCTGGCCGCGGTGCGCAGCGCCAGCGTGGGGATGCCCGTGGAGGAGTCCTCGACGGCTCCGTTCACCGACGGGACCCGGCTGCTCAGCCACAACGGGCGCGTCGACCCCACGGCGGTGCGGGCGCTGCTGCGCGAGCGGCCCGACGCTCCGGCGCCCGACTCCGCCTGCGACTCGGCGCTGCTGGCCGCGCTGGTCTGGGAGCGGGCCGCGACACGTCCCCTGGCCGACGCCGTGGCCGACGTCGTGTTGTCCCTCAGTGGCGCCGGGCTCGCGGACCGGCGTGCGGGTGGCATCGTGCCGTGGGCCGGCGACTGGGCGTCCGGGACGGGACCGCAGCCCGCCCCGCCGCCGACGGCGGTGGCCGGCGAGGACGTGGCGCGGCTGAACCTGCTGGTGACGGACGGNACCCAGCTCGTCGCGACCGCCTGGCTGGACAGCCTGTCCTACCGGGTGGAGCCGGACGGCATCCTGGTCGCAAGCGAGCCACATGATGACGAACCCGGCTGGGTCGACGTTCCGGACCATCATCTCCTCTTGACCGACACACGCAAAGTTACTCTTCGTAGTTTGATCCCTTAGATCGGTTACTGTGGGTTGCACCACGTCGATGGAGGGCGCCACGATGACACCGAGGACTCCGACGACCACCCCCGCGGGTGCCGCCGGCACCACCGGAGCGGACCGCACCACCGGCACGAACCACACCAGCGACACGAACCACACCAGCGACACGAACCACACCGCGAGCGGTGGCGGGACGGTCGCGGCGGCGGCGCCGGCGGGGCTGACCCTGGACCGGCACGTGGACCCGGCGGATCGCGCCGTCAACCTGGCCCGCGACGTGCTCACCGGACTCACCGCGAACCCGCGGGAACTGCCGCCCAAGTGGTTCTACGACGCCACCGGCGGCATGCTGTTCGACGAGATCACCAGGCTGCCGGAGTACTACCCCACCCGGCGTGAGCGGGCGATCCTCGACGGCCACGCGGGCGCCATCGCGGCCGCCTGCGCCGCGGACACGCTCGTCGAACTGGGCTCGGGAACGTCCGAGAAGACCCGGCTGCTGCTCGAAGCCCTGCGCGCCGGCGGCGGCCTGCGCCGATTCGTCGCGTTCGACGTCGACGAGACCACGCTCGCGCAGGCCGGTCGCGGCCTCATCACGGCCTACCCGGACCTCGCCGTGCACGCCGTCGTCGGCGACTTCGAGCGGCACCTGGCGCACCTACCCGGCGGCGGTCGGCGCCTGATCGCCTTCCTCGGCGGCACGATCGGCAACATGCGGCCCGCCCAGCGCGGTGCCTTCCTGCGCGCGCTGCGCGAGCAGTGCGGCGCCACCGACGCCCTGCTGCTCGGGACGGACCTGGTCAAGGATCCGGACCGCCTCGTCGCCGCCTACGACGACGGGGCCGGGGTGACCGCCGCGTTCAACCGCAACGTGCTCACCGTGATCAACCGGGAGCTGGGCGCGGACTTCGACATCCGCGGCTTCGCCCATGTCGCCTGCTGGAACGCGGCGGACTCCTGGATCGAGATGCGGCTGCGCGCGGTCCGCGACCAGCGGGTGACCATCGACTCCCTCGCGCTGGAGATCGAGTTCGAGCGCGGGGAGGACCTGCTGACCGAGATCAGCACGAAGTTCACCCGGGACGGCATCTCCGCGGAGCTGGCGGACGCCGGCTGGGCGGTGGCCCACCAGTGGACCGACCCCGAGGGCGACTTCGCCGTGACCCTCGCGACGCCGTCGACCTCGCCCTCGGCGGCCCCGGTCTGAGCCCCCCGGCGGCCCGCCCCCGCCCCGACGCGATGCCGGCAGGCCGTCAACCGCGCCCGTCGCAGCCGCAGCTGCGTCCGTCGCGGCCGCCTCGGCGTCAGCCGCCGAGGAGGCTGACGTCGCGGGCGGCGCCGGTCGACGCCGAGGTCGCCATCGCGGCGTAGGCGCGCAGGGCCGCCGAGACGGCGCGCTCCCGGTTCGCCGGCCGGTAGCCGCCGGCTGCCTCCAGCTCGGCACGGCGCCGCGCCAGTTCCTCGTCCGAGACGAGCAGTTCCAGCCGGCGCGTCGGAATGTCGATGTCGATGACGTCACCGTCACGGACGAGGGCGATCGTGCCGCCGTGCGCCGCCTCCGGCGAGACGTGGCCGATCGACAGGCCCGAGCTCCCGCCGGAGAACCGGCCGTCGGTGATCAGCGCGCACTTGGGCCCGAGCCCCCGCCCCTTGAGGAAGGCGGTCGGGTAGAGCATCTCCTGCATGCCGGGGCCGCCGCGGGGACCCTCGTACCGGACGATGATCACGTCGCCGGGCTGGACCCGCTTGTTGAGGATGGCGTCGACCGCGTCCTCCTGGCTTTCGACGACGAGCGCCGGGCCGCGGAAGGACCACTGGCTTTCGTCCACCCCGGCGGTCTTGACGACCGCGCCGTCGGTGGCGAGGTTGCCGAACAGGACGGCGAGGCCACCCTCGGCGGAGTAGGCGTGCTCGACGGAGCGGATGCAGCCGTTCTCCGCGTCGGTGTCGAGGGAGTCCCAGCGGTTGGTCGAGCTGAACGGCTCGATCGTGCGCACCCCGCCCGGCGCCGCGTGGAACAGCTCGACGGCGTCCGGCGACGGCTGCGCGCCGCGGACGTCCCAGCGGTCGAGGAACTCCCGCAGGCTGGCCGCGTGCACCGAGTGGGTGTTCCGGTCGAGCAGGCCGGCCCGGTCCAGCTCGCCGAGGATCGCCGGGATCCCGCCGGCCCGGTGCACGTCCTCCATGTAGTAGTGGGTGGAGCTGGGAGCGACCTTGCACAGGCAGGGCACGGTGCGCGAGATCTGGTCGATGTCGGCGAGCGTGACGTCGACGCCGGCCTCGACGGCGGCGGCGAGCAGGTGCAGCACGGTGTTCGTCGAGCCGCCCATGGCCACGTCCACGGCGAACGCGTTACGGAACGCAGCCGCCGTCGCGATCGAGCGGGGCAGGACGGCCTCGTCGTCCTTCTCGTAGTAGCGCCGGGCCAGGTCGACGACGAGGCGGCCGGCCTCGACGAACAGCTCGCGGCGGGCGGCGGCGGTGGCCAGTGTCGAGCCGTTGCCCGGCAGGGACAGGCCCATCGCCTCGGTCAGGCAGTTCATCGAGTTCGCGGTGAACATGCCCGAGCAGGAGCCGCAGGTCGGGCAGGCCGACCGCTCGATCGTCGACAGGTCGCCGTCGGAGACCTCCGGGTTCACCGCCGCGGACATCGCCGNGATGAGGTCGAGCTTCGACNGGGCGGTGCCGCCGGAGATCACCGCGTTGCCGGACTCCATCGCCCCNCCGGAGACGAACACGGTCGGGATGTTGAGCCGCAGTGCCGCGAGCAGCATGCCCGGTGTGATCTTGTCGCAGTTGGAGATGCAGACCAGCGCGTCGGCGCAGTGCGCGTTGACCATGTACTCGACGCTGTCGGCGATGATCTCCCGCGACGGCAGGGAGTACAGCATCCCGCCGTGTCCCATCGCGATGCCGTCGTCGACCGCGATCGTGTTGAACTCCCGGCCCACTCCCCCGGACTCCGCCACCGCCTCCGCGACCAGGGCGCCGAGGTTACGCAGGTGCACGTGGCCCGGCACGAACTGGGTGAAGCTGTTCGCGATGGCGATGATCGGCTTACCGAAGTCGTCATCGGTCATGCCGGTCGCGCGCCACAGGGCGCGGGCCCCGGCCATGTTCCGGCCATGCGTGGTGGTACGGGAGCGGAGTGCGGGCATCTCGACCTCGGACGTCACGACGGCTACGCCCCGACGGGGCCGCCGGCAGCGGACTGGCGATGTCACGACGGTACGCCACATCCCGGGCGCCACCCTTGAGGACGCCAGGCGGGCAGGCGCTCTGGCGTCGAGGTCGAGGTCGGGTGACCGGGGACCGGTCAGCCGTCGGAGTCGGGTTCGTCGGGAGCCGACCGTGGCTGGCGTGAAGACGCGTCACCCGGACGCTGCCCGGGCGGCGGGGCCGCCCAGGGGTAGCCGGCGATCCGCCGCCCGCCGCCCCGTCGACCCGTCGGGCCGGGCGGCGAACCGGCGCCGGTCGCCGGCCCGCCGTCGGACCCACCGACCGGCGTGGTCGGATCGGCCGGGCCGTCGAGATCGTCCCCGCCGCCCGGGCCGGCCGCGGTGTCCGTGAGCCCGTCGAAGGTCGGCGGGTAATCGGGGATCGGCGGGATCGGTGGCAAGTCGGGGATCGGTGGAAAGTCGGGAATGGGGGGGAAGTCGGGGTCCGACCGGTGCCCGGCCAGCGGCGGGTAGTCCGGGATCGACGGGAAGTCCGGTCCGGGCGGGCCGTCCTCGACCCCCGGTGGGCGGGCGTCGGGCTTCCCGGGAGGGGTCCTGTCGCGACCACCGGTCGCCGGGCCGCCCGTCGGCGCGCCCGGCCAACCTGGAGGCCCGGGCTGACCCGGGCCTCCAGGTTGGCCAGCCTGCCCCGGAAAGCCGCGCTGACCGGGATAGCCGGGCTGACCGGGATAGCCCGCCTGACCGGGAAAACCGGGCTGACCCGGATAGCCAGCTTGACCTGGATGGCCCGCCTGACCGGGAAAACCGGGCTGACCCGGATAGCCTGCCTGACCCGGAAAACCGGGCTGACCCGGATAGCCCGGATAGCCGAGCTGACCCGGAGGGCCGATCGGCTGACCGGGGTAACCTGCCGGCTGATGACCGCCGGGTCCCGGCTGGCCGGGCTGCGGCGGGCCGCCGCGGGCCCCCTTCCGGCTGGTCGGGGGCCGGTGGCGGCGCCACCGGTCCCTGATCAGCCAGACGAGTCCCAGCGAGGCGGCGGTGCCGGCGATCGGCCCCACCGAGGCTCGCGCGATGAGTAGGAAGAGGGTCAGGACGCCGGTGAAGACGTAGCCGGTGACGAAGAAGACGAACGGGCGGACCTTGAACCTGGTGATCTGCTCGCGGAGCAGGATCGCCAGGAACAGCCAGATGAGGAAGCCGAAGAAGCCGGCCATCAACGGCGCGACGAACAGAAACCCGAAGAACGTTCCCATGGTCAGGGGTCCAGACGGTCGCGGGCTGGTCAGACCGGGTCGGGGCCGGCCGGGACGTCCACCCCGTGCACCACGGACGGCGGCCCGGCGAAGTACGGCCCAAGCGCCGCGCGCCAGCGGACGAAACGGTCGGATTCGCGGAAGTTCTTCAGGTGGCTGTCCAGGTCGTCCCACTCGACCAGCAGCACGAAGCTGGACGGCGACTCGATGCCCCGCGTCAGCCGCGCGGACCGGCAGCCGGGCGTGCCGACCACCTCCGTGCGCGCCTCCCGGTAGGCGGCGGCGAACTTCTCCTCGGTGCCGGGCTGCACGTCGATCCGGGCGATCTCCAGAACGCCCGGCCCCTCGGCTCCGCTGTCCCCGCCGTCACTCACCGGCCGTCCCCTCGATGCGCCGCATGGTCCCGGTCATCCCCGGGTNCCGGCTGTCCCGCGTTCCCGGTCGCCATAGCGCCCAGTGTGTCACCGTCCGGGGATCGTGGTCCGCCGACCGGGGCAGGTGGGCACCGGCCGGCAGGGGTCAGTTGGCCATGTCGACGAATCTCGAGTAGTGCCCCTGGAAGGCGACGGTGACGGTGCCGGTCGGCCCGTTGCGATGCTTGGCGATGATGAGGTCCGCCTCGCCGGCGCGCGCCGACTCCTTCTCGACCGTGTCCTCCCGGTAGAGCAGGATGACCGCGTCGGCGTCCTGCTCGAGGCTGCCGGACTCGCGCAGGTCGGAGACCTGGGGGCGCTTGTCGGCGCGTTGCTCGGAGGCGCGGTTGAGCTGCGAGATCGCGACCACCGGCACGTCGAGCTCCTTGGCCAGCAGCTTCAGCGACCGCGAGATCTCGCTGACCTCCTGCTGGCGACTCTCGACCTTCTTCGGCGACGACATCAGCTGCAGGTAGTCGAGGATGACCAGACGCAGCTCGTTGCGCTGCTTGAGCCGACGGGCCTTGGCCCGGATCTCCATCATCGTCAGGTGCGGGCTGTCGTCGATGAACAGCGGTGCCTCGNCCACCTCGCCCATCCGCCGGGCCAACCTGGCCCAGTCGTCGTCGGTGAGCCGACCGGTGCGGATGTTCTGCAGCGACACCCGCGCCTCGGCCGACAGCAGCCGCATGGTGATCTCCATGCGGCTCATCTCCAACGAGAAGATGACCGAGGTCAGCCCGTTCTTGATCGACGCTGCCCGGGCGAAGTCCAAGCCGAGCGTCGAGTTGTGGGTCGGGATACAGGTCTCGCCCGCGAGGTAGAGGTGATCGGGACTGTCGACCTCGACGCACCGGACCGGCACAGACGCGATCGGTCGGACGTCCGTGATGTACCGCACCNCGGCCGCCGGGTGTCCGGTCGGCCGCAGTCGGGCGGCCTTGNGCGCAAGCCGGAAGACCTGATCCTGGGGAGCGAAGTTCACCGTGAAACAGGTGGACGTCTTCTCCGACCGGCCCCGCGTCCGCGTCGTCGTGACGGTCGCCCGACAGCCCAGCGAGAGAACGAGCTCACGGACCTCTCGGGCCAGCCTCGGGTTGGTGGTGNCGAACTGGGCGGTCGACCCGTTGCTCGCGACGGTGCCGTCGGNGTCCAGCAGGCCTGCCAGCAGGTCACGGCGTTGCTGCTCGCTCGCCCGCAGATAGCCGGCCGGGATGTGCCTGTCGCCCAGCACACCGAGGGTGCGCAGCCGGGCCTGCAACGTCCCGGCCCGGGCGTGGCAGGAACGGCAACGCGGCCCGAAACCGGTGGTCCGGCCCCCGCAGTCCACGCAGCTTCGCACCGAGAGCGGCTCCGCGAGGAAACGCAGCTTGCCCCCGCAGGACTGGCCACAGGTGCGGACGCCGGGCATCGCGGCGGTGAACGGCCGCCCGCACACCGTGCAGGCCCTCTCGGTCGCCGCGGACCGCCGCAGCCCCGGTCGATGTCTCGCACTGGTGCTGCCCACGACCTCGTGTCCCCGGCGCCGGATCTCCTCGGAAATCTCCGGATCAGCCGAGGTCAGGCTCGCACAGGCCGCCGTTCCGTCACCGAGCCAGGATCCCAGCACATACGGATCGACCGGCAGGTCGACCGCCGGCAGCTGGAACGGGCCGGCGACACGCACCGCATGGGTGCACCGGCGATCGGCAGTCCGACAACGCAGAGTGCGAGCGATCTCCTCCGTGGTGACCGGTCTGGTGAGCGTCGCGGTGCGGGAGCCCGAACGAACCGGACCGTCACGGCGAGGCTCCGCCCGGGTCTGCGTGATCCACTGATGCTGTCCGTCCGCCACGATCACGGACCCGTCGGAGAACTCGACCTCGTAGCACGGCCGGCCGTGCATCACGTCGGTGGCGGCGACCACGCGCGTCGGCCGCCCGTCGGCACCGATGAGCATGTCGCCGACGGCGACGCGGCCCATCGTCGTCCAGCCGGTCGGGGTGGGGAGCGCAGTCCCGAGGGCCAGCGCCTTACCGACGNCCGGGCGGGCCGCGACGATCCAGAGCTGGCCGCCGTGCAGGCCGTTGGTCAGCTCGTCGAGGTCCACGAAGCCGGTCGGCACGCCGGTCAGCGCGCCCTCGCCGCGGCCCTGGATCGACTCGATCTCCTCCAGGGCCGGGTTGAGCAGCTCTCCCAGCGGCAGGTAGTCGTCGTTCGCCCGCCGCTCGGTGACCTCGTACACGGCGGCCTGAGCGCGATCCACGACGTCGCTGACGTCGGGGGCGGCGCCGAAGGCGAGCTGGACGATGCGGGTGCCGGCCTCGGCGAGGCGGCGCAGGACCGCCTTCTCGGCGACGATGCGCGCGTAGTAACCGGCGTTCGCCGCGGTGGGCACGCTCGAGATCAGGGTGTGCATGTACCCCGGCCCGCCGACCCGTTCCAGCAGGTCGCGGCGGCTGAGCTCGGCCGCGACACTGATGACGTCGGCGGGCTCGCCCCGGCCGTACAGGTCGCCGATGACCTCGTAGACGAGTCCGTGGGCCGGGCGGTAGAAGTCCGCCATCCGCAGGACCTCGACGACGTCGGCGATGGCGTCCTTCGACAGCAGCATGCCGCCGAGCACGCTCTGCTCGGCCGGGAGGTCGTGGGGCGGGGTCCGCTCGAACTCCGCGCCGCCGCCTGCGCCGCCGCGCGAGATCTCCGTGACGCTCACGACGCACCCTCCCCGCTCTCCCGCAGATCCAGATTCGAACACATGTTCGTACACATCGGGGCTGCGGTCAACGGGCCACGCCACCGCGCCCAGCAGATCTCGGCCACTCGTCGACCCCCGTCACGCCGCGTCCGACACGGCGACCGCCANGCGACCCGGGTACCGGCGAGCGGCCGTTGAGCTGGCCGGGCGAGTCCGGCTGACCCAGTGTGGAGGGTCCGACCATACGGATCGACGAGCACCCCCACCAAAAAGTTATCCACAGGCCCATGTGGAAAAGCTGTGGGTAACCTGCCGGAACCTGGGGAGGAGCTCGGGACAGCGGCTCACACCCTGTGGAAAACAAGGATCACAAGGCCGAGGGTCCGCAGGCACCGCAAGCACAGCCGACCCGCCTCCTGTGGATAAAACAAGGCGGAAGAAAGTTCGCGGCGGACCGGTCCCGCAACGACGAACTCCCCCGGACCGAGGACCACCACTGGGGTGGGTCGGCCGGGGGAGTTCGTCAGTCCGGGGCATCCGCGCCTCGGCGGCGAGGCGGCAGTGCCGCCTTGCCCGAGGGCGGTGCCGCCGGTCCTAGGCCTTCTTGACCTGGAGCTTCACCGACGCCGTCACCTCGGGGTGAAGGTGGACGGCAACGGTGTACGCCCCGAGCGACTTGATCGGCGTGGTCAGTTCGACCCGCCGACGGTCCAGCTCGGGACCGCCCGCCGCGGTGACGGCCTCGACCACGTCGGCCGCCGTCACCGAGCCGAACAGCCGGCCTTCCTTGCCGGCCCGGCTGATCAGCTCGACCTTGAGGCCGCCGAGCTGGCCGGCGATCTCCTGGGCGTGGCCGAGGTCGCGGACCGCCCGAGCCGAGCGGGCCCGCTTGATCTGCTCGACCTGGCGCTCCGCGCCCTTCGTCGCGAGGATCGCGTACTTGCGCGGCACCAGGTAGTTGCGCCCGTAGCCGTTGGCGACCTCGACGATGTCACCCGGGCTGCCGAGGCCGGGGACCTCCTGGGTCAGGATGAGCTTCATCCCGCCACCCCCTAGCGGGCCGAGGCGGTGTAGGGCAGCAGCGCCATCTCGCGGCTGTTCTTCACCGCCGTCGCCACGTCGCGCTGGTGCTGGCTGCAGTTGCCGCTCACCCGCCGGGCACGGATCTTGCCCCGGTCCGAGATGTACTTGCGCAGCAGCGAGGTGTCCTTGAAGTCGATGTACTCGACCTTGTCCTTACAGAAGACGCAAACCTTCTTCTTGGGCTTGCGCACGGCCGCCTTGGCCACGGATGTGCTCCTACCTCGTTGTGTCGACCGCGAGGACGACGAGCGCCCGCTCAAAACGGAGGCTCGTCTGAGTAGCCACCGGCCGGCTGCTGCGACCAGGGGTCATCATTCGGGACTCCGCCGGCCGGCGCACCGGAGGGGACGCCGGCGGGCGCACCGAAGCCGCCGCCAGTGCCGCCACCGCCGCTGTAGCCACCGCCACCACCGCCGTAACCGCCACCACCGCCACCACCACTGCCGCCACCGCGGGCGGCGCGGACGACCTTGGCGGTCGCGTAACGCAGGCTGGGGCCGACCTCGTCGACCTCGAGTTCAATCACAGTGCGCTTCTCACCCTCGCGAGTCTCGAACGAGCGCTGCTTGAGCCGGCCCGTGACGATGACCCGGGCGCCCTTCTGCAGCGACTCGGCGACGTGCTCGGCGGCCTGACGCCAGATGGAACAGCGCAGGAACAGCGCCTCGCCGTCTTTCCACTCGTTGGTCTGGCGGTCCAGCGTGCGCGGCGTGGAGGCGATGGTGAAGCTCGCCACCGCGGCGCCGTTCGACGTGAACCGCAGCTCGGGGTCGCTGGTCAGGTTGCCAACGACGGTGATGACCGTCTCACCGGCCACGGGCGCCCTCCCGGATGTCGGCGGTCCACGACGGCGCGCAGATCGCCGTCACCGCGGACCAGGTCATGCCGCCACCCGGCGGCTCTGGCGAGGCTTCTTCGGCTCGGGAAGCCGGATGACCTTCGTGCGGATGACCGACTCGTTCAGAACGAGCTGACGGTCGAGCTCGGCGACCACGTCCGGCTCCGCGTGCAGGTCGATCACCGCGTAGATGCCCTCGTTGCTCTTGGCGATCTCGTAGGCGAGCCGGCGCCGGCCCCAGATGTCGACCTTCTCGACCACGCCGCCGCCCTGCCGGACGACGCCGAGGTACTGGTCGAGAGACGGCGCAACGGTGCGTTCCTCGAGATCCGCGTCGAGGATCACCATGAGTTCGTAATGACGTGCCAAGGGTGAACCCACCTCCTGTGGACTCAGCGGCCACGGATTCTCCGTGGCAGGAGGAGCCGTGGATCGGGTCTGCGCCGACGCGGACGAGCGCGGCCGCGCTGATCCAGGAGGGACCGCGCACCGNCACATCCGGACGGTCGGCAGTGCACTGCGGCCGCTCGCGGCAGGCTGACGATCCCGAGGAGATCGCCGGCTGACCAGCGAACAAACGCGTGCCCCGACGCACGGCGTGTCTCNACGAGCTTACTCGATCCTTTTCGGCACCCCGGGCGCCCCGACGACCAGGACCACACGCAGCCAGGCGGTCGCCACCCCGGCCAGGCAGACGAGATCAACCGAGACGAGCAACCCACGCAGGTGCCGTGACGGGGTGGGATCCGCGATCGCCAGCCCGAGCACGGCGAGCGCGGCCAGGCCCGCGAGCCCGGCCGCCAGGTGGGCGAGGGAGCGCGGACCCAGGCCCGCGCCGCCGTCCGACCGGCCGCCGTCCGACCGACCACCGCCCAAGCGACCACCGCCCAAGCCCAGACCGTCCGAGCGACCGCCGTCTGCGCGAACGCCGTTCGAGCGCACACCGTCTGCGCGGTCCGCAGAGGCGTCCGCGCCGGCCCCGGATCCGGCGTCGGGTCGACCCGGCCGGGGATCCCCGGTATCCACCGCATCGCCCTTTCGTCACGTGGCCCCGACGCGGCGACACGCGCGTCAGCGACATCGTNGCGCATCCCCCGCCCGCAGGGTCGTACCACCGCGCCGACATGCGGCACGTCGCCGGGTCAGTCGACCCACTGGCCCTGGGTGAAGGCGATGACCAGCGTCGCCATCACGGGGGCGCACAGAAGCAGGTACACCGGCGCGACCCGGGGACTGCGCGCGGCAGCCCGCGCGAGCAGCAGGTAGAGCGGAAAGGCGACCAGGATTCCGCGAATCCCCGAGGCGTAGTAGTTCGTGCAGGCCATGATCGTGGTCATCACGCCGACGAAGGTCGCCTCCCCCCNCCTCCGGCCGATCAGCAGGACGACCGTCAGCAGCACGCCGACGACCACCGCGAGCAGCTCCCCCCGCCAGAACCACACGAAGGTCGACGCCCCGTTGCCGTCGGTCGCCGACGACCAGGTGGTCGCCCACCCGGACCAGGGCCAGTCGGTGCCGCGATGCCAGCCGTCGCGCATGGCGTCGGTGTAGGCCCCCCAGCCGCCGGTGCGCGCGCGCAGGTAGCCCAGGTAGGCGAGGACGGGGATCGGCGGAAGGGCCAGCGCGAGCGCCGGCCAGGCGAACACCGGCCGTCCCGCGGCACGGCGGCCGACGACGTACTGCACGGCGAGCGCCACGCCGAAGGCGACGCCGCTGATCCGCGTGCTCGCCGCCCCCGCGCCGAGCAGGCCGGCCAGCCACCAGCGCTGCCGGCGGGCGGCCAGCCAGGACGCCGTCGCGAACGCCAGGAACAGCCCCTCCGAATAGGCGGCGAACAGGAACACCGCGTACGGGAAGGAGATCAGGCTGACGACGGCGAACCTCGCGGCCGGGGCCCCCACCTCGTCCGCGGCCAGCCGCCAGAGCGCGGCCGCGGTGACGGCGCCGGCGAGCAGGGAGACGACGAGACCGGCGACGATCCAGTCCGGCACGACGAGATGGACGAGGCGGATGGCCAGCGGCAGGCCCGGGAAGTCGACCTCGGTGCGGTCCGAGTAGGCGGGGGAGAGATAGCCGTACCGGGCGACCTTGGTGAACAGGCCGACGTCCCAGTGGTCCCAGAGGGTGCGCAGCCCGGGGGCGTCGCGGGCCGGGCGCGAGGTCAGCGCCCTCGCGGCGGCGAGGGAGAGCAGCGCGACGGCGATCCGGCTGCCGAGCCAGAGCGGCAGCGTGGCCCGAACGGACTCCGGCAGGCGGGACCAGGCCGCACGGGCGGTGTGGATGCCCCGAGCGGACGGATTCCGCGCGGCGGAGGTGCCCTCCGGCTCGGCCAGATGGCCCCGACCGGATGGGATCGCCGGGTGGGACGGCTCGGCGGCGTCGGCGGACGGATCCTGAGAGGCCGCCTCAGCCACCAGCGGATCCGCTTCCGTCGGGGTCCGGGCTGTCGAGGGTGTCCGACCGGTTCTGCCGCGGCCGGAACAGCGCCCCCGGTTCCAGCGGCGCGAGCTCCGGCCGCGGGGCGGACTCGCCTGCCGGCCCCGCTGCGGGCGACGCGTCGACCGCGGTCGGCGAGGCCGTGACGGCTGCCGGCGAGGCCGTGACGGCTGCCGGCTCCGGGACGCCACGCGCCGGCCTCGTCGGCCGGCCCCGCCAGCCACCGCGCACGTCAGGCGCGTGATCCAGGAAGCCTCCGGCCGGGTCGTCCACCGCGTCCGGGTCCAGCCCCGCCGCCGGCTGATCCACGGCGAGTCGGTCGGCCGGGTCGAGCGACCCGTCGGCCCGCACCACATCCGCCCGCGGATGCAGGATCTCCCGCACCACGAACGCCGCCAGGACGAGCAGCACCAGGTCGCGCAGCGCCACCGCGCCCACGAACCAGCCCCGGTCGATCCCGCGCCGGCCCTGGGTGTCGTTGTAGATGAAATGCATGAAGCGGGTGAACAGGACCCACGCCTCGCAGGCCTGCCAGAGCAGGAACAGCCGCCACCGCGGCCGGGCCAGCGCGACCAGGGGGAGCAGCCAGATCGTGTACTGCGGCGAGAAGACCTTGTTGCTCAGCAGGAACGCGACGACCAGTAGGAACAGCACCTGGGGCAGCCGCGGCCGGCGCGGCGCGAACCAGGTGAGCAGCCCGATCGCGACGACCGCGACCACCAGGGTCGCGGCGGTGATGATGTTCAGTGTCCCGATGGGCAGGCCGTGCTCGCGGATGCCCTGCAGGACCAGCGGGACGCCGATCGCGACGGTCCCCCACGCCGCCACCGCCGAGGCGGCGACGAGGCGGCGGGTGTCCGGGCGGTGCACGATGAGCGCCGCCGCCACCGCCAGGACGACGACCGCCGTCACCGCGCAGACCACCAGGTGCAACGGGCCGAACCAGGCGGGGTCGTGACGGTCGGCGAGCCAGGTCGCGCCGAAGGCCACCGAGTCCCAGTCGGCGCCCCGGTCGGAGTTCAGGTCGATGAACCGGGCGAGACCGTTGCGGGCCCCGTCCGGGCCCCCGCCGACCAGGCGCAGCCAGTCCCCGCCGCGCCAGAAGGTCGTCCAGATGCTGTCGCCGACCTTGTTGCCCTGCTCGTTGAAGTAGCCGGCGGACAGCCACAACGGCACGATGACGACGATCACCGTCACGATCGCCGTGGTGACGGTCTTCGCCAGCTCCCGCATCTTCCCGGCCCGCAGGCAGAGAAAGCCCAGCCCGAGCAGGAACAGCACCGGGTACAGCTTGGTGAGGATGCCCAGGCCGAGCAGCAGGCCGGCCAGCCGCGGTGCCCGTCTGGACCAGGCGAGCAGACCGCCGGCCGCGAACGCCACCGCGAGGATGTCCCAGTTCGTCAGCAGATGCAGGACCAGCGCGGGCGCCAGCGCGAACAGCGCCGCGTCCCAGACCCGCCGGGATCCGGCCGTCAGCGCGGTGCAGAGCACCGCCACGCACGCGGCGACCATGAACAGCAGCGCCGTGAGGTCGTAGAAGACGGCCGAGCGCCGGTCCATCGTGTAGTGGTCGAACACCCGGCGGCCGTTGTCGTCCCGGTAGACCGCCTTCGGGCCGGAGGCGTGGCCCGCGGGCCAGGAGATGAGGGCCATCGCCGCGCCGATCAGCGGCGGGTACTCCGTCGGGNAGTCCAGGNAGGGGATCTTCCCGTCGACCAGGCCCTCCTGGCTGTAGAGGGCGACGACGTCCGAGTAGCACAGCGCGCTGTACTGGTGCTCGTGCGTCCAGGTGCGGGTGTCCCGACAGCCGATCTTCTGCGTGTAGCCGAGCACGCTGGCCACGATGACCAGGGCCATCAGCACGCGCAGCGGGGTCAGCCAGGTCCGCCGGTCCGCCAGGACCGCGTGTTCGCCGGGCGGCCCGCCGATGAGCTGGCTCGCGCCCGCCACGACCGGGTCCTCCCGGGCCGGGCTGACGCGGGCGGGAGACGCCGGTGTCGTGGCCATGCGGGTCATTGTGGTACACGGCCAGGCGGGCGTCCGACCTCACCCGCGCGGAGCGCGAGAAGCGGTCCCGGGTGCGGAACCGCTGGACGGACCGGTGGACGGACCACCCCCCGCCGCGGCGGATTCGGGATTGCGGGTGCGCATCTCGACGACACCCCGATGTCCCGAACCCGCCGGCGCGGTCGGCCCACCGGTCACCCCAAAGGGTCCCCGAAGAGCCCCGTCGGTCTGGGCGAACCGTTCGGGCGGTTCGCACCGCCGGGCTGCTGCGGCTGCTGCTGCTGCGGTTGCTGCGGCTGCTGCTGCTGGCCGCCGCCGTTCCCGCCGAACAGGCCGCCCAGCAGATCGGTGAGGCCCGACGTCGGCGCGGCGCTCGGAGTGTCCGTCGGCGTGGGCGTGGGGTCCGGCTCGTTGTCCTGGACCAGTCCACCGAACGCCGGCGGGTCGAACGTCGACTTCGGGACCCCCTGCAGGGCCGCGTCCATGAAGGCCTTCCAGACCCTGGCCGGCAGAGTTCCGCCGTACACCCCGTCCGCCGCACCCNGGATGCCCTTGAGCTGGTCGGTGTTCAGGCCCTTGCCGCGGAACATGTCGACGCAGGAGGCGATCTCCTTCGTGTATCCGCAGAACCAGGCAGACCGGAAGTCGGTCGAGGTACCGGTCTTCCCGGCGGCCTCGCGGCCACCGGCGAGCGCGGCCCGGTGCCCGGTACCGCTCGGATCGGTGATCACGCTCTGCAGCGCGTAGGTCGCGTCCCGGGCGACCGAGCTCGGGATGGCCTGCTTCGCGTTCTGGTCGGCACCCGAGTAGATCACCTGGCCGCTGCCGTCCACGACCTTGTCCACCATGTGGGGTTTGGCCCGCACCCCGTTGCTGGCGAGGACCGCGTAGACCGACGTCATGTCGATGGGGTAGACGTTGTCCTTGCCCAGGGTGATACCGGCAACCGGTTCCAACGTGGTCGAGTCACGGATGCCCAGGTTGCGCGCGGTGGAGATGACGTTGTTGACGCCGATGTTCTGGCCGAGCGGCACGAACACGGTGTTGATCGAGGCGGCGGTCGCCTNGATGAGGTTCTTGTAGCCGAGGTCGCCGCCTTCGCTCTCGTCGTTGCCGACCTCGTAACCGGGGAGAACCGCCTTGGCGGGCGCCGCGAACGTCGACTTCAGGTTGATGTTCTTCTGGAGCGNGGCCACCAGGGTGATCGTCTTGAAGGTCGACGCGGACTGCACCTGCGCCNTGGCCACGTTGNCCTCGTACTGCTCGCGGCCCTGCGCATCCTTGCCGTAGAGCGACCCTCCGTACCAGGCAAGGATGCGGCCGGTCCCGGGTTCGACCGCGGACAGGCCGGTCCGCAGATCCGGCACCGCCGCATAGGCGGTGCTCAGCACGCTGGTGACCGCGTTGAACGCGGCCATCTGGCGACCCTTGTCGATCGTGGTGGTGATGCGCAGGCCACCGCGGTTGATCTGGTCGTCGGTGATCCCCCCCGCCTTCAGCTCACGCTTCACCTCGTCGCGGATGTAGGCGACCTGGGCGGAGGTGGTGGTGGAGTCGCTCGCCATGGCGGCGACCGGTGGGGGCTGCTCGCCGGTGATGGACGCGGGCGCCCAGCCCTTCGCGGCCATCGTCGCGACGACGTCATGCCAGCGGTTGGCCGCCGGGCCCGGATTCTTCGCCGGATCGAGGTAGTTCGGCGATCGGATCAGGCCCGCGATCACCGCACCCTGCTGGNCCGTGAGGTTCGCGGCCGTCGTGTTGTAGTACGCCTTCGCCGCGGCCTCGATGCCGTAGGCACCGCGGCCGAAGTAGATCGTGTTCAGGTAGAACTCGAGGATCTGGTCCTTGGAGTACTTGCGGTCCAGCTTCACCGCGAGGACGATCTCCCGCATCTTGCGGCTGAACGTGCGTTCCTGGCTCAGGTAGGCGTTCTTCGCGTACTGCTGAGTGATCGTCGAGCCGCCCTGGAGCTCGCCACCGGTGACGTTGACGTAGAGCGCCCGGGCGATGNCCTTCGGCGAGATGCCGGGNTCGCTGTAGAAGTTCTTGTCCTCGGCCGCGAGCACCGCGTGCTGCATGTCCTTGGACACCTGGGCCAGCGGCACGTCGGTGCGGTTCACCGTCCCGATGCGCGCGAGCTCGTCGCCGGTGCCCTGGTTCGACCCGGCCGGCGGGCCGTAGAAGATGATCGAAGTCTGGTCGGTCTTCACCTCGCCGGGCAGCGGCACCCGGGTCGCCGCGTAGACGACGGCGACGCCGGCGGCGAACAGCAGGATCGACGAGAAGACCCCGGCCAGCACGAGCCGGCGCAGCCAGCGGGGCCGCCGCCGCCACCACTTCGGGCCACGACGTCCCTCGCCCGGTCGGCGGGAACGACCGCCGCCCGGGCCGCCGGGCCCGTCGGGTCCGCCCGGTCCGTCCGGACCTCCCATCGCCGCCCGGGACGAGCGCGTGGGCGCCCCGCGCCCCGGCCCGGTGCGCGCGGACGCGGGCGCGGGCGCGGGCCGGCGGGCACCGGATCCCCCCGGGCCGGTGCGGCCCTCGGCCGCCTCCAGCTCGCCGACCCGCAACGCCATCCGTTCGGTCGCCCGGGTGGGCCGGTCACGGCGCCGCCCGGCGACCCGGCGCACCGGCGTCACCTCCGTCATCCCGGCACCGTCCGCCGCGCCTCGCCCAGCCTGCTCCGCCGTCACCTTGCGGTAGACGGTCGCATCGGCGGTGCGTTCGCTGACGTCGACCCGGCGCAGTGCCGCCTGGTCGACGGTGTCGTAGAGCGTGTTCACCTTCGCCGAGGTCCGCGGCGCGCCTGCGGCCCGATCGCGTCCCGCCGGTGGCGGCGGTGGGCCGGACGGGCGGTCCAGCTCGGGCCCACCACGGTCGCCGGCTCCGGGCATCCCACCCGAGCGACGGTCCGGCACACCCCGACCCCCCGTGCGCTCCCGTCCCCGCCCGCCGCGGACGGCGGGCTCGTCGCCGGCCGGCCGGTCGGCCCGGCGACGTGGATCGGTTCCGTCCCCGCCCACGGGCGGCTGATCGGGGCGGGCGCCACCCCTCGGGTCCACCGCCGGGACAAACGGCCCGGCCGCGACCGCGCGGGTGGCTCCCGCGTCGCGAGGCCGGCCGGTCTCGCGGAACGTCGCCGGATCACGGGGGGCTCCCGCGACGCGGCCGGGTGCGTCGGATGGTGTCTGCCGGCCCGCCGCGCGGGTCGCGGGCCATTCGGGTGCGCCGCCGGGCAGCGACCGCTCGACCGCCGCCCGGTCGGGCGTTCCCCGGTCGGGCGTTCCCCGCTCCGGTGCCCGCCCGGGGCTGGCAACCCGCTCGGGGGCGGCGCCCCGCTCGGGGGAGATACCACGCTCGGAGGAGACACCACGCCCGGACGCGCGGCCGGCCCGCTCGTCGGCGACGGGATCGGGACCGGGACCGGGCGGCACCCCACGACCGGCGGCCCGGGCCACCGAGCCGTGGTCGGGTACCCAGCCGGCGGTCGGGATCGCCGCGGCGCCGGCACCCGGGCGCCGGTCGGGCTGCGCCGCCTCGACGGGAGCCACCGCACGAGGCGGCGGTCCCCCGACACGTCCGGCGGGACCGGCCGCCCCCGCCCGACCGACGACTCCCTGCGACCCGACGACTCCCTGCGACCCGCCGGCTCCGGGTGGCCCGGCAACTCCCGCTGGCCCGGCAACTCCCGCTGGCCCGGCAACTCCCGCTGGCCCGGCGGATCCGGCAGGCCCGGCAGGCCCGGCGGATCCGGCAGGCGGCACCAGCGCGGTGCGCTCGCCGCGTCCCGCTGCGGGTCGACCGGCCGCCGGTACCAGGGCGGTGCGCTCGCCGCGGGGGCGGTCGACCGACGGCGGGCCGTCGTGGCCGGCCCGGGCAGGCGAATCCGGCCGATCCGGCTGGCCGGCTCGGGCAATCCGGTCGGGCCTGGCCCGATCGGGGGACGCCTCCTGAGGCTGGCCGGGTTCGGACCGCATCGGGTCCGCATCCGGGCCGCCCCGGTAGGCGCCTCGGTCGTAGGGAGAGCTCACCGACCGCTCCATCCGTCGCTCTGGGACTCCCCGGTCGCCGCTCCGCCACAGGGGACGGGCCGGCACCCCCGACCGCTACCGAAGGTCCGGCCCCCACCGGTCCGATCCGGCCGGAACCCGGCTGTGGGGGAGGTCGACGNCCTCAGGCCCTGGGCAGGAGTCGGCCGANCAGACAGGACCGGGCCATCCGCCGGGCTCACCCCGGCAAGGTCACGAAACGGAACCACTCGTGGTCGGCACCACGCCTGGACCCGTCGCGACACCCACATGGCAGACCAGGATCTCACGCCAGATTCCGCCCGCTCGCGCAGGGCGCCCGGAGCGCCGTCGCGTCGCAGCGCCCAGCGCCGCGGCGCGGCCGGAGAACAGAGGGTTCGAGGGGAGCGCGCAGAGACGCGGTGGAGGGGAGCNGGGGAGGGCGGGAAACGCCGCCGTCAGGTGTCGGCGGCTCGGCGGTGCTGGCGCTTCGCCTTCGGCTCGCCGGTGCCGATCACGTAGGACGTGATCAGATGGTTCCACCCGCACGGACGGCACACCTCGACGACGTAGACCCGCAGCTCGCTGTACCTCGCCGCGAGCGCCGGGAGGTCCTTCGTCGCCCGCACGCGGCCGGAGCTCTCCCCAAGTTCGTCACCGTAGGTGTAGGTGACGTGGATGAGCGGATCGNCACCGCGGCAGACCGGGCACCGCTTGCTGGTCGGCTCGCCGTGGTACTTGGCGGCGCGCAGCAGGTACGGGTGCGCGTCACAGACGTCGAGCGAGGACACCCGCCCCGCGAACAGATCCGCGAGCGTCGCCCGGCGGGCGAGCGCGTAGTCGATGACCGACCGCGACCGCATGTTCCAACGGTACGCCGCGGACGTGTTCCAGGCAGATGGTCCGGACAGATGGTCACCGAACGGACTGCCGGCCGCCACCCGCGCGACGGNCGGGCCCGCGCTCCCCGGGCGGGGCCGCGACCACTGTGAGCCGGATGACACTGTGACGCCGCCCCTACTCACGGCGAGGTCGCCCGGTGGGCACCGCCAGCCTCAGCCCGGTCCCGCGGGCCCGTGGGCCTCGCCTGGGCTGGACCCCGATCACCCCTGCGACCAGGCAGTTCCCGGGGCGGCCGCCGGCTGCGGCGAGATCACGGGGGACCGGGTCACGCCAGCCCCGGGCCGCGAGCGGAAGGGGCCGCGCCGCGACGCCGCCCGGAGGTGGAGGTGTCGTTGTGTCATCTCCTGGTCGCCGGATGGTCATTCCTGGTTGCGGCGCTCGTCCCGAGACGTCTATCCTCGATGTATCGCTTCGATATGTCGGCGCGACAGTATCGACTCGGCAGTACGGGGCGACGGCACGAGCGNGACGCAGCGGGCAGCGCCGCACAGCCGGGAGCGCCACGCAGCGAGGCGGCAGACCGCGAGGCGATCAGGCCTGCGGCCGGGCACGGTCGAAGGAGGGTGGGTCATGCTGGAACTGGCGGTTCTCGCCCTGCTCTCCGAGAGCCCGATGCACGGTTACGAGCTGCGCAAGCGGCTGGCCGCGGTCCTCGGCGCGTTCCATCGGTTCAGCTACGGCTCGCTCTACCCCTGCCTGCGCCGCCTCGCGGACGCCGGGTACGTCACCGCGGACGACGTCAGCGCGACGACCCGGCTCGGCGGGCGCAGTCGGGTCGTCTACACGCTGACCGGCGAGGGCAAGGAGAAGCTCGCCGAGCTGCTCGGTGAGGGTGGCCCGTCCTCCTGGGAGGACGAGATGTTCGGCGTGCGGTTCGCCTTCTTCGCGAAGACGGACGCCGCCGTCCGCCTGCGCATCCTGGAGGGGCGCCNGGGCCGGCTCGAGGAGCGCCGGGAGAAGGTCCGTTCGGCCCTGACCAGGACCGTCGAGCGGTTCGACACCTACACGCTCGAGCTGCAGCGCCATGGGCTCGAGTCGGTGGAACGCGAGGTCCGGTGGCTCAACGAGCTGATCGAGACGGAGCGGGCCAGCGCCCCGGCGGGGTTCACGGAACCACAGTTGTCCACAGCGTCCACAGGGTTGTCCACAGCTCCATCCACAGGATCGGAGCCATCCACAGGATCGGAGCCGGGCACGCTCCCCCCTCCCGCTCGTGGCGGCGGGACGGGGCGCCGGCCGGTCAGGCCGGCCCGAGCGGGCCGGACGGCCCGGCGGGACGGACGCGGCACCTATCTCGACGGCACGCACGGCGGCAACGACGGCGACGCGCGCGACCGGAACAGGCACGCCCCGGCCGAGGCCGGCCCGGACCCCGACGGTGAGGTTCCGGCCGGTCGGTGAGTGGCACCGCGCAGCGGCGCCCGCTCCCTGCCCTTCGGCTGGTGGGCGGCGCCGCGGCGGGCCGTATGCCCCGAATATTTCCACTTCCATAGAAATCGCAGCTAAGGAGCAGACCGTCATGGGTTCGGTACGTGTCGCCATCGTCGGCGTAGGCAACTGCGCCGCCTCGCTGGTCCAGGGGGTCGAGTACTACCGCGGCGCCGACCCGTCGGCGCAGGTCCCCGGGCTGATGCACGTGACGCTTGGCGACTACCACGTCTCCGACCTGACGTTCGTCGCCGCGTTCGACGTGGACNCCAAGAAGGTCGGCCGCGATCTCTCCGAGGCCATCGTCGCCAGCGAGAACAACACCATCAAGATCGCTGACGTGCCGCCGCTGGGCATCACCGTCTCCCGGGGGCACACCCTCGACGGCCTCGGCCGTTACTACCGGGAGACCATCGAGGAGTCCGACGAGACGCCGGTCGACGTCGTCGCCACCCTGCGGGAGTCCCGCGCCGACGTGCTCGTCTGCTACCTGCCGGTGGGTTCCGAGGACGCCGCGAAGTTCTACGCCCAGTGCGCCATCGACGCCGGGGTCGGCTTCATCAACTGCCTGCCGGTGTTCATCGCCGGCGTCCCCGAGTGGGCCGAGAAGTTCCGGGNCGCGGGCGTGCCGATCGTCGGCGACGACATCAAGTCGCAGGTCGGCGCCACCATCACCCACCGGGTGATGGCGAAGCTCTTCGAGGACCGCGGCGTCGTCCTCGACCGCACGATGCAGCTCAACGTCGGCGGCAACATGGACTTCAAGAACATGCTCGAGCGCGACCGGCTCGAGTCGAAGAAGATCTCCAAGACGCAGGCCGTGACCTCCCAGGTCTCCCACGACCTCGGCAAGGACAACGTGCACATCGGGCCGTCGGACTACGTGGCCTGGCTCGACGACCGCAAGTGGGCCTACGTCCGGCTCGAGGGTCGCGCGTTCGGCGACGTCCCGCTGAACCTGGAGTACAAGCTCGAGGTCTGGGACTCCCCCAACAGCGCCGGCGTGGTCATCGACGCGGTGCGCTGCGCCAAGATCGCCCTGGACCGGGGCATCGGCGGGCCGATCCTGTCCGCCTCGTCGTACTTCATGAAGTCCCCGCCGGAGCAGTACCGCGACAACGAGGCCCGCGACAAGGTCGAGGCGTTCATCCGCAACGAGGGCTGATCGGGGCGTCGGGTTCGGTCGTCCGGAGGGGGCGGCCGAACCCGACGGCACCACCCGGCCACGCCGCGACCGGCTCGACCGGGCCTNCGCAGGAGCACCGGTGACCTGAGTCGGGCCGGGTGGCCCTACGCTGACAGGCGTGGCATGGTCGGCGAACCTCCGCGAGCTGCTCGGCGGCCGCGGGTTCCGGATGCTGTACGCGGCCCGGCTCACCTCCCAGGCCGCCGACGGCGTCTTCCAGGCGACCCTCGTGAGCTACGTGCTGTTCTCCCCCGAGCGGGCGACGTCCGCGGGGGNGCTGGCCTCGTCCCTGGCGATCGTCGTGCTGCCCTTCAGCGTGATCGGCCCGTTCGCGGGCATCGTGCTCGACCGGACGTCCCGCCAGCGGGTGCTCGTGGTCAGCTCGCTCGTGCGGATGGTCCTCATGNCCATCCTGGTGGTCCTCATCGCCGCCGGGCGTACCGGCGTCGACTTCTACGCGGTGGCGCTCGCGTCGGTGAGTGTGAACCGTTTCGTCCTGGCGGCGTTGTCCGCCGGGCTGCCCGTCGTCGTCGACGTCGACCGCCTCGTCACCGCCAACGCCCTGTCGGTCACCTCCGGCACCGTCGCGACCCTGCTCGGCGCCGGCCTCGGCAGCGGGGTGCGGGGCCTCGTCGGCGGCGACGACCGGACGGTGGCCCTCGTCGCGGGCCTGGCGGCGATCGCCTACCTGTTGGCGATGGTGACGGCGGCGCGCTCCGGCCGGGACGATTTCGGGCCCGTGGTCGCTGTGCCCTGGCAGGGAGCCTGGCGGCAGGCCACCGAGGTCGTCGCCGACATGGTCGACGGCGCCCGCTACCTCGCCGGCCACGGCCCGGCGCGCCGCGCGCTCGCCGCGCTGACCAGCTCGCGGGCGGCCTACGGGCTGGTCCTCGTGATGACGGTGCTGCTGTACCGCAACTACTTCACCGGCAGCGAGGGCGGGCTGACCGGCCTCGCCGCCGTCGTGACCGCCAGCGGGGTCGGCACCGTCACCGCCGCCCTCGTGACCCCGCGGGCCACCCGGCGGATGCCGAAATCGAGCTGGATCACGCTGGTCCTGGTGTTCGGGGGCGTCGTCGAGGTGGTGCTCGGCCTGCCCTTCAGGGCTCCCCTGTTCATCGTCGCCGGCGCGCTGCTCGGGTTCTCCGCCCAGGCCAGCAAGATCTGCGTGGACACGATCGTCCAGGAGCAGACCGACGACGCCTACCGCGGCCGCGCCTTCTCGCTCTACGACCTGTTGTTCAACGTCGCCTTCGTGGCCGCGGCGGCGCTCGCCGCCGTCGTCCTGCCCGACGACGGCCNCTCGGCNGCGGTGGTCGTCGTCGCCGGGCTGGGCTACGCGCTGGCCGGGCTGGTGTACTACCGGGCCGCCCGCCGGCATCCCGAGGACCGGGTGATCCGCGGCGTGGGCGACGGACCACCGAGGCCGCATCCGGCCGTTCCCCCGCCCGGCGGTCCCGCCGACCCGGTCGATCCGACCGACTCCACCGGACGGATCAACCCGATCATCTCGGCGGGGCCGGCCGAGAGCCGCAGCTGACCCACCCCGACAGCCCCACAGCCCCACAGCCCCGACAGCGCCGACAGCGCCCGCTGCCCCCGGCCGCGTCGTCCCCCGGTCGGGCGGTCAGGCGTCCGGGATCGGCACCTCGTGCTCGCGGGCCCACCGGAACAGCTCCGCCTCGGCCGCCTCGCGTCCGACGAGGCCGCACTCGAAGCGGAACTCCAGCATGTGCGCGCGGGCCTGGCCCACCAGGCGCGACGGGGCAAGCCCCAGCAGCGCCATGATGTCGTCGCCGGACAGCTCCGGCCGGATCGCCGCGATCTCCTCCCGCGCGGCGAGGTCCGCGATCCGTTCCTCCAGCGAGTCGTAGGTACGCGACAGCGCCGCCGCCTTACGCCGGTTGCGGGTGGTGCAGTCGGAGCGGACCAGCTTGTGCAGCCGGGTGAGCTGGGGGCCGGCGTCGTGGACGTAGCGACGCACGGCCGCGTCCGTCCACTCGCCCTCGCCGTAGCCGTGGAACCGCAGGTGCAGGTAGACGAGCCGGCAGATGGCGTCCGTGACGTCCTTGGGGAAGTGCAGGGCGGCCAGCCGGCGCCGCGTCATGTCCCGGCCGACGACCTCGTGGTGGTGAAACGACACCCGGCCGCCCGGGATGTGCCGCCGGGTGCGCGGCTTGCCGATGTCGTGCAGCAGCGCCGCCCAGCGCAGCACCTCGTCGGGCGCGCCCGGCTCCTCCAGGGCGATCGCCTGGCGCAGCACGGTCAGCGTGTGCGCGTACACGTCCTTGTGCTGGTGGTGCTCGTCGATCTCCATCCGCATCGCCGCGACCTCGGGCAGCACGATGTCGGCGACGCCGATCTCGACGAGCCGCTCCAGGCCCGCCACCGGATCGGCGGCGAGGAGGAGCTTGCGCAGCTCGTCCCGGATCCGCTCGGGGGAGACGATCGCGAGCCGCTCGGTCCGCGCGCGCATTGCCTCGACCAGCTCGGGCACCGGGGTCAGCCCGAGGGTCGCCTCGAACCGGGCCGCGCGCAGGATGCGCAGCGGGTCGTCGTCGAACGACGCCGCCGGGCTCGCCGGGGTGCGCAGCACGCCGCGGGCGAGGTCGGCCATCCCGCCGAACAGGTCGACGAAGTCGTGGCCCGGGACCGACACCGCCATCGCGTTGACGGTGAAGTCCCGGCGGGACAGGTCCGCCTCCAGGCTGTCGCCGTAGGTGACCTGCGGGTTGCGGGACTGCCGGTCGTACGCCTCGCTGCGGTAGGTGGTGATCTCGAAGCGCAGGCCGCGACGGGCGAGCCCGACCGTGCCGAAGGCGATCCCCGCCTCCCAGGTGGCCTCCGCCCAGCCCCGGGTGATCTCCAGAACCCGCTCGGGCCGGGCGTCCGTGGCGAAGTCGAGGTCGGCCGGGGCGCCGCCGGCGCCCGTGGCACCCGTGGTGGGCCGGCCGAGCAGGGCGTCGCGGACCGACCCGCCGACGAGGTGCAGCAGGTGGCCGTGCGCGGCGAACACGCGCCCGAGCTCGTCCGCGGCCGGCGGCACCCTGAGCAGCTCACTCACCACCCGTTCGGCCGAGTCGCGCGGGTTGTCCAGACTGATCACTGACACACCTTCAGGTTACGGGGTTGGACGCGGTGAACCGGCACCTGGACGGACTGGGGACGATCACATCGCGGCCGCGGTGGCGCGGTTGCGACCACCCGGAGCAACGGGCACAACCGGGACGTTGCGGGCACACGGGCCGGCCGGGGGACCCGCGCCTCGTACGATCAATCCATGCCGCCGTCGACCTCCTCTACCGGTCGCGCTCCGCTGCCCCGGGTGGAGGAGACCTCGGCGGGCGGCCTCATTCTCGACCAGTGCTCCACGGACGCCTCCGCCGCGCTCATCGCCCGCCGGGATCNCCATGGGCGCCTGTTGTGGCTGCTGCCCAAGGGGCACGTCGAGGCCGGCGAGACCACCGAGCAGGCCGCCGTGCGCGAGGTCAGCGAGGAGACCGGGCTGACCGGGTCCGTCCTNGGCCGGCTGGGCACCATCGACTTCTGGTTCGTCGCCGGGGGGACACGCATCCACAAGACGGTGCACCACTTCCTGCTGCTGCGCAGCGTCGGCTCGCTGTCGGACGCCGACATCGAGGTGGATGCCGTGGCCTGGGTCCCGCTGGCCGAGGTCGCCGGGCGCCTCGCCTACGCCGACGAGCGGCGCCTGCTCGACGAGGTGCCCGTCGTGCTGGCCGCGACCGCATGACGGCGCCGCACCGGCCCGCGCTACGGGCGCGGCGGCGCTCGGCCGCCGGCGGCCGGCGCTGGGCGACCCGGCTCGCCGCCCTGGCGCTGCTCGCCCTCGTCGTCCCGGTGGCCGGCGGCTCCGCGGCGGGCGCGGCGATCCGCGGCGGGCTCGTGGAACGGATCGCCCGACCGGATTCATCCACAGGATCACCACGGTCTTCCACAGCTTCATCCACAGACGAACCGGGAAATTCACGACCTTCTTCATCGGGATCGACGCCGTCGTCCACCGGTGCGGGCAACCCGGTGACCGTCACCCTCACCGAGGTGCAGGCACCGCCGGCCGGCTCGTCCGTCGTGTCCGTGCAGGGGACGCTGGCCACCTCGGCGGACCAGCCCCTGACCGACCTGCGGATGAGCCTGTGGATCGGCTCCGCGCCGGTGACCTCCCGCGGGCAGCTCGAGACCCTGGCCGGCAGTACCGTCGCGGCCCGCGCCCTGACCACCCNGCAGCTCGCCCTCGCGAGCGGCGACCGCTCACAGCCGCTGACGGATCCGCCCGTCCGCGGCACCGATCCGGTTCCCTTCATGATCACCGGAGACCTCGGTGGTGCGGCCCCGCCGGCGCGGGCCGGCGCCTACCCGCTGCGGGTCCTGGTCACGGGTTCCATCGGCGGGAGGGCCACGAGTCCGCTCGGCGCGGCGTACACCTTCGTGGTCCGCTCGTCCGGCCAGCAGCAGCGAACCCCGGTGGCGGTGGTCCTGCCGCTCGCCGACCAGCCCCGCCTGCGCTCGGACGGCCTGCTGACCGACAACGTGCTCGCCGACGAGGTGAAGCCGGGCGGCAGGTTGTACCGACTGCTCGACGCGGCCCGCACGACCGTCACCGCCGAGGGCCGGCCCGCGGTCACGCTCGCCGTCGACCCGACGCTGGTGCAGGCGCTGCAGGCCATGACGAACCCGGACGGCTACCACTACGCCAGCCCCGGCGGCGGCGCGGAGGGGGTGAAGGAGACGCAGAGCTCCAGCGCCGCCCAGTTCCTCAACGACATCAGGGGCTTCGCCGAAGCCGGCGGCGCGGTCTTCGCCCTGCCCTACGGCGACGCCGACCTGGCCGCCCTGGTCCACGCCCAGAAGCTGGACACGGTGAGCTACGCCGTCAACACTGGCCAGGTCGTGCTGGCCGCCCTGCTGAAACGAGACCCTCGGCAGATGGAACGCGTCGCCTACCCCGTCGACGGGCTCGCCGACGCCGCCACCGTGGACGTGTTGCGCCAGTTGCAGGTCGGGACCGTGCTCCTCGACGACCGCTCGCTGCGCCCCCGGTCCAGCGCCACCTACACACCGTCGGCAACCTACGAGCTGCCGACGTCGGCCGGCCCGATCCGGGCGCTCGCCACCGACCACCGCCTCGCCGAGATCGCCACCTCCTTCGACGGCCGAGCCGACGGGCCCAGCGCCGGGGGCGTCCTGGCGCACCTGCGGGCCGAGCTCGCCACGATCACCGCCGAGAGGTCCGAACCCCGGTTCCAGGTCCTCGCCCTGCCACGGGACTGGGCCCCCCCCACGGACGACTGGGCCAGGCAGGTGCTGGGGACGATCGACAGCGACTACTCCACGCCGGTCCCGCTCGACGGCGGCGCCGGTCAGAACCAGCCGCCGCCCCGTCGCGGCGCGCTGGTCTACCCGGCCGACGCGCAGGCCCGGGAGCTGCCCGCCACCTACCTCGACGCGGTCACGAGCGTCCGTGACGAGGCGCGGGCGCTGGGGCCGGTACTCTGCCCACCGCTCAAGTCCCCTCCCACCTGCCAGGTCGACAGGGTCAACCCGATGAGCGACGCACTTGTCACAGCGACCTCCGTCGCCTGGCGCGGGGGGCGCATGGTCGACGGTGTGTCGCTGAGCCAGCAGGTGGACGGGGACGTGTCCGCGATCCGCAACGGCATCCAGGTGGTGGCCTCCCGCAGTGTCAACCTGACGAGCAAGCACGGGCTGGTGCCGATCACGCTCGAGAACAACACGAAGTTCGAGGTCACCGTCGTGCTCGCCTTCTCCTCGACCCACTCCCGGCTCCGCTCGCCGGCCCGCGAGACCCGCACCCTCCCCTCGGGGCAGAAGGCCCAGATCGAGATCGAGGTGGACGCCGAGGGAGCGGGGACCTTCCCGCTGGAGATCCGCCGCCTCAACCTCGACGGCCAGGCCCTGTCGACCGATCCCCCGACGCGCGTGCTCGTCCGCTCCACCGTCTACGGCGCCATCGCCACGGCCATCACCATCGGCGCGGTCAGCGTGCTGCTGCTGGCCGTCGTGATCCGCCTCGCCCGCCGGCTGCGGCCGGGCGCGCGCCGCGCCGCCGACTCCGCCGGCGGCGCCCCCCCACCGGTCGCCGGCGCCACGGCGGCCCCGGACGGCACGGCGATCCTGAGCGGCACGACGGCCCTGAGCGGCACGACGGCCCTGAGCGGCACGACGGCCCTGAGCGGCACGACGGCTCCGAGCGGCACGACGGCTCCGGACGGCCGGATGGACCCGGGTACCGGCGCGGCAGGCGGCGCGGCGCTGCCGGGCCGCCCCGGGAGCGAGTCCGACACCGCCCGGCCGCCTCTGCGGCGGGCTGGTCGACGGGCGCCCCGACCACCGACCTCTCCTACGCCGCGCGTCGCGGGCCGGCCAGCGCGCCCGCCGCCCGCGGCCTGGCGCCCGGGAC